>NZ_JBWKUH010000021.1:0-88984 GCF_059420745.1 Sphingobacterium sp. GW821-FHT03E03
ATTTTATGGAATGGGATCCGCTTATACCGAGAAACTCTCGCCACAGGCACATGTACGGCTTGCATTTGGATTATGGAATTCAAATCCTTTTCCGTCCAACCCATCGGAGTAATCAAGTTCCGTTCCCGCTAAATAGAGGAATGATTTGATATCCAAACAGATTTTAACTCCTTTATCTTCGAAAAACTGGTCTCCCTTTTTTTCCTCATTATCGAAATTCAGTTTATAGCTTAAGCCTGAGCAACCACCACTTTCTACAGCAACACGCACAAAGTAATTGTCGTCATATTGCTCATCCTTCATGATTGCCTCGATACGAGTTTTTGCTTTATCAGTAACTGTAATCATAGTTGTATCTTTGTCTACAACAAAGATACATACAATATCGCTATATTTCGTCTGCTCTTAAGTTTTTAGAATGTCATAAATTAACTGATCAATCCAGCCTTATAAAGTTGCCATATGGGCGATTGATCTCTTATTTTTTGTACAGCCTCTTTGATTAATTGTGCGCATTGTAGGATTTCTTCATCTGTGGTCAATATACTTAGACTAAATCTGATTGCAGAAAGTGCATCTTCTTTGGATATACCCATGGCGAGCAGTACATGTGAGGGTTCCCTTGATCCGGTAACACAGGCGGAGCCGGAGGATAGGGCCAAAGTAGGACAGGCGGTCATAATCTCGCTTGCGAGCACATGCTTGAAACTGATATAGCTTGTCGTCGGTAGGCGGAGGGTATTTTGCCCATGTATAATAATTTCAGGAATATCAGCCAGTTCGGCTTCCAATAGATCCCGATATGCCCGAACGATTGTATAGGCTTGTGGGTTTAGCATAGAGATCGCCTTTCCAAAGCCGACGATGGCCGGAACATTGTAGGTGCCCCCCCGAAAACCATTCTCCTGACCACCACCTAAAATTAATGAAGTAAGCTGAATGGGCTTTGATTTGCGTCGGATATAAAGTGCACCAATTCCTTTTGGGCCATGAATTTTATGTGCACTCAGACATAAAAGATCAATAGGAAGCTGCTGGAGGTCGATCGCAACTTTTCCGATTGCTTGTGTGGCGTCGCAAAAAAATAGAATATCTTCTTTATTGCAGATGGAGGCCACCTGTTCGATCTCAGTCAGTACACCAGTCTCATTATTCGCAGCCATCAGACAGATTAATATGGTTTTGGCGGTAATGGCATTTTTAAGATCATCCAAGACTATGTGCCCCTGACTGTCAACGGGAAGATAGGTGATTTGAGCCCCTTGTTTGCTCAGTTGTTCACAGCAGCTTAATACTGCTTTATGCTCTGTAGTGGCTGTAATGAT
Source organism: Sphingobacterium sp. GW821-FHT03E03 (assembly GCF_059420745.1). NCBI lineage: Bacteria > Pseudomonadati > Bacteroidota > Sphingobacteriia > Sphingobacteriales > Sphingobacteriaceae > Sphingobacterium > Sphingobacterium sp. GW821-FHT03E03. The sequence continues at coordinate 1,326 of NZ_JBWKUH010000021.1, forward strand.
ATGATTTCCTTGAGACCGGTATTTATCAAATACACCCTGCAGTACGGTATTGATGCTTTCGGTAGCTCCGGAATTGAAAAAAATTTCCTTTGGCGTACAATGTAAAGCCTCGGCGACTTGCGCTCTGCTCTGTTGAATCGCTGCATTTGCGGCTCTACCCATCTGGTGATAAACACTGGACGCATTTGCATAATTTTGGATGAAATATGGGATCATCTCCTGCCATACTTCATCCAAAATTCGGGTGGTTGCATTGTTGTCCAAATATAGGATATCCTTCATCAGCATAAAGATAAGGATAATGATGTTTATGCAGAAGCTTTCACATCAACTTCCTTCTTTTTGACATTGGGATCATAGCGCAATCCCGGCGTCAGCCAATACATCAAAATGACACGTGAATATCGGTAATTGAAAGGAGACATTAATACAACACTTAATATAGCAACAGTCGCATAAAGAATGAAGGACGAATCATTGCCGGTAAGGATGTAAGTTGCCATACAGGCCGTCACCATCTCTGCGATAGCAAATGCATAGGTGACATACATCGCACCATAGAAATAACCCGGCTCACGCTCATAACGGAGACCACAGTATTCACAATGACTGTTCATCTTTTGTACCTTTAGGCCATAGGCAGGGCCTTTGTAGACATGACCGACTCTACATCTTGGACATTTTGCTTGCCATGCGGCTTTGAATTCCGATAGTTCGTATTTAACTTCTTCCATAGTTATAGTTGTTTTCTGAACTCCTCGGGTGTGAGATCAGTGGATTTTTTAAAAAATTTGGTGAAATAAGAGTTGTCCTTAAACTGCAATTCATTTGCAATTTCAGTGATATTTAAATTTCGATTAATTAACAGTCGCTTTGCTTCCAGGACAATCCGGTTGCGGATGATCTCTCCAGCGGACTGACCGATATAGGATTTACAGATCGCATTCAGGTGATTTGGGGTGATAAATAGTTGATCCGCATATACACTCGGTAATTTGGTAGATTTAAACTGTTGTTCAACCAATTGCTGAAAGCTATTGAATATTTTATGATTATAGGGGTTGCTTCCGTCTTTTTGTTCCTTTTCTGAACAAATGGAGACATATAATAGAAATTGGAGTAGCAGTGTACGGATATAATCTTCGGATAGGCCGCTAGACTTCGCCGATAAGATTTCATCCAGAATATTCGTTGCCTGAGCACGACAAGGTCCTTCCAGTTCAAAAATTAAATGCTCAATTTTGCCCTGTAGGAAACTGAAACGCTCCAGATAATCTGTACGTAATAAAAACGATTGGAAATAGTCGACCGAAAAATTGACGACATAGCCTCCTTCATCGCCGACAAAATTCCAGGTATGCACTTGACCCGGAGCCATGAAGTAGATTTGAAAGGGTTTAATTTTATAATGATTGAAATCGATGATGTGATCACCTGAACCTTTCGTAAATAATACAAAATGAAAAAAATTGTGCTTGTGAGGAAACACCATATTCGCATGTTTGATGACGTATTCACTTAAGTCATCAATATGGATAGTTGTTTTATTGTTGAGATCGAGACTGCAACTATCTATAATAGGAATGGTGTTTTTTCTATTCATACTACAAAGTTAGCTCAAATATTCTTTTTATAGTGGTGTTAATTTGGTCTTTTGTGGTATTTTTCAACGATTTTAATATTTTGAAAGGTAAGTTTGGATGTTGGAACAATCCTTGTTTCAAAAAGCATGGAAATATATTTAATAAACATGGAAAGTAATTTAAATAGTCTAGGGACTAGATTTGGACGATTGACCGATATCGTCATTGATTCAATACCAGGTATTATAGGTGGTATTATTTTATTGATTATTGGCAAATATGTTATCGATCTGGTCAACCGATTATTGCACAAGCGTTTTGAGAAGAGAAATGTTGATCCTTCAATACGTGCATTTATCTCCAGTATCGTAAGGATTGTGATGTGGGTGATGTTGATGTTGACCGTTGCCAGTCAGATTGGCATACAGACGACCTCCTTTATAGCGGCATTGTCTGCCTTTGGTTTGGCTGTCGGTATGGCACTTCAGGGAAGCCTAAGCAACTTTGCCGGTGGGGTGTTGATCCTGATGTTTAGACCTTTCGAAGTAGGAGACTACATCTCAAGTGCGAATGGTACAGCAGGAACTGTCGAGCGGATTGATATTTTATATTCAACATTGATTGGTGACGATGGCGTGCGAATCTTTAGTCCGAATGGTCCATTAGCTAATTCGGTGATCAAGAATTATACAAAAATCGTTCAACGGATGTTTGAATATACTGTAAGCATATCGTACGATAAGAACATAAAGGACGCAAAGGATATTATCCTTCGGGTGCTTCGCTCGAATGAGACCGTTTTGACTACACCCGAACCGACAGTATTTGTGAAAGAACTGGGAACGAGCGCTATTGTGTTGACCGTAAGAGCATGGACAAAGCGCGAGCATTATTGGCCGGCAAGGAATTCAATGCAGGAAAAAATTATGCTTGAACTGGAACGAAATGATATGAGTGTAGCTCCGAATCCAACACAGATCAGCATTATTTCTAATGGGAACGATCAGGGAAAACAAGTCAAAACAGATATTTAATCATCTGCCAGGGCACGAATAAGAATAAAGTACCGGTAGGCTAATATGGCCTGTTGGTACTTTTTTAGTTTCAAGGGATCCTGCTTCCCATATTTGGGAAGGATTGCTTTATTGAGCTTATTCAGGAACTGAAAGAAATGTCGTTTCATGAATATACTTCTGGATTTATAGTTTGTGGCATCTTTTCACCTTTGATCGCTGCCAATAAATTGCTTGCCGCCATTAGGGCCATATTGTCTCTGGTTTCCACAGTTGCAGATCCGATATGCGGTAGAATACATACATTTTCAAGATTCAGTAGTGGGTTGTCTGCTGCCATGGGTTCAGGGTTTGTGACATCGAGTCCCGCTCCCCATAATTCACCTGTGCGTAAAGCATTGGCGAGGTCTTCCTCCTGCACTAATCCGCCACGTGCCGTATTGACCAGAATCGCGGAGTTTTTCATGCGCTTAAATGTATCCCGATTAAATCTATTGGATGTCTCCGCTGTGAGTGCAGCGTGAATGGAAAGCACGTCACTTTGGGTTAACAGATCATCAAAGTTGACATATCTCGCCCCCAAGATCCGTTCAGCCTCCAAGTTACGCCCACGGTTATAATAAATGATTTCCATATTATAAGCAGCCCTTGCTTTACGGGCAAATTCAAGACCGATCCGTCCAAGCCCATAGATACCCAATGTTTTATTATTGAGTTCAATACCCAGATGTGCTGTGGGGTCGAAACCTTTCCATTGGCCTTGCAAAATCTGTTTGTGATTGAAGAAAGCTTTCCTGGAAACGGCCAGCATCAATAGGAAAGCAACATCAGCTGTAGCGCCAGAAAGCACACCTGGTGTATTGCTCACAGGGATACCATATTTCGTTGCTGCAAGGATGTCAACGTTATCGTAACCAACACTCATAAGGGATAACGCTTTAAGATTGGGACAGTTTTGGAAAAATTCTTCGTCAAACTTTTGCATACCACCATTTAGTACATAATCGACCTGTTGTCCTGCCCAGATAAGTTCGGTAGGGGAAAGCGGGGTAGCGGAATCATGTATTGCTACCTCATGTCCAGTTGTCGTTAATAGATCGATACCTTTTTGTGGGATTCGTTTTGTGATAAATATCTTCATGTAAATGTAATGCTATCGTGGAGCCTGTTGTAAAATAAAATTATAAGTGCCCAGTTTATTTGGGCTGTTAATCAAAGTTAATGGTTAACAGTTTGTGTAACAACAAAAAAATAACCCTTTTTATGACAACAAAAAAAGCTATATCGTTGTTTCGATATAGCTCTGATAATAATATTTTGTTTTTTTAAAATGTCTTTTTTCTTGATTCGTATTCGTTTTTTAAGGTATCAATGAGCTGACTACACTTAGTCTATTTGCCTGAAACAACCTGCAGTGAATTTTCATCGCAGTTAATGCAAAAGGCAGGAAGATCTTATTTTGTATGAAGCAGATTGTCTAAAATGCTTTTTCCCTTATCGTCGACAGAGATTGCAGTATTGGACAAGATGACGACGGCACTTTTTTTATCTGGAGACAAGGCGAGGTAGGAGCTGCTTCCTGCTGTACCGCCATTGTGCCAATAAAAAGTAAGATCATCAAGTAGGTTCATGTGCCATGCCAATCCCAAGTCCGTATCAGGAGGGAGAAAGAAAGTAAATAATTTCGTGTTGGCCATCGCATTTTCTAGCGGGCTCTGTGGCATCTTAAACTGTGCATTTACAAATTTAAGCAGATCTTCCACAGTTGATTTTAATCCACCTGCAGCGCTAAAAGTGTCGAAAGACCAAGAGGTTACTTCTTGTCCTTCTTTATTGTATACTTTAAAGGTATCTTTTCTTTTAGGATCTAATACCTGAAAGGTATTATTCATGTCGAGCGGTTTGCAGATGATTTCACGAACAATCTGGTCATATGGCTTTTTATAGATACTACAGATGATATCGCCTAATATTGCATAACCCAAATTGCTGTACTCGTATTCTTCTCCGGGTGTTTTTTTGTTTTTGAAACTGGATAAATAACTATAGAGTGCTTTTTTATCGTATCCTTTGTAGGGATCATTTTGGTTGTATCCTTTTACTTTATCAAAATTGTCGGGAAGTCGTGGGAATCCCGAGGTATGGTTGGCTAACATCTGAAAAGTTATCTTCGCCAGGTCCTCATTCTTTTTTAGTGTATCTGGAAGGAATAATGATATAGGTTGATCCAAGGTAATTGTTCCTTCCTCAACAAGATTTGATAATAGGATAGCTGTAAAGACTTTGCTGAGTGAACCAATTTCATAGGGCGAGGTTTTTGTCGGTAATGTTTGGTTACCTTTTGCGGTCTCGCCGTAAAAATAGGTTTTCGACTGCCCATTTTTAATAATACCTATCGCAAGCGACTGTGTGTTTTGTTGTTTTAGGTAAGAATTTGCAACAGAATCGATGAAAAAATCCTCTTTGTCGACGGCTTTCGTTGCGATCGCAGTCTCAATCGGTTTCTCGGTAATATTTTTGTCTGCTGTAGGTTCATTCAGCTGACTAAAGTGCAGGGTGTTAAACTTGAGTGTCGAATCTGTCGCAAACAATACTTCATAAGTCTGACCGTCAAAATCCAGACGATAGGTTGCTGTACCTTTTTCGAAATTAGTGATATCTGAACTTTTGATCCTTCCCAAAGGGTAGATCTGTCGCAGTATCTGTGTAAACTTTGGAAGACTATATTGTTGTTTATAAGAATTGCTCGCTAGATTATAGGCAGAGTCTGTCATCTGGGAATTGATGAAGAATTCCAATCTATTGTAAACTCCTTTGTTGACCTGTTCTGCTTGATTTGTCTGAGCAAAGGAGTAAGATGTGATGCCCAACAAGATTGCTGTATAAAAATGTTTCATAACCATTGTTAGGCACAAATCTACGGAATGTTTAAATTCCAATCAATTGTTTTAATCGGGCATAGCCTGATTTACTGATATTGAGCTTCTCTCCAGAGATCAGCGCAGCAATATAAGAGTCTTTTTCATAGGGCTCCAATTTAGCCAATTGATCGACTTTGATGATAAACGAACGATGTATACGTACAAACTGGTTTGGATCTAGGGATTTTTCGAAAAACGCCATGGTCTTATTCTTGAGATACATGCCATCTTTGGTATGAATTTTTACGTAGTCATCATAAGACTCTAGGTATTTGACGGTATCAATTGGGATTATTTTGATTTGTGTACCTGTTTTGACAACAATACGGTCGATCTTTGTTTCGTCTTGTGCAGCGAGTACCTCATAGTTAGGTTGGACCTTCTTCTCGGGTGCAGAATAGCTCGACCTAAATTTCTCCAAGGCTTTTTTGAAACGCATCGGGGAGACCGGTTTTAGCAGATAATCCAGTGCATTCTTTTCGAAGGCCTTTAACGCATATTCGTCAAATGCTGTGGTGAAAATAACGGCAGGAGGGTTGTCCACCAATTCGAGCATTTCAAAACCGGTCAATTTAGGCATTTGGACATCCAAAAAAACCAGATCAGGTTCATGTGTCTGGATCGCTTTAACGCCTTCAAAACCATCTCCACATTCAGCCATAATGGTTACATCGGCTTCATTTTTTAAATAGCCCGAAATAATGGAGCGTGCTAAGGGTTCATCATCAATGATAACGACTTTAATCATATTGAGGTATTTTTAGGGTGCTAGTAAATATATTGTCCTGAATCTGTGTCTCCATAAGATCATTTCTTCCATATAAAAGATATAATCTGCGTTGAATACTGGAAAGCCCAAATCCGGTACCTTTTTTAGGACTTGATTGCTCCTCGACATCAAATGGATTGGTAATTTGAATTAGGAGTTGTCCCTCATTCGAGGTGCATTTAATTTGTATTTCGACTTGGTCGGTTATATTGTACAGTCCATGCTTAATGGCATTCTCTACCAAAGGCTGGATGATCATTGCTGGCAATTTATTACTAAATATCTCCTCAGAGGAGGAGATGGAAGTGTTTAGACGATGGCCAAAACGTACTTTTTCAATATCAAGATAAAGTTGTAGATGGTCCAGTTCTTCTTCCAGTGTGATAATCTGATTGTTTTCCTTTCTCATCGTGCCCCGTAAAAAATCAGATAGTTGAAATGTCATATTACGCGCTTCATCCGGATTCGCGCCAATTAGAGCGATGATCGAATTTAAGCTGTTAAATAAAAAGTGTGGCTGCAGCTGCTGCCGTAAATTATAGAGCTCCGCCTCGCGAAGCAGATTTTCGGACTCTTGTTTCCGTTTGATGTTATTGATATTATCTTCCTGGATATTCCAGACGATATTGATAATAGCAACAGAAGTGAGGATAAGGAAGTTAACGATACCACGAAATGGTAGTGTTAAATCCAGTAGCGTGATAAAGTTGGGCTGAATAAAATAGCTCATTATAAAACGGCTCAACCCAGTACTAATGGCGGCCATAATCAGGCCTATAATCAGCACCTTCCATATCTCGCGGGGTTGTGGTGTGTAGAAGTTTAACGCAGAGGACATGCCATAGCAGCAAAACATCATCACAGCACTATTGATCAATGAATCTTTAAATGCCAGCTCGGAATCAAATCCTGAACGTAGCATCAGTAAATATTGTAATGCAAGATATCCGATAAATACGGATATACAAATAATGCCTATTAATCGACTTTTAACACTGAGAGACAGTTTGTTTTTCATCTATTAAGCATTTTTTATCGTTAAATTGCCCAATATACATGTTCCAGTGATATAGATCTTTTTATCGGTGTCAGGATTGTATATCGTCTGAAATCTCCGGTCATCGACAGATCCTAAAATGGAGGCTACATTGCTGAATACCGTCCAATGTGGTGGGATAATAATACGTGCGCTGCCAAATAATTGAAATGTATCGATGACAATTGCCTGTTGGATATCTGCCTTTGTTAGATCCAATTCAATACTTCCGAAGACGTTGGTCAAATTGCCACCTCTAAATTGTTTGGAATAAATGACTTTCTTTTGGCCTGCAAAAATCGTATTCAGATTAAGGCTGTCCTCAAAAGACTGATGAAATGAACTATTATCTTTGTTGCCAAAAGCCTGCGCGTTAGGCGAGGCTTGTTGGCTTGGTCCGTATTGTTCGTTAAAAGGTTTTGCCTCTGCATCGGGGGCTGTGGCGTCCGCCGGAGTATCTGTAGGACTATTGACGCGCTTATCCCAATCGTAAGGATTCTGTGGTGGATTAGGGTAAGCAGGCGGAACCATCGGCGGTTTCCGTTTACTCATGATAAAATAAATCCCAAGCGAAATGATGATAATAGGGACGGTTACTGATCCAAAGTCCGTACGCATCATTCGGGAAATCAGGCTGGCACCACCGATAATCAATAAGATGATTGCCGATTTTTTCTGAAATTGAGAGTTTACGCCAATCACTAAACCAATAATGATCAATATTGTTGGCCAGCTAAATAACCAGTCCGGAAACCAGTCTCCTAAATTCAGGTTATTCAATAATAAGAATATACCTACGATGATGACAATGGCCCCCACGATATTGCGGCTGTTATTGCTGTTTGGTATGATAGGTTCTTTTTCCATAATGTTTTTACTATTTATGACTCAAAGATAGAGGCACAAATAAACTATGCATATTCGCTTTAGGTAATACAACTTATATTTTCGGTAAATGTACTGATTTCGTCGGTAAAAAATCTTGTTGTTTAATTTTTATCGACCGTCGATGGAATGGATATGCCATTTTTACGGTTTATTGTCTTTTTTTTTAATATTATTTGGTGTATTAAAATGAATTATTATATATTTATCAAAGATTAAGATTACTTTAAACTTAAATAACAACCAATGGGAGATTTTGAAAACAAAGAGCGTGAAGAGGTTTTTTCAAAAAAGGTGAGAGCAGGTAAGCGAACTTATTTTTTTGATGTAAAAGCAACTCGATCGAACGATTACTACATTACTATCACAGAAAGCAAGAAGCGCTTTGAGGATGGCCAGTTTATTAAGCATAAGATTTTCTTATACAAAGAAGATTTTGAGAAGTTTGCGGAGGGTTTGACAGATGTTGTAAATTACATTAAGTCTAACCAAGAAGTAATCGAAAAACGTTATGAGCCTAACTTTGACGATGCGTACGCAGAAGAAGCCGATAGTCGTTCAAAAGATGATTTTTCGTTCTAACGTACCCAGGATGAAATCTCAATGAAAAAAGAAATAAAGCCACTCGTGTGGCTTTTTTTATATTCGGACTTTCCTGAGTTTTTGGTTTTATGATCCCCTCATGATAGCTTCGCAATAACGAGGATCTTATATACTGGCTAAAAATTCATTCAATACCCTATTGAACTTTTCGGGTTCTTCAAGATTCGGCAGATGCCCTGATTCTTCAAATTCCATAAATCTAACATCAGGGATATTTTCGATAAGAATGCTCGTCTGCTCTTCGCTCATCAATTTATCGTGTTTGCCTTTAATGACTAGTGTGGGGATAATAATCGTTTTCAGGGAATGTGTCGTGTCTGTCCGGGAAGCCAGGGCGAGTTGTGTTGAACATATACTGGAAAGCTCATTTCTACGGATACAGCTCTTGATGAGTTCAACGGCTTCAGGGTTTTCTCGGATTGTTTTTTCATAGAATACATTTTCCGTAAAACCGATAGCAAACGGTCTTCGGCCATATTTAAGCAATGCCTGTATGGAATCAAATCGTTTTTGTTTGCCTTTATTATCATCAGCAAGGGAGTTGGTGTCACATAAAATTAAACCGGCGAGCTGCTGGCCGATCAACTCATAGGTACGCAAGGCGATATAACCACCCATGGAGATACCGCAGAGCACAACATGATTGAGATCCAATTTCCGGATAAATTCAACAAGATCTTTTGCAAACACATCGACGGAAAAGAAACCATGTCCATTTGTACTGAGGCCATGTCCTCTGACATCTAGGGCAATCCCTGTATATTCCTCGTCAAGATCTAACAATTGTTGTTTCCAGGTATTCTTATTGAAAGGGAACCCATGGATAAATAACACGGTTTTAGGGGCAGGGTATGTTGTGCTAGGACGGATATAATAGGAGATGCTGATATCTCCAATGCGGATTTTGCTGAGTTTTAATTCTCTTTTGCTCATGAATAATAACAATTTGTCAGTGTCTGAAAAAAAAGTTGATATTTTAAATATAATATTATCAACGAGATAAACGAAATGTTGTTTCATAAAGTTAAAAAAAGAGAAAAAATGTTTGTTAAATCGATAAATATATCGATATTTGCATCACCAAAACGGAAAAGGATACGGATTTGTTTTGGTTGCCCAGCGCACCTAGCTCAATTGGATAGAGCATCTGACTACGGATCAGAAGGTTAGGGGTTCGACTCCCTTGGCGCGCACAATATACAGCTTCTGTATTATTAAAAAGAAGCATTCCTAGCTCAATTGGATAGAGCGTCTGACTACGGATCAGAAGGTTAGGGGTTCGACTCCCTTGGAGTGCACAAAAAGCCAATCTTGAAGATTGGCTTTTTTCATAAAAGAAGGTGAAGTAAGCGTAGAATATTTGGGTGTATGGAAACTTCTTTTTGAAAAAAAATTTGTAAAAAAATGAATTCTGACTATATTTGCGTCACCAAAACAAATGGGACAGAGTTCTAAACGTAATGGTTTACTGCGCTCCTAGCTCAATTGGATAGAGCATCTGACTACGGATCAGAAGGTTAGGGGTTCGACTCCCTTGGAGCGCACGACTGAAAAGCCTAGTCATCATCTGTGATTAGGCTTTTATTTTTTAACTCGTTTTAATTTCTTAAATAAAACTATGCTAAACCTTGTAATATTTGGCCCTCCGGGTGCAGGTAAGGGAACTCAATCTGCAAAGCTTATTGAAAAATATCAATTGATTCATATTTCAACTGGTGATATTTTTAGAGCACATATTAAAGGTCAAACGCCACTTGGTCAACAAGTAAGCCAGATTATTGCTGAGGGAAATTTAGTGCCAGATTCGATTACGATAGCAATGCTGGAAGAGGAAGTGAAAAAGAACCCTGAAGCAAAAGGATTTATTTTTGACGGATTCCCACGTACTGTTGTTCAAGCTGAGGCATTGGATGCTTTTTTGGAAGGTGTCAACACGTCAATCTCAGTTGTAATCGCACTGGATGTAAATGAAGACGAACTGAAAGCGCGCATCGCTAAACGTAGAGAGATCTCTGGCCGTTCAGATGACGATGCTGATAAATTGGTAAAACGCATTGATGAATATTTTACAAAAACAATTCATGTGTTGCCTTATTACGAAGCACAAGGTAAATTGTCCAAGGTAGATGGTATTGGCGATATAGATACAATCTTCAAAAACCTAACGGATATTATCGATAATTATTAATTGAAATAAATACTTTTTTAGACTGTAATACATTGTAAATGGCGCAAGGATCGAATTTTGTTGATTATGTGAAAGTGTGTTGTCGTTCGGGACATGGTGGGGCAGGTTCGGCTCATTTGCATCGTGACAAGCACACAGCTACGGGAGGACCTGATGGTGGTGATGGCGGCCGTGGAGGACATATTATCCTAAAAGGAACGACTAATATTTGGACATTACTCCATCTAAAGTACCGCAAACATATCATTGCCTCCAATGGTGAATCTGGTGGTAGTTCGCTACGGACAGGTGCCACTGGTCATGATGAAATATTGGAGGTGCCGTTGGGTACCATTGCCAAGGATGCAGAGACCGGTGAGGTGTTGTTTGATATTACCGAAGATGGTGAGACGAAGATCTTGGTTCCGGGAGGAAAGGGTGGTTTAGGTAACTGGCATTTTAAGTCGCCTACAAAACAGACACCTCGATTTTCGCAACCGGGGATGCCAGGCAAAGAGCAATGGATGATTCTCGAACTTAAGGTGCTAGCAGACGTTGGTCTGGTAGGTTTTCCGAATGCAGGTAAATCAACCTTGTTGTCTGTAGTCTCGGCAGCAAAACCTGAAATTGCTAATTATCCATTTACCACATTGGTGCCTAATCTCGGTATGGTGAGTTATCGTGATAACCGCTCGTTTGTGATGGCCGATATTCCGGGGATCATTGAGGGTGCTTCGGAAGGGAAGGGACTCGGTTATCGTTTCTTAAGACACATTGAACGCAATTCAGTATTGTTATTTATGGTGCCTGCTGATACAGACCGCACGATAGCGGAAGAGTATGGTATTTTACTGAATGAATTGACAGCATATAATCCCGAGCTAGCGGATAAACCCAAGTTATTGGCGATTACAAAATCTGATATGCTTGATGATGAACTTGAGAAGGAAATGGAACAGCAGCTTCCTGAGGGGCTTCCGTATATTTTCATCTCATCTGTCAGCGGTAAAAATATTCTGCCATTGAAAGATATGATCTGGAAAGCAATAAACTCTTAATAGTTGAATAATATAAACAGGAAAGGCGCTTCATGTCATGAAGCGCCTTTCCTGTTTATATTATTTGCGGTTAAAAATGGGATCAAGCAGATGAAATTTTATGTTTAAAAATTACTGTCCCCAAACTTTTGGTATAATTCCCTTTTTGATGATTGCTCCAATTGGCTGATTATAACGAATTAAGATAAACATTAAAACGGATACATCCAACTACCAACTTATTCCTAATCACAATTTTCAATCAATTTTTATTCAGTGCTCATTCACTATTTATTCAGTCTATATTGAGTGATCACTGAACAAGCACTGAACAATCACTGAATAAGTAATGTTGAAAAACCAAATTTGGTCACTCGTTGTTTCTGACTTGCTGCAAAAAAAATAAAGGAAGAAGTTGCGCTTATGTAACAAAAGATCGCAGTTTTGTGGTAATAGATCATTCTCCATTAGCCGCAGGTAACAACGCGTTGGATATTTTGAGGCAGGAGATGAACTAGCGCGCATACTCGTAATTCAAAAAATATATGTTTTTTAAGTTTTTTTATTAATTTCAACCTATTATTTAATCCCTGATGGATACTGGTTTTTAGTTCCATCGCCAAACTAAATCTAAATGAAAACAGAAGATGAAAAATATTGTGTGGAATGTGGTCAGGTAATTAATGTCAAAGCTGAGGCTTGTCCTCTCTGTGGCGCGAAACAGCCTATATTCTACGCGAACCAACCTTTCCAGCAGAATCGCAGTATCCAGGATGATCGCTGGTTGCCCGCTTTGTTATTTTGTTTCTTTCTAGGCCCCTTCGGTGGACATCGTTTCTATTTGGGGCAGATCGGAACGGCGGTTCTCCAATTAGTTACTCTGGGTGGATGTGGGATCTGGTCGCTTATAGATCTGATCATGATCATTGTGGGGAAATACAAGGATAATGATGGTCAATATATCAAAAGCCCGCTAAATAATAACTAATGGTTTATCTGCTGCTGAAATACCTGCAATTACATTGGATTTATAGCATTGTGATAGGGTATTTTGGTGTCGCTATCGCATTATACATGCTGACGGATATTCATATCCTTGTTCCTTGTCTTTGGAAGGCAATCTCAGGATATGAATGCCCGGGTTGCGGAATGACAACTGCTTTTATTGCCTTGTTACAAATGCAATGGGGGGACGCCTGGTCTGCAAATCCAATGATTTTTGGGCTCGTTCCTGTATTCATCTTTTTGATTTTAAGAGACTTTTGGCGATTTATACATAGACAAACTGGTCCGATGTAAAATAATTGAAAAATGTTTTTCACTTTTAACTGATATGTCGTAACTTTGTCTCCCGTGAAAATTAAAGTAGAGTCTTTATTGGTAGGTGCCTTAGGAAACGGTTTGTCAATCGTGGTAATGCATTGTTAATTAATATTTTAGCCCATTTGAGGGCTTTTTTTATATCCAATAGGGAAGGCTTTAGGATTCAGAACAGAAGAGATACACATTTTATAATATTACATCGATAATGACCAACTACAGCAAATTGCCTGCAATTTTAGTTTTAGAAGATGGTACAGTTTATCACGGTAAAGCCGCTGGTAAAATTGGTACGACTACTGGTGAGATCTGTTTTAATACAGGAACAACCGGTTATCAAGAGATTTTTACAGATCCATCTTATTTTGGACAAATCATGGTAACAACCAATGCACATATTGGTAACTATGGTATTGATGAGGATGATACCGAATCAAATCAAATTCAGATTGCGGGCTTGGTTTGTAAAAACTACAACATCAACTATAGCCGTAAAATGGCTGATGAGTCTATTCAAAGCTATTTTGAAGAAGGAAATTTGGTGGGTATTTCCGATGTGGATACACGTTCATTGGTAAGACATATCCGTGATAAAGGAGCTATGAATGCAATCATTTCTTCAGAAACGCTAGACGTTGAAGAATTAAAGAGCCAGTTGGCAAAAGTTCCTTCGATGGATGGTCTTGAGCTATCTTCTAAGGTAACGACTACTGAGCCTTATTTCTTCGGAAATGAAAATGCATCTTTACGTGTTGCAGTATTGGATTTAGGGATCAAGAAAAATATCCTGCGCAATTTTGAGGCACGTGACGTTTATACAAAGGTTTTCCCGGCTAAGACAACATTTGAAGAAATGGAAAAATGGAACCCTGACGGTTACTTTATTTCAAATGGCCCCGGTGATCCAGCACCAATGGATTACGCTATCGAAACTGTAAAATCTATTTTGAACGCAAACAAGCCGATGTTTGGGATCTGTTTAGGTCACCAGATTTTAGCGTTAGCTAATGGTATCCGTACAAGTAAATTGCATAACGGACACCGTGGTATCAATCACCCGGTCAAAAATATTATCGCTAACCGTTGTGAAATTACTTCGCAAAACCATGGTTTTGGTGTTGTAGCTGAAGATATCAAAAATTCCGAAAATGTGGAGATAACGCACGTTAATTTGAACGACCAATCTATCGAAGGGATCCGTATCAAAGGTCAAAAAGCGTTCTCGGTTCAATATCACCCTGAATCATCTCCAGGTCCTCACGATTCACGTTACTTGTTTGATGATTTCGTTGCAATGATCAAAAACTAAGCAAACGTAGTATACCATAAAAACCCTCCCTATTGTGGAGGGTTTTTTATGGTATTTGCTGAACCAATTATTCAGATTGGTCATATTTTATTCACAATAAATGACGGATTAAATACATTTTTTGTTATATTTGGTTGTGAAAAATGTCTGTAGATAAGAGTGTGTCTTATTTACACTAAGTAATGAAAATAAATTATAGTCTAATAAAGAGATGAGTTTAATTATCGATGTTCATGCGCGTCAAATTTTGGATTCGCGCGGTAACCCTACAATTGAGGTAGATGTTACTACACAAAATGGTTTTGTTGGTCGTGCAGCTGTTCCTTCAGGTGCTTCAACAGGTGTTCACGAAGCAGTAGAATTGCGCGATGGCGACAAGTCAAAATACTTGGGTAAAGGTGTTTTGAAAGCTGTTGAAAATGTAAACACCAAAATAGCGAAAGCTTTGGAAGGCGTAGATGTTTTCGAGCAAAATGCCATCGATAAAATCATGATTGATTTAGACGGTAGTGAAAATAAAGGTAATTTAGGTGCAAACGCTATCCTTGGTGTTTCTTTGGCCGTAGCAAAAGCAGCTGCACAAGAGTCACGTCAACCTTTGTACCGTTATATTGGTGGGGTTAACGCGAATACATTGCCTATTCCGATGATGAACATCATCAACGGTGGATCTCACTCTGATGCGCCTATCGCATTCCAAGAGTTTATGATCATGCCAGTAGGTGCTCCTTCTTTTTCCGAGGCATTACGTTGGGGAACCGAGGTATTTCATACATTGAAAAAAATCTTACACGATAGAGGGCTTTCTACTGCAGTAGGTGATGAAGGTGGATTTGCACCGACATTTGACGGAACAGAAGATGCAATCGAGACAGTATTGAAAGCGATTGAAATCGCAGGTTACAAACCAGGTCAAGACATCTGCTTAGCATTGGATTGTGCTTCTTCTGAATTCTACAAAGATGGCAAATATGATTATGCTAAATTTGAAGGAGATAAAGGAGCGGTACGTTCTAGCGAAGAACAAGCAAGCTATTTAGCCGAATTAACAGCGAAATACCCAATTATCTCTATCGAAGATGGTATGGCTGAAGATGACTGGGCTGGTTGGAAAACGTTGACTGACAAAATTGGCGATCACGTTCAATTGGTAGGTGATGATCTTTTCGTAACAAATACAAAACGTCTTCAACAAGGTATCGATACCCATACTGCAAACTCCATTTTGGTCAAAGTAAACCAAATCGGTTCATTGACTGAAACGATCAATGCAGTGACTTTAGCGCAAAATTCTGGTTACACTTCAGTAATGTCTCATCGTTCAGGTGAAACAGAAGATGCGACGATCGCTGACTTGGCAGTTGCGTTGAACTGTGGTCAAATCAAAACAGGTTCAGCTTCTCGTTCTGACCGTATGGCTAAATACAATCAGTTGTTGCGTATCGAAGAAGAATTGGGTGGTAATGCTCGCTTCATCGGCAAAAACTTTAAATATGCAAAAAAATAGGTTTACCCTATCATGCTAAAAAATAAGGCCTAATCTGTAGATTGGGCCTTATTTTTTTAGCATAGTTTTATTCTGGAAAGAGAATAGGAATTACAATTTAATGGATTGTATCCCTTCTACTTCGATCATGACTATGATTGTATTTATATATTTTATTCCATTTCATGAGTACCTCGTTTTTGAACCATAGCTGATACTCTTCATTATATGGATTCTCATAAGTTATCAATTCCATTATCGCGTTATCATCCAGGCGGTCTGCGCCAGCGATTTTATATTGCTTTCCCATGGTGTTGATGACCTCTTCTTTGCTCATGCCTAGCTGTATCTTTTTCATGTTTGAATCGGTTTTCATTATGGCCTGTTGGACACTGCAAGAGAAGAAGACCACTAGGATAAATGAAAATGCTATCAATATTTTTGTCATAGATTTATATTAATTAAAATAAGGTATTGCCTGTTGCTTTATTTGGATATTTAAGATTCAAATGAAATGTTTCATTCATTTTCTTAATAAAGTGAGTTGCCAGCAGGGGGGATTCAATTTCGACATTCTGATGGATGAAAAAATATAGTTTCTGTAATCCATTATCCCGCCAGAGTTTTAATACTTCTATCCAATTATCTAGACGCGCATAATCCGATGCATGGTTGGCACCGACATAACGGATAAAAGCGACAGGCGTAGTCAGGCGCATATGCAACATATCTCTTCTGCCCGCCGTATCCACCAATACATTGGTTACACCGGTCTCCTCCAATAAGGTATAGAGTTCATTCGTTACTTCAGCTTTTGAGAACCATTCCTTATTTCGGACTTCCAATGCTAAGGGAACATCTTTTGGCCAGTCGTGCAGGAATAATTTTAGCCGTGCCATATCTTTTGGACTGTAGTTGTCATGCATTTGCAGGAAGACCATACCTAATTTTTCGTCAAATCGAACCACAGCATCTGTAAACAACTTGACTTTATCCGTTGCGTTAAGCAATCGGCTAAAATGACTGATAGACTGGGGGACTTTTGGGAAGAATTTAAAATCTGCCGGAGTTTTCTTTTTCCAGGTTTCTACCTGCTCCAGGCTCGGTGAATTATAGAACGTGGCATTCAGTTCGATGCTGTTAAATTGATTGGCATAGTAAACAAGCTCGTCTTTTGTTCCTCTGGGATAAAAACCCTTTAAATCCTGTTTGTTCCATTTTGCACAGCCGACGTATACTTCAAAAGGTTCTTTATTTTTGAAATGTTGTAGGAGGGTTAAGGTCTCCTGAGACGTAGAAGGCAGTGTGAAGTCTACCTCTTCGGGATGATCTACTTGGCCAAATTTCATATTAGTTTTTTCTTAGTTTATGATCAAATAATAAGTGTGCGAGCAATGCCAATAAGCTGTATGTTGTTCCAACTGCAATAACCCCCGGCCATTGGAAATGCTGCCATGCTTGTGCCGCAAAAAAGGTGCCTGTTGAACCGCCGATAAAATAACTGACCATATAAACGGTGTTCAAACGATTGTTAGCGCCAAGATTGAGCGCGTAGAAATCACTCTGATTTAAGATGTGCATGGACTGTAATCCAAGGTCAATGAGGATCACACCAATGATCAGACCCCAGTAATAATTACCGAATAGCGCAAAAAGCAGCCAGCTAAATACCATCAATAATATCGCGTAGAGGATAATTTTCGCGGTACCTATGTATACTGTCATCCGGTTGACAAAAGCAGCTGCAAGGGCACCGCAGGCGCCCACAAGACCAAATGCACCAGCGGTAGCTGGTCCGTCAAAAAATGGTGGCCCTTCGATATGGAAAACGAGGGTCGTAAAGAAGGCTGAAAACGCTCCAAATCCCATCGCACCACGAAATGCAGCCAATTGCAGGACAGGTTGTTTCTTGGCGAAGTTCCACACCGAAAGCATCAATTCTTTATAAGTACCCTTAAAATTAGGGCTAACTTCGGGTAATTTGATGACGATGGCCATTGCTGTGATGATCATGATCACTGTAGCGATCCAATACATTTCGCGCCAGCCAAAGTAGGAACCGACAAATCCGCTGACCACGCGTGATAAAAGGATACCGATCAATAATCCTGACATGACCATGCCTATTGCAGCTGCCTGTTTCTCTTTCGGGGCAAGTTCTGCCGCCATAGGTACAAAAACTTGTGGTATCACGGATGTAAAGCCGATCAAAAAACTAAAGATGAGGATGGCTGTGATAGACTGGGAAAGTGCCATTCCGGCCAAAGAGAGAATAATGAATATAAAATCAATTAAGATCATTTTCTTTCTCTTAAACATATCGCCTAGGGGAACAATCAATAAAAGCCCACAGGCATAACCAATTTGTGTTAACATGGCCGAACTGCTCACTGTGGCTTCGCTAACACGCAGGTCTTTGGCAATCAGCCCCAATAATGGCTGATTATAATAATTATTGGCGACAACCAGACCTGTGGCAATGGTCATCAGCCATAAGGTGGCTTGGGATAATTCTGTTTTGGAATCAGTTGTATTCGTCATTGATTAATGTAGTTCGTCCCACAATTCTTGAAACTTCTGTTTTAATTCAGCGACCTCCTGTTCGAGTTGTCCGATACGTTCCAAAAGCGCAGGATCTGCTGCTCCGCTTGCTGCACTGCTGCTGTTTTCAAAAGCTTCCATGTTTACCTCACCCAACAGGTGGATATAACGTACCTCTTTGTGTCCGGCTTGTTTGGGAAGAGATTTCAGATAGCCCTCCTGAGCAAGTTTCTCCAATTGTTCATTAATTTCACCTAAAGAGTCAAATTCGTATAATCTTCCGGCATTTGAATTGATTTCACCGGCTGTCATTGGTCCACGGAGAAGTAATAGGCAAATAATAGTCAATTCAGATGGTATAAGGGGAAACTGTATGGCAAAATTGTGCTTATACTTGGTTACCCTGGATCCACCACCGATAACGGTTGAAATCAACCCTCTCTTTTTTAGGATGTCCAGCGTATTGACGATGTCCTCTTCGGTGTATTGAACAACAGGTTTGCGTGAAGTTTTTTGATTGCATGCAGCCTGCAAGCTGTTGATCGTCATGGGATAATATTCGGGGGTCACCTTTGATTTTTCAATTAGGGAGCCCAGGACACGCTGTTCCATTGCAGACAATTGAGGCAAATTAGTCGTTTCCATGTTATTTTTAATGTATCTATTAATGATCGAATATAAGTTTAATGTCAAACGGCGCCCGACATCAACTTGAGGATTTGTTCTTACCCAAAGATGCCCTTTTTCCGATACAACTCCAAAATATCCGATTGATATTGTTGGATAAAATAGGATTGCTTTAGTTTTTCTTATCTTCGCATGAATAAAATAAGATTTAAAGTGCTCAAGATAGCTTTTCATCCCGAATTTATCCATCCAGTCAAGGAAGGACATCGTTTTCCGATGTTAAAGTACGAGTTGATTCCCCTGCAGTTGAAGCATGAGGGATTGGCCAATGAAGCTAATTTTTTCAGACCTGAACTGGCAAGTTTTGAGACCTGTTGTCTGGTACATGATCCTGCTTATGTGACGAAACTGTTTGATTTGACCTTAGATGCAAAAATGGTTCGTAGGATCGGATTCCCCTTGAGTAAGAGTTTGGTAGACCGCGAACGCTATATTTTGGATGGAACTGTTCAGGCTGCAGGTTATGCCTTGAAATATGGGGTAGCTTTCACAATTGCAGGTGGAACGCACCACGCGGGTTATGATTTTGGTGAAGGCTTCTGCCTGATGAACGACCAAGCAACTGCTACGGGTTATCTATTACAACAGAAGCTTGCAAGTCGAATCCTCATCATTGATCTGGATGTACATCAAGGGAATGGAACAGCGCATATCTTTGAAGGACATCAACAGGTGTTTACCTTCTCGATGCATGGGGAGAAGAACTATCCCTTTATCAAACAGCGCTCTCATTTGGATATCGGTCTCGCTGAAAATATAACAGATAAAGAATATCTGAAAATTCTGAAAGACAATCTGCTGGATTTATTTGAACGTATTCGGCCTGATTTTGTCTTTTATCAGGCAGGTGTAGATATACTTGGGACCGATAAACTGGGGAAATTGAATTTAAGTCCAGCGACCTGTGCGCGAAGAGATGCACTTGTATTGGGGCTCTGTCATCAGCAGCATATTCCTGTTCAGGTAAGTATGGGAGGCGGTTATTCTCCGCAGATCAAAGATATTGTCAATGCACATTGCCAAACATTTAAAATAGCAATAGATTTATATAATTTATAAAATAAAGAATATGTTTTTTCACCAAGACGCAACTTTTGAAGCGTTATCTATACATCGTGTAGGAAGCAAAGCACAGGACGAATTTTATATCCTGTCTGATGCCCCTGTATCCCTTGAAGGCGATGAAGTATTGCCTGGACTTTTGATGCAGTACTTTATGAGCCCCTTTGCAAAAGTGAACGAAGTGTATCGTCTATATCATCCCAATGAAGAACTGGATCTGAACGAGGTGTTTTATTTTGTTCGTCAGTACTTTAAAGAACAGTTACCTTTTCATGATTTTTCCCAGCAGATTTCGAAGCACCTTTATGAGGTGTCCAGCCACCCCAAGATTAAAGCAGGAGAGGTGTATGTGGTAGCGCTAAAAAATGTGCAGATTGAAGGCGAGGAACACGATGCTATTGGTATATTTAAATCGGAAAACAAAGAGACTTACCTAAAAGTATATCCTGAACAAGGGGCTTTCACCTTGGAATATGAGCAGGAGGCAATCAACATCAATAAGTTGGACAAAGGATGCATTATCATCAATGTTGAGGAAGAGGAAGGGTATAAGGTTCTTGTACTGGATCAGACCAATAGACAACAGGAAGCGGTGTATTGGAAAGACGAGTTCCTCAAACTGCGCGTGCGTAATGACAATTTCAATCAGACAGGTAACTACTTGAAAGTCTATAAGAATTTTGTTCAGGAGAAACTCGATGAAACGTTTGAACTGGAGAAGGCCGATAAGATTGATTTGATGAATAAATCAATGAACTACTTTAAGGAAAAGGAAACTTTCGTTCAAGAGGAATTTGAAGAAGAAGTATTGGGAAATCCCCAGGCGATAGCCATGTTCCAGGATTATAAAGCTGGTTTTGAAAATGAATTTGATTCACCCTTCCAGTCAAGTTTTGAAATTGCGGATAAAGCCGTCAAAAAGATGGAATCGTCCTACAAGTCTGTACTAAAATTGGATAAGAACTTTCATATCTATGTGCATGGAAAACGAGAATACCTTGAAAAGGGATTTGATGAAGATAAAGGGATGAACTATTATAAGGTCTATTTCGAAAACGAAAGCTAATAATTTATGACAAAGCGCGATAAAATAGCTGTTTTTATTTTTGGATCATTCATTGGCCTGCTATTCGTTTTATCGTTGATCGAAAGCAATAATTTATGGGTGGAGGAATTTTATGCACAGGGATTTTATCGATTTTATGGACATATCCCGAAGTATATTTTTGGCTATATTCCCCTTAGCATGGGGGATATTTTTTACGCTTTCACGATTATTTTTCTGCTCTATTGGCTAGTTAATCTTATACGCAAGGCATGGGGTAAAAAATGGTTGGATGCTTGTCGAACTCTTTTATTTATCGTAAATCTATTGCTTGGGCTATATATTTTCTTTTATATCTCCTGGGGGTTGAATTATTATCGGAAGCCGATCAGTGTGAATGCAAACCTGCAAGTTGATAACTTGAAGCTTGCAGACTATCTCATGGTACTCGATGAATACCTGGATAGTACAAATGCTTTGCGTGAAAAGGTCAATCCTGCTCAATGGGCGGATCGGAAAGATCATATACGGGCGGATCTGGCAAGTTGGGTAAAAAATGATACCACTTTTTCTTCTTTTTTATCAAGTAGCCAGGTACGCGCTAAGTCGCCTTTAAATAGTGTGGTTGTTTCGTATTTCGGTGTTTCAGGTTATTTCAACCCGTTTACACACGAAGCGCAGGTAAATTATGCTATGCCAGCCTTATCTTTTCCGTTTACTTATGTACATGAGCTCGCCCACCAACAGGGAGTTGGTTTTGAGGATGAAGCTAATTTTATTGCTTTTGTTCGCTTACAGCATCATCCGCAATCCTTTTATCGCTATTCAGCTTATTTGCAAACGACCTTATATATGCTGGGAGAATTACGAGGCATGTATCCAGATCTTTCGAAGAATTATCAAACAAGACTGAGCAAGTTGGTGCTGGCGGATATAGCGGATGAACGCTTATTTTGGAGTGATTATACCGGTTGGATCAACGATCTGATGGGACTGTTTTACAATGAATACCTAACACATAACAATCAGAAGGAGGGAATGGCGAGATACGATCGGATGACAAGGTTGGTGTTAGCCTATGAACTAAAAAAGAGAGGCTGTCATTGAAATTAGTATAAAAACGCGTAGCAATAAAAAAGCATCAATGCTCACATTGATGCTTTTTTAGCGTTATGTTGTTTCGGTCTTCCTATTGGGTAGAAATCAGCTCAAAGGAACCTTCCGTACCTGCACTGCCTGAGTAAATCTGCCCTTGTGGTAAACCTCTAAGACCTGTAGGCGCGGTTTTTATCCGATCATAGATATTTCTCAAGTCTGTGTTTGCATTGACAGCTCTGCCACCTGCTACGACATCGGCATAGATATAATTTGGTGACTTCTTATTTGTTGCCTGTGGTTTTATACTTCCTGTTGCCAGGGTAACTTTCACTTTGCCACCATTTCCATTGGGGAATGTTTTGGTACCATTAAATGCATCATCGCCTTTTGCGATAATATACAGTGAACCCAATTTTTGAAAATTGGCGTTGATATCAAAATTGGCGCCATTATTCTTTCCATCAGTCCCATAGAAAGTTGCTTTGTTTCCGATCTCAGCGTAACCAATGGTGATTTTTACATTTTTCTTTCCGTAAAAGGACAAGGTAGAGTTATCCTTCATGATCAATGTGTCAATATGGATAACTGCTGTGGAGTCTTTACTGTCAATATTTTTCTTGGCTTTTTTTCCAATTTCAAGCTTGGAAAAATGCTGTGTTTCTTGGGCTTTACCAACAAAGGTAAACGCGACACAAAAAAGAAAGCCTAAAATAAGTTTCGATTTCATAAACCTTTAATTATTTGTAACTATTTAATAGTTTGACAATTGAAAGCCCAAAGAGTTTAATTTTTACTAAGATATTTTACAATTAATTTAGCTGTTTTCTCCGAGGCACCCGGTGTACCCAATTTTTCGGCAAGGATATCGTAATTTTCTAACACACTTGCCCGATGCGCTTTGTTGTTGATCAGTTCACCCACTTCATAGGAAATATCATATGCTGTGCAATCTTCTTGAATTAACTCTCTTACGGAGAGAAAGTTGTTTATTAGGTTTACCAGTGAAATAAACTTTACTTTAACCACTAATTTGGCAATCCAAACCGATATTGCGTTTGCTTTATATACGACAACTTGCGGAACTTTCAATATACCTGTTTCCAGAGTGGCGGTACCGCTGGTGACTACTGCAGCTTCAGCATTGTTTAGGATATCATATGTTTGATTGAAAATAACCGGAATATCGATACCCCTCATGAACTGTTTGTAATAAGATTCGTCAAAATTAGGCGCACCGGCGATGACAAACTGATGTACTGGAAAAAAATAGGGGAGTTCGGCCATAATGGGTAGAAGTTTGGAAATCTCCATTTCTCTGCTACCCGGCAATAAGGCAATGAGTGGTTTGTCTGTAAAACCGTTTTCATCCCTGAATTTAGGATTAAAAGAGTAGGCTGAAATAGCATCGAGCAGCGGATTGCCTACATAATCGACCGGCATGCGCCATTTTTTGTAGAAATCAACTTCAAATGGTAGAATACAGAACATATGATCGACAATTTTTTTGATCTTTTTCACACGACCCTGATTCCACGCCCATACCTTTGGAGAAATATAATAACATGTTTTGATACCATGCTTTTTGGCAAATTCGGCGATTTTTAAATTGAAACCGGGAAAGTCTATGAGTATAACAGCATCAGGTTTTTCTTTCAACAGATTACTTTTGACTGCCTTCAAATTTTTAGCTATTTTGCCCAGGTTTTTCAAAACTTCCACAAAACCCATAAAAGCCATCGCTGAAGTGTGTATCAATGCTTTTTCTCCAGTGGCTTCCTGCATTAAATCACCACCAACTATTTTGAATGTAGCCGTGGGATCCTCTATTTTAAGTGCTTTGATGAGATTGGCTCCATGTAGGTCACCTGATGTTTCGCCAGCAATGAGATAGTATTTCATATGTAAATGATTTATTCTTTAATGGCCATATGGAATATCCACATTATTTTTAAGGCTATTTATGCTTTTCAAATACGGATATTTCATCGGAATATTAATGTTGTTTCGAATTGTTAAAGATAAGATTATTCTAAGTATATGATGAATTTGAGTACATTATTCCATATCTTTATTAAAGATGTTTAACTTTGGAAGAAAATATCGGGAGTATAAAAGCTAAATAGTATTTTTGTCCTATGCAACGATTATGGTCTTTAATAAGAAATAAGTATTTATTAGCCACTTTGGCTTTTTTGGTGTGGATGTTGTTTTTTGATCGAAATGATTTTGCGACACAATACAGCTATCAAAAGCAAAAGGCCAACCTGGAGACGGAACGATCCTTTTATCTGAAGGAGAATGCAGCGATTATAAAAACAATAAACGACATTCGATCCAATCCGCAGGAGGTGCAACGTATCGCACGGGAGAAATATAAGATGAAGAAAGATAATGAGGATATCTATGTTGTCTCTAAAGTTGCTCCCAAAGAAACCCCTTAGTGTTTAATGGAAAAGGGCTATCCCGTTATAGAGATAGAATCATTGTTCAAAATAAAGAAAGACCATCAATGAATACGATGGTCTTTTTCAGTATATAGAAAACGGGGTATTTTAGTTTGCGGCCTGAGCTACCAAACCAAGGTATAATGGTTTTTTCTCATCATTGGCCTTGCCGATCAATATCAATGAATAGTAATAATTCTCAACCAATTTGATATCCTTACGGGTTGCGATTGTTTTTCCGGCTTTATCTTTAGCAATAACAGTAAAGGTTCCACTTTTTTGTGCGATGAAACCTTGGTGGGCAGTCGCCGAATTTTGTGTTTCTTTTGCACGGTTGGTCCATTCCGTCGGAGAAGTTTGGCTACCAATTTGAAGGGTTACTTGGTCGGTTCCCTCAGCAAAATTAAAGAAACGTAAACCAGATTCTGTGTTCTTAATGTCTTTATTGATTTTATCCGTTGTGATGACCTGAATGGCTTTGGATTTGTTTCCATAAACAAATGACGTATAAATTGTACTGTCTTTGATTGTAACAGTAGTATCAACCAAAACATTGTTATATTCTGATGATATCGCTATTTTTCTAGCCCCTGTAAATAGGCCAACTTGGCTATAGCTTTTAAAATCCAAGGGATAATATGGACTTTGTAAGGGTCCCCCGTCGGCATAATATACAACCGCATTGGCGTCAGTGTATCCATTAACCATTGTAAATAACGCGCCTGGAATTCTTTGGTCGTCATTATCTTTTAAGCAACTGGATAGTAAGAATGTCGCTACTGCGATGGCAATAAAATTAAATAATCTATAGTTTTTCATAACCGTGTAATATTAAAATCTTTTTTTGTGTAAAACACATTGCGCTTGTGTTGTCTATTATACGGAGATGACCCACACTTTGCTACAGTAAGTTGTAAAAATAATAAAATTGCATTTTATTTTATCATAAACGTGATTTTAGGTTATATTGTCTTATCTCCATGCACAAGCAATTTGAAGATTATATATTTTGAAATATAAATGAATCTCAAATCTTATTTATTATTTTTCAAAACGAAGTCCGAGTCTAGTGCATTATTCGATTCTCCTTCGACCACATTTCGGGACATATTTACCCAATCTTTGCCCTTGAGAGCAGGTAAGTGCATGGTGCAGCCGAGGGCCACACACCACGGTCACAGTAAACACTGGTACGGTGGTGTCTCGAAGTCGGTACGACGCATTGACAATGTCTTATACTCAAATAGAGCAGTGCCTGAGCGGACTTTTATATTATTAATAACTAGATTTTTTGTGGTTTCCCCTCTACTTTAGAGAAGGATTGAAGTGTCTCTATAAATTCACTTTTTGTAGGTTCTGATGATCTTAAGCTTATACGATAAGTGTAATATAATATAAAAATGGTGAATATAATAAAGGGCGGTAGAAATTTTTTTATTACTATAGTTTCGATTTTAGGATGGGGAAATTGTATCATTTTTTTTCTTATAAGTGTATTGTTTCTTTTTGAATCAAATATGTTTTTAATATTGTCTCTTAAGAAATAATATTGAGACTAAATGATCTTTATATTTGAAATTGAAGTGTTGGTGATCGTTTTGAGCTTGTTTATATTAAATATATTTCTTTTTTTTTGTTTAAAAAAAATGTTGTTTTCTTAGTTTTTTTGCAATATATTTCATTTAATTTTGTTTTTGTATTTTTAAGTTATATTTTTTTTTATTATCATTGTTATAGAAATAATATTGTTATTAATGATATTTAATGTTGTTATTTTTGGAAATATCATTAACTTTAGTGATGTTGTTTGGTTTTTTTTGTGTGATTTTTTATATGTTTTAATAATTTAAATAAAATGTTATGAGAAGAACATTAGTTCTATTAATGGTGTTTTCTGTAGGTTTTGTCGCATGCAAGAAGGATAAAACAATTATCAGAAATGAAAATGAAGCGAAGGAAGAGGCTCTTTCTGTCAACGCTGATCAAAAGACAGCGTTTGGACGAATACTGTCCAAGGCTGTATCAAAAAATGAAGCTCTCAGAGGTTTTTTAAAATCGGAAGCTATTAAACAATTAGACAATGATTATGATGTTATTTACGGTTTCTGCAAAGATCACTTTGTTCAAAGTAAAGAGACTTTTCAGGATGTATTGACTGAGTTTGAAGAGTATCCAGGGCAATTAGAAGAAATCGTAATCAATAATCCCACGCTTACTATTTTAGTTCCTCAATTGCCTGGTGATGTTTTTTCTGCAGATACGTGGGATACAAAAAATACAATTCCATTCGTTACTGCCAATGTAGGGAAGGCGATTCCAGTATACTATGATGGTATTGAAGTGTATCGTATTAAAGAAAACGAAGTACCTGCGATTGCTACTTTATTGGTTAAAGATAATGAACGCATTAGACCTAAAACTACGTCTTTAAAAGCCTCTACTGGTTTAAATAAAACTTCCTATGAATTTATTAGCGAGGCTTTTGATGGTTTGTCCAAAACAAAAAGTCGAGCCACGGCTCAAAATGACCCTAATCTGACAACCTTTTTAAATACTTTTGATTTCGAAGTTTCTCCAAAAATTATGCAGGGAGCAACAGAGTTTCCAATTACTAATGGTGGATGGCAAAGGGATTATGTGTATTATAATTTGAAAAATATTCCTAATCCTAAGGGGGTATTGGATAGAAGTTATTACGAATGTATATCTGCTATAAAAATTACAAATAGTGGTTTATCCCTTATGATGGATCAGGACGACCCTACTTATTCTAATACTGACAACTACAATACCCGAGATGAAAAGCGTAGTTATAGGGGGCCTGGAAAATTTTGGAGAGACGGAAAATTTGAAATTCAAATAGATGTATTAATTAATGATATTAGCGGAGCGGGCTCTGTCTTTTCTACTGTAGTGAGTGCTAGAGGTGATGAGCTTTTTGGATCTGAATATTCAGAACGTGTAAGTGTACCTCCGCGTAATTCTCCAGCCGGTACTCCAACGTATGTTTATAGAACGCTAAATAAAATGGTCCCAAGATATTTTTATTGCCATATTCCTATCAAAGAATGGGAGCTAGATAAAATGGGAAGTAGTTGGAAAATTTCCCTAAGAGAGAATGATGATAATACCGTAATAACTCAAAGTGAGACAACTACAACTAAATTTGCAAGTAATTTTGGTGTCGACGCAGGTTGGGGAGAAAAGGTCAAAATCGGTTTAAAGTTTGGTGTTTCTGCTGAAGTAACAAATACGAGTACAACATCAGTACAACGAACTTTGTCAAATGATTTTCTCGGCGACGCTATCGTAAATTTTTCAGATCCAATCCTTAGAAATACAACTAAGGTTCCAGGGGATGATTATGGATTGGTTGTTGATTTGAAATCTTTGAATAGAAGACTATCTGCTGTAAATTATATCAATATGGTAGATTATGATCCTTCATTTAGGAAAGTTTATGGGTATGAAGATGAGCAGGACGCTATAAAAAGTAGTGCTCAAAATAGGCTTAATTTAAGTAGCTTTAATCCAATTGTCAGTAATAATTTTGAAATCATAATGACACCTGTTTACAAGTATTAACAGATTTCCTAAAATGGGGATATTCTGTATTCAAGAGTAAAAAATCTGAATATCCTTATTTAGGCTTGTCTCTTTTATATGCAAACTTATTCATGGTGTTGTTATAATATA
The DNA here is from genome assembly GCF_059420745.1 of Sphingobacterium sp. GW821-FHT03E03. Lineage (NCBI taxonomy): Bacteria > Pseudomonadati > Bacteroidota > Sphingobacteriia > Sphingobacteriales > Sphingobacteriaceae > Sphingobacterium > Sphingobacterium sp. GW821-FHT03E03. The sequence goes on from NZ_JBWKUH010000021.1 coordinate 30,028, forward strand.
AAGTCTGCGCTTTAATATAGCGATTATTTTTGGTCTAATTCTGATTGATGTTTCATTCTTTTTAATAAAAAATATTGATAATTTTGAGTTATGAACAGTAGAATCAAAAAGATTGCAACAGGTATGTTTGAGCGCTTTAGACATCGTAAAATCACGGAAGCGGAGCTGTCACAGGCGGAATCTAAGGCAAAAAATCTAGGAAGCTATGTCGGTGATTTTAAATTGCTGATCGCCATGTGCAAGGATGCAATCACTGGGAAGTTCAAAATGAACAGCTGGAATCTATCCATTATTATCGGGACGATTATTTACGTTGTGTCCCCGGTAGATGCTATTCCGGATTTTATTGCTGTAGGCGGTTGGTTGGATGATGTTGCTATTGTTGCCTATGCTATACGGAAACTTTCGGAAGAAATAGAACGATACAAATCAGAGCGATTGGGCTGGCAGGTAAACAAATAAAAAAAGCTACTTTGTAAAAAGTAGCTTTTTTTATGAGGCGATTGGATCGTTCTTAATGTTTGAAATGTCTCACACCTGTGGTTACCATTGCAATTCCTTTTTCATTAGCCATATCAATGGATAATTGATCTTTGATAGAACCACCTGGTTGCAATACGGCTGCAATACCCGCCCCAGATGCAATTTCTACACAGTCAGGGAAAGGAAAGAAAGCATCTGATGCCATTGAACAACCTTGTAGGTCGAAACCAAATGAAACTGCTTTTTCAATTGCTTGCTTTAAGGCATCGACTCTTGATGTTTGCCCAACACCCGATGCTAACAATGTACCATTTTTAGCAAAGACAATGGTATTGGATTTTGTATGTTTTACAATCTTATTCGCAAAATATAAATCTTCCAATTGTTCAGCTGTAGGTGTTACAGTTGTTACTGTTACCATTTGCTCAGGTCCTTCGATTGTATTGTCCTTATCTTGAAGAATGACACCATTCAATAAGGTTTTGAACTGTTGGCTAGGTAGTTTTACATCTTTACGAACCAAGATAATTCTATTTTTCTTGGCGGTAAGAATAGCAATTGCTTCCTCCGAATAAGAAGGTGCGATTAAGACCTCGAAGAATAAATTATTGATCTCTGTTGCTGTTGTACCATCCACTTCGCCGTTGGTGATTAAAACCCCGCCAAATGCTGAAACCGGATCACAGGCCAAGGCATCTAGCCAAGCTTGTTTAATTGTTGGTCTTGATGCAACCCCACAAGCATTTGTGTGTTTTAGGATAGCAAATGTGGGTTGTTCAAATTCGTCGATTAAAGCGACAGCTGCATCTACATCAACCAGATTGTTGTACGAAAGCTCTTTACCATTTAATTTGTCGAACATGTTATCCAGGTCGCCAAAGAAAATACCTTTTTGGTGCGGGTTTTCACCATATCTCAACACCTGAGCATTTTGCTCGGATTGTTTAAAAACTTCAATTGGATTCTCTTGGTTGAAATAATTGAAAATTGCCGTATCATAATGCGATGACGTATTGAAGGCGCGTTTCGCAAATTCTTTACGTTGCTCCAAAGAAGTATTACCTTCTTGGTTCGCTAGGATTTCTTCAAGCGCTTTATAATCATTTTTAGAAGAAATGATAACAACATCATTAAAGTTTTTCGCTGCTGCACGAATCAATGAGATTCCACCGATATCGATTTTCTCTATAATATCTTGCTCAGAAGCTCCAGAAGCAACAGTTTCCTCAAATGGATACAAATCCACAATAACCAAATCGATCTCTGGTATTTCATACTGAGCAAGTTGATGTTGGTCCGATTCAAGTGGACGGCGTGCTAAAATTCCACCAAACACCTTTGGGTGTAAGGTCTTAACACGGCCTCCCAAAATCGAAGGGTAGCTTGTCAAGTCTTCAACTGGAACGACATCTATACCTAAGTCTTTGATAAATGTTTCTGTCCCACCAGTGGAATAGAATGTAACACCGTATTTGTTTAATAATTCAACTAAAGGAGCTAGGCCGTCTTTATAATAGACTGAAACCAAAGCATTTTTAATCTTTACAGGATGGTTCATTATGATGGATTTGTTTCGTGGCGCAAAGATAAGAATTTAAAGTCTTGATGTCAATAAATCAAGTACTTTTAAATAAAGACGGGCTTAGGTATAAATAAGCCCGTCTTTATCTACTTTATACTAAATTGAGTTTTGTTTTCAGCTCTTCAGAAATCTGATTGGTAATATCCCAGATCGGCTCCGGTTCGTCCGTATTATTGAATATAACCTGATCACAAGAATGCTGAAACGGTAATAAATACTCATTATAAGAGGGGAGGACATGATTCACCCATTTGTACATAACATCATCCTCAAAGTAACCACGTTCAACCAAATCACGGTGTAGCCTTCTTCTAAGTGCAATATCCTGATCAGCGCTCAAGAATATCTTATGATTTATAAGCGCATTTATTTCCGTGTAATAGAAAATAAAAAGTCCTTCGATAATCAATATCGGAGCCGGTTTTATCTCTAATATTTTTGGTGTTAATGAAGGATTATTAAATGTATATTCCTCTTTATAAATAGTCTCTCCATTAAAGAGTGCTTTAATATCTTTATAGAAAGCTTCTCTGTCTATGGATGTTGGGATATCGAAATTATAGAGTCTATTTTCTTCCTGCGTTTTTGTATTGGCTGGAATATAATAATCGTCTTGGGAAATCAATGTAACTTCATCGGTTTTGAAATGTTTCAAAAAGCTATTCAAAAAAAAAGTTTTTCCAGAACCACTACTTCCGGCAATCCCTATGACATACGGTTTGTTATTCATTCTTGTTTTGTGCTGCAAGAGCTATTTTTATTTTAATTAATTTTCTAAAGGTAATCCGTAGGCGATCTCTACCTGAAAACGTTTATCTAATGCTCCAATACTTGCCGCTGCGGACTTTGATAACACCACAATAGCATTTTGGTTTTCAGCATTATCATTAAATTTGCCGACTACTTTCGCGTAAGTAACGCTTTTAGTCATTGGGTTGGTGATTTTTAGGATCGTTCCTACAGGTGCACTTTTATGGAGCGCTAGATTGCTTGTTCCTTGGGAAGACAAACCATCAATCCAGACACCAATTCCCCGCTCAGCTTTTTCCCGTATTCCGTAGCGGTTTGTTGAGATCTGATTTTCTTCTTTGTCGTCATCGTTTGTAGAATCTGGGACAACGACTTCTATACCTTTAGGTTCAACCAATTTTGGTCTTTCAGGTGGTAGCGGTTGATTTGGGATCATTAATTTCATGCCGCCACCAATCGTGTTGTTCTTTAGGTTGTTGGCTTTTTTGATATCTTCGACAGTTATGCCAAATCTTTTAGATATGGCATAGAGTGTTTCTTTTTCACCAACGATATACGCTGTAAAGCCTTGTTGAGGGTCATTTGGATTCTTTTGCGCTGTGCTTACCGGTGTTTTAGTCGCAATAGGTGCAGGTTTTCGACCAGTTGGCACTTTAACAATCTGGCCGATACTTAATGTACCGTTTCCATTTATTTGCGTGAGCTGGCCCACGGTGGTTTTGTACTTTTTGCTGAGTTGGTAATAATTATCGCCTTTTTCTATTTTGAAAAGGACAAATTCTTCACCATTGACTATTTCTGTCCCAACTGAGTCAGGGATCGCGGTTGTACGTATGGAGGTGAGATTTTTAGCTTCAACCTGTTGTAGAGATAGCATAGAAATTGATAAAATGGCTACCTTTTTATATGTATTTAATTCGAATAATAGTTTCATATATTTTGCAATTATACTAAATACGAAACAAACTCCCGTTTATTGTCTGTCAAAAGGAATATTTGTTTGTTAACAAGAAAATAGATGTTGAAAAACTTTAAAGGCAACTGAGTTACTGCCACAACAGATTCAGTTAACCTATCTTTTGTTGATCGAACTATCCGGATTTGATAGTGATTATCTTTGTTTTTTTCATAGAAAGCCCAAATAAAATAGTCATCCAAAGCACTTAACCAAATTTCGTCATCTGTTGTGAAATCTGTCAAAAAATGGGGTATTTGACCATTGTATATTACTGGGTAGACTATTTGGCTATCAAAAGGTTTAAAAGACTCTTCCTTTTTGTCTTCAATGGACATTGTTTTTAGATCTAAAAACAATTGCATTCCTTGTGCGATCATTTTGGGTCTGAGTAGTATACCATCACTGACCATCTCTAGGAAAATGTAGTTAAACCAGGTTTCCTGCTGTTGTGGCTGATAACAGTCTATAATTTGAACACCAGCATCGATGGGTGAAGTGTCCGAGATTTTTTTTAGGATGAGTTTCTGACATTGAATTCCAGCCAACACCCACTCCTTGCTCATGGCTTTGAAGTCCTGAAGGACATAGTCTCCTTCAAAAGAAATCACATTGAAATAGGGAAGTGTGTCTGTTGGATTTCTGGTCTCTACTGCAATCAGTCTATTCTCGGCATCGATCTCGATCCGCCAGATGGGATAAGTAAATAGAACATTGAATGCTTTTGAGACTGTCTGATTTGTCATGTGATTTTCAACCAAGAGGACAAATTTACTAAAAGCTTTTAAATTATGGCTGTTGGGATTGTAATAAATAAGAAACGTCCAGCTTGTCTGGACGTTTTTTCTGAGAAGAATCTCTTAAAATTTAGAGCCTATTGTCAAAACGACATTTGTTCGTTGATTTTTTATATCTGCGACTGGGCTGGCCGTATTCCAAAAATCTTCTTTAATGAGATAAGGGTATTCTTTGTAATTGACGGCATTATAAGCTCCTGTCAAATCAATATACATTCCGCGTCCAAGTTTTGCGCCTATACCCAAAGATGCGGTATAGTTTGTATAGTCCGCATTTTTGTACGGATTACCGCTATAATTGAAACCAGCTCTACCACTAAAAACGTTATCAAATAGAACTTCACCACCTATACGCGCATTTAATGCGCCTTGGTATGTGTTTTTAATGTTTTGGTTCATCTCTTGTTCCAAGGTCTTATTATATGCGCCAGCATCTTTAAAACGCATCGCTCCATAATCCACCCATTCCACATCTGCGGTAATCAACCCGCTGGAAAACACCTGACTAGCGCCTAAGGAGAGTTTGTATGGTGTGTTCATATTATACTCTAAATAGCTATAGCCTGCTTTATCACTGGTACGGTATTCTTTAAAAGCCTTATCCTCATTTGGCTTAAAATAACGAAATTCCGAATTGCTGTAAGACTCATCTCTAATGCTCATAAATGTCGGCGATTTCGCTGTAAAGCCCATGCTGAAAGTAGGTGTGAACTTATAAATTACCCCTAATTTGAAATCTACACCTGTACCATCAGTCACTTGTGCATAGTCATCGTACAGCTCATAATCTTTATCCAGCATTTCACGCTTACTAGCATACTCCGCACCTGGTTTTAAGAAGTCAGACTTTGGATTTGCTTTTGTCATTTGCGCTACATTCATTGTTTGGCCATACTCAGTAAACCAGCTCGAGTTGTCATAACTAAAGGCTGTAAACCCTAAAGCTGCCCCCAAATACAATTTATTGCTGTAGTTTGCGCCGAAAGACAAGACAGATTCTGATTTACTTCCTTTCTCAAGGATGGAATTTACTTGATTAAAACCATCTTTTCCATTATAGTTACCAAAACTTGTAATAGGCAAATAGGATCCTTGTTTGTTAGGATCTACATCAAATAACAAAGAGTTACCGTAGACTTCCTGGCCCCAACCACTCAATCCTCCTGGCGCAGATAAACGGTCCGAATAAGCATCTGTTATCGAACTGGTATTATTAACACCTTTATATTCCAATAGGTTGTTGTAGACATAATTGCGGTTGTAAGCAATACCAACATTGAAGTTCAACCAGCCTTTTTCGAGGCTTCCCCCATTCCGATAGGTAGGCAAATGAAAAACAATTCCGGCATTATCCAGATTGAAATTGTTTTTGCTGCTATTTGTATTCTGTCCGAAATAATCTGTTTTATTTTTATTATTAAGGTATCTACCTGTTACCGAAATGTCTGATTGGTTAAAATACCCCAAACCAGCCGGGTTGCCGGTAATTGAACTAATATCGCCACCCAAAGCGGTTGAAGCATTTCCCATGGCTTTGAAGCGAGCAGTACCACCATTGTCCCCTTGGGAAAATAAAAGTACATCTTTCGTGTATTGCGCCTGGGCAGTCCCTGCTGCACCGATTAAAAATGCAGTTCCAAAAAGTAATTTTTTGATTGTCATATGCTAAAATATCGTCTATAATAAGCAGTAGCACACAGGGTAATGTATGCTACTGTAAGCTATTTTTATGATTAGCGTGTACGTCCGCCGCTGGATCTGGTGCTACCACCGCCGCCGCCGCCAGAGAATCCACCACTGGATCTGGTGCTACCGCCACCGGAATAACCTCCACTTGAGCGTGTAGATCCACTATCATAACTTCTTGTTGGAGGCGTATATGATGGTCTTGATGTCGAACCTGGATTGCTTGAACGAGTTTCCATGGAACGGCTCATTGGACGAGAAACATCACCGGAACTTGAACGGGTTCTTGAATTTCCATTGGAGCTCCGCATGCTTGGGTAGGTTCCATTGGATCTATCCGATGTCCGTGTTCTGCTACCATCTGTATATCCGCCTCTTGTTGAGATACCGTCCGAAGACCTTGTTCTACCATTTGATCTGTCATAGGAAGAAGAACTACGTGATATAGAACCATCAGATGATCTAGTTCGGCCACCAGCACTTGATCGCGTGCTAGCGACTGAAGTAATACGTCCTCTGGAGTCACGGGCTACACCTGTACGGTCATAATTCCCCGAACTTCTGGTGCGGGAAGAGGAGGTCCGTACATTATAGTTGTCTCTATAAGTTGATCGAGATGAAGCATAACGAGGTCTTAAATTACCCCAATAGCCACCGCCCCAATAACCGTTACCATGCCAGCCAGATCCCCAGTAGCCACCGCCATACCAGCCACCCCAAGGGTTATAGCCACCATACCAAGGGGATCCCCACCCCCAACTAGAGCCCCAGCCAAAACCAAGAGACCATGAAGAACCCCAGCCTGAATTCCAACCCCAGCCTAAACCGAAGGAAGGACCATATCCGTACATACCACCAAATCCATAGCCATACCATGGATCAAAGAATGGATCAAAATAGGTCATTCCGGGGGACGCATAGTAGAACCTGTTTATACGATTCGCGTATTCTAGATCTTCGTAGGAATCATTGTTATAATCCTGGTCTGAATATTCGTCATCATAGTAACCGCCTTGAGCCTGACCTCCTTGTTGAACTTGATCCGCATCTGTGTAATAGTAATCTGGACTTTGATAGACTTTCTGTCTAGCCTGTCCATTATTGCCATAGACATCGTCGCCATAGATTTGCCTGCTAGTACCGCAGGAACCTAACATAAATGCTCCTGTCATGGCAAGTGCTCCGATAAATAATCTATTTTTTTTCATAATATCCTAAATCGTTATTTTCGATTATACAGCCTTATTTACTATCTTAGACGCAAATTTCTCGAGGGGGTTTAATCGAAGTAATCAAAAATACAAATATTTTTTATTGAACGCTTTTTGTATTGGAGATACAGACGAGATTTAACGTAATAATGTTACAATAATTTATCAATTTCATATGAGTAAAGGAATAACAAGTCGTGCAGAAGATTATTCACAATGGTACAATGAACTTGTGATCAAAGCTGATCTGGCTGAAAATTCAGCTGTACGGGGCTGTATGGTGATCAAACCATACGGATATGCTATCTGGGAAAGAATGCAAGCAATCTTAGACAAAAGATTTAAAGAAACAGGCCATAGCAATGCTTACTTCCCTTTATTCATTCCCAAGTCGTTTTTTTCTAAAGAAGCTGCCCATGTGGAAGGTTTCGCTACTGAGTGTGCTGTGGTCACACATTATAGATTAAAAAACGATGGCACCGGAAAGATTGTGGTGGATGAAGATGCAAAGTTGGAGGAAGAGTTGATTGTACGTCCGACTTCTGAAACGATTATATGGAATACGTACCGTGGTTGGGTCGAATCTTACCGTGACCTGCCAATTTTGGTTAACCAATGGGCAAATGTGGTCCGTTGGGAAATGCGTACGCGTCTTTTCTTACGTACAGCAGAGTTTTTGTGGCAGGAAGGACACACTGCACACGCAACTAGGGAAGAAGCTATTGAAGAGACAGAACGTATGCTTGATGTCTATGCTGAATTTGCTGAAAATATTTTAGCTGTACCTGTTGTACGCGGACGGAAAACTGAAAACGAACGCTTTGCAGGTGCATTGGATACCTATTGTATCGAGGCTTTAATGCAAGATGGTAAGGCTTTACAAGCGGGAACGTCGCATTTTCTTGGGCAGAATTTTGCAAAGGCTTTTGATGTAAAATTCACATCCAAAGAGGGGAAACTTGAACATGTTTGGGCAACATCATGGGGTGTTTCTACCCGTTTGATAGGAGCCTTGATCATGGCTCACTCTGATGATCAAGGATTGGTATTGCCTCCGAAATTGGCGCCAATTCAGGTTGTTATTGTTCCAATTTTTAAAACTGAAGAAGAAAAAGCGCAGATTGATGCATTCGTAGATCAGTTAGTAAACGAACTGAAAGTAAAGGATATCTCGGTGAAATACGATGATCGCGATACACAACGTCCGGGCTTTAAATTTGCTGAATGGGAATTGAAAGGTGTACCGGTGCGTGTAGCTGTGGGAGCAAGAGATATGCAAAATGGAACGGTGGAGTTAGCACGTCGCGATACACAAACAAAAGAAACTGTCGCCCAGGAAGGATTGGCTGGAAATATTGAACAGTTGTTGCATGTAATACAGGAAAATATTTACCAAAAAGCCTTAAACTTTAGAACATCTCATTTTACTGAGGTGAACTCTTACGATGAATTTAAAGAGGTCCTGGAAGGTAAGGGAGGATTTATTTCTTGCCATTGGGATGGAACAATAGAAACTGAGAAGCGTGTGAAAGAGGAAACAAAAGCTACAATCCGTTGTATTCCTTTGGATGCCAAAGAGGAGGAAGGTGTTTGTATATTTACGGGTAAACCTTCTAGCCGACGCGTTTTATTTGCAAAAGCTTATTAATATTTTGACCTTATGCGGATACTCATTTTAGGATGTGGATGGCTGGCAGAATCGTTTGCTATGGATATGAAACATCAGGGACATGAGGTCTGGGCAAGTACAACACAATATGAAAAATACCATCGGCTTAAAACTGATGGTATTTTTTCGTTTATTGCTGACTTTGATAAAAGTAGTGTGGTGCCTGATGTGCTTATCCCGGGCCAGTTCGACTTTGTATTAAATAGTATTCCTGCCAGCCAAAAAAATAGTCTTTCTGTTTTAGAAACTCGTTTTTCGAATATTAAGGAATTTCTTGAAAACATCCAATGGACCAAACAGTTGTTTTTAAGTTCGGTTGGAATTTACCCAGATAAAGATGCAGTCTATAGTGAGTTGGAATCAGCTGGAATTGAATTTTCCGAAAAACTTTTTTTGGCTGAGCAGCTAATGTTGCAATTGCCCAATACTTATGTATATCGACTTGGCGGCTTATTTGGTAAAAATCGCATTTTCGCCAAATACTTTGCCAATCGTATCTGCACAACGGGTGAACAACCGGCTAATTTTGTCCATATCGATGATGTTGTGCAGTTGATTATGTTGGCTTCTGTTAAGGACCTAAGTCATCGTGTTTACAATGTTGTGGCACCCATGCACCCTAAGAAAAAGGATGTGATCCTGGCCTCTGCACAAAAGTATGATTTCGATCTGCCATCGCAATTTGAACATGGGGATCATTTTCAAAAAGTAGTCTCTGGAAATCTGCTTCGAATGGAGCTGGATTACCATTATATTTGGCCCAATCCTTTGGAATTTTGAATTTATTGAAATCCAAAAACTTTATCTTTTTAGAATAAAGTATAATTTGCTTTATATAGAGTGTAAATAATTAAATAATTTCATTATTTTAACGTCAGTTCTGCTAGGAGAATTTGTATAGAATATCTAAAGCTAAAATCTAGCATTGGTTTTAGTTGATATTTTATATTTTCTAATGTATCTGTATGGATAAACAACTGGTGGATTTAATATTTTAGCGCATATAAAAGAACCATGACAAACGTAGAGCGACATCAATATATTTTAAAACAATTAAAAGAGGTAGGTATAGTCCAAGTGATTGACCTATGTGAGGAACTGGGTGTATCTTCTGTTACCATCCGAAAGGATCTTACACTTTTGGAAGAGAGTGGTCTGCTTTTTCGGACCCATGGAGGAGCTACACAATACAATCCGTATACGACGGATCGCACAGTATTTGAAAAAGAGAAACTTCGTTCGGACGATAAAAGTAGAATCGGGAAGAAGGCTGCTGAGATGATTGAAGAAAATGATTCCATTATTATTGCTTCCGGAACAACAATGCAATCGCTGGCTAGACAGATTGTACCTAAGGGAAATATTACCGTGGTAACTTCAGCGCTGAATGTTGCCATGGAGCTAATTAAATACCCATCAGTTGAAATTATGCAGATGGGAGGTACATTACGAAAAACTTCTACTTCAGTCACTGGAAAATACGCTGAAAATTTACTGCATGATTTTTATTGTAGTAAATTGTTTTTAGGGGTGGATGGAATAGACCTGGAGTATGGTGTGTCAACATCCAGTGCGCAAGAAGCTCAATTGAATCGTATCATGATAGATACAGCCCAAAAGGTCGTTGTACTCGCTGATTCGTCCAAATTTGGAAGACGTAGTTTTGGAAGAATTTGTGGCTTCGAAAAAATTGATATATTGATTACAGATGATAAAGTGAGTGCCGGATTTGTGGAATCATTGGAGAAGTCCGGTGTGCATGTCGTGGTTGTCTAGGTTCCTATTTGTCGCTCCTACGATAAGTTAATGTGGAGCATTTGTCGCGAATAAGTAGCAAACTTTGCTATAGATAGATTTAATTTGATAGTGCTTGTAAGCAGGCACTATAAACAGACAGGCTTCTTAATATATTAAGAAGCCTGTCTGTTTATAGTGTAATTTACCTTTAGCTTAGCGCGGGCTCTTGCTGACTCAAGCAATGAAAACTACCCAGTCCCCAGATAATGTCTACGGAGTTAATTCCGATAACTTTTCGTGTCGGAAAACATCCCTGAATAATATCCAATGCTCTTTGGTCATTAGCGTCGTTGAAAACTGGAACAACGACAACATCATTTGCGATATAAAAATTTGCATATGACGCCGGAAGTCTGGTGTCCTCATAGATCACCGGCGCTGGCATCGGTAGCTCGACGATATTAAGCGTTTCTCCGTTTAATAATCTGAAGGAACGAAGTGTTTCAAGATTTTCCTGGAGGATGGCATAATTTTCATCTTCCGGATTTTCTTCGACAACAGTTAAAACGGTGTTTTCATTCACAAACCGTGTAATGTCGTCAATATGACCATCTGTGTCGTCTCCAATGATTCCGTCACCTAGCCATAATACCTGATCTTGTCCATAGAATTCTTTGAGGTAAGTCTCAATCTGTTCTTTCGTATAATCAGGGTTTCGGTTTTCATTGAGCAGACATGCTGTTGTCGTCATTACTGTTCCGGCTCCGTTGAATTCGACAGAACCACCCTCCATGACGATATTCGGTGTGAATAAAGAAAGGTTGAACTCTTTAGCTATCCGTGTAGGAACGACATCATCCAGATCAAAGGGTGGATACTTGCCACCCCAGGCATTATAGCCCCAATCAACAACCGCTTTTGCGCCTGAATTTTGATTGATCAGGAAAGCGGGGCCATGATCTCTACACCAAGCGTCATTGGTTGGATTGAAATAAAATTCAATATTGCTTAAATCAGCGGTTACTTTTTTCAATTCTGCGATGGCAAATGCCTTCATATCTTCGTCAGCAATATTAATTCTGACTTTCTGTCCAACAGCAACAGCTTTAATGAACTCGCAATAGGGCTGGTATATGGTGTCAATTTTTCCAGGCCAAGATTCCTCCTTATGAGGCCAGCTCAACCACAAAGCTTCTTGTCTTGCCCATTCTGCGGGAAACGAAAAACCTTGTTTTTTGGGAGAGTTGTCAAAATATGCCTGTGTGAAAGTGCTTTCTTGTTCCATGCTTTAAAATGTAAAAAGCCATTTTAATCTGTTCTTCTTTTGATGAATTACAAAATTAAAATGGCCAATATGATTTGATATTAGTCTTCGTCAATAAAACGTTTGGTGATTGGAGAATATGTTTCAATTCTGCGATCCCTTAGGAATGGCCAGTGTTTTCTGAAATAATCAGATTCAGCTAGATCTAGTTCAACTACTTCAATTTCTTCTTTATCGTGAGAAGCGAGGTATAACAGTTTACCTTGTCCATTTGCAACAAAGCTACCGCCCCAGAATTTCATGGCGCCATCCTGCTCAAATCCGACACGGTTGACAGATACCACTGGTACGCCATTTGCTACAGCATGAGAACGCTGAATGGTTTGCCAAGCATTGTATTGATCTTTGTTGGTTTCTTCGTCCTGATCTGTAGCCCAGCCAATCGCAGTTGGGTAAAATAAAATTTCGGCACCCATTAATGCAGTGATCCTTGATGCTTCCGGATACCATTGGTCCCAACAGATTAATATACCTATTCTACCAAATTTTGTTTTGAAAACTTTATAACCTAGATCACCCGGTGTGAAATAGAATTTCTCATAAAATGCTGGATCATCTGGGATGTGCATTTTACGGTATTTGCCTAAATAGGAACCATCAGCATCTAATATGGCGGTCGTATTATGATAAAGACCTTCAGCTCTTTTTTCAAATAATGAAGCGATAATAACGACTCCTGCTTCTTTCGCAACAGCAGATAGGGCATCTGTAGATGGACCAGGGATAGATTCAGCCAGTGCGAAATTGTCATAATCTTCTACATCGCAGAAATATAAAGAGGTAAAGAGTTCTTGCAGACACACAATTTGCGCACCTTTTGCAGCGGCTTCTTTTACTTTAGCGATTGCTTTTTCGAGATTCTCTTGTTTGCTTGCGGTACAGCTCATCTGTACAACTCCAACTTTTACTTTGCTCATTCCTTAATGCTTATTTAATTCGAGCACAAAGATACTATTCTTAATTTAGATTTGATTGTCACCCGAAAAACAAAAAGAGCTCTTAGAGCTCTTTTCGTAATCTTGCAACCGGTATGTTTAATGCTTCCCGGTATTTAGCTACCGTTCTGCGAGCAATATTGTAACCTTTTTCTTTGAGAATCTCGGTCAATTTCTCATCGGCAAGTGGTTTGCGCTTGTTTTCTTTTGCAATGCACTCTTCAAGTATTTTCTTGACCTCTTTATTCGAAACTTCCTCCCCGGAGTCTGTTTGTATTGCCTCAGAGAAAAATGATTTTAATAGAAATGTCCCAAATTCTGTTTGCACATATTTAGAATTTGCCACACGGGAAACGGTTGAGATATCCATGTCGATCTTATCCGCGATATCCTTTAAGATCATGGGTTTCAATTTACGGTCATCTCCAGTAAGAAAATAATCGTATTGGTATTCCATGATGGCATTCATTGTCTTGAGCAGTGTCTGTTGACGTTGTTTGATTGCGTCAATAAACCATTTTGCAGAATCGAGTTTTTGTTTGACAAACTGTACCGCTTCCTTCATTTTCTTGTCCTTTTGATCGGATTTTTCGTAATGTTCAAACATGTGCTGATAATCCCTGCTTATGCGGAGTTCTGGTGCATTACGTCCATTCAGAGTTAAATGCAGGATGCTATCATTGTTGCTGATATGAAAGTCTGGGATGATATGGAGTTGTTTTCCGGCTACTGCACCAGAGTCACCTGGTTTGGGGTTGAGCTTTAAGATTTCATTGACGACATTTTTCAAGTCCTCAGAAGATACGCCTAACGATTTCTCTAGTTTGTCATAGTGCTTTTTAGTGAACTCGTCCAAATAATTGGAGACGACTTTAATAGCAAGTTTAATGGTTGGATTGTTCGTGTCTTTTTTTTGTAACTGTATCAAAAGACATTCTTGTAAATCTCTGGCACCAATTCCTGCAGGCTCAAAATCTTGAATCACTTTTAGCATTTCTAACACTTCATGTTCTTCGGTCATTACATTTTGACCAAAGGCCAGGTCATCTACCAGATTGATGATCGGACGTCTTAAGTACCCGTCGTCATCCAGACTGCCGATAATCTGTTGGCCCACTAAAAAGTGCTTATCATCTAAAGCGAGGAGGTCTAATTGTTGTTGTAATTGTTCATAGAATGAATGTTGAATGGCAACGGGCATTTCTTTTCTTTCATCGTCGTCATCACCGTAATCATATCCATTTCCGTAATCTTTGTAGTCGTCTTCTTGTATATAGTCTTCCAAACTGAAATCATCTGAATCGAATCCTTCTTCGTTATCAAAGTTGTCATCCGGATCTTTATCTGGATATTCTTCTATTGGATCGGTCATATTAGTCAAGCTACCATCTTCTAAAGCGGGGTTTTCTTCTAATTCTTCTTTTATTCTGGCATCTAATGAAACTGTTGGTACCTGCAACAATTTAATAAATTGAATTTGTTGTGGAGACAGTTTTTGTAATAGCTTTTGTTGTAATGTCTGTTTTAACATGCTAATAGTTGACTAGTTTACATCTAAATTTAAACAAATATCATTATTATTTTAAAATAAAATAGATAATAAATCAAAAGTAGGTATAATATTTGCGGAACCTAGCGACTAACTTATTGATCTAAACAACGTCCTTCTTCATTTTTTTGTTGTTTTAATTCCATAAATTGGAAATAGCAAGTCATGTACGGGGTGTTTTTTGTCAATTGTCTCCGCTCAAATACATGCTGGTTTTTTATTGTTAAAAAATGTAAATAGTTGGTTAGGGACATTTATTTAGTTGTATATTTAGCCCCTGAAACAGATATAAACGCATATTGGGTGGGGGATAAAACCTTTTGATGATTCAATATGTTGAATATAAGATAAATTTCCATTTATGTTTAGACGTATTAAGAATCGGATTCTTCGTTATCTCGTTATTGCAATATATTTCGTTATAGTTTTGGTTTGTGCTATACAACTTAATTTTTTGTGGCTTTTTGGCTACTCGCCTACAAAAAAAGATATCATTATGCCAAGTGTCAATATTTCGACAGAGCTGTATACTGCTGATAGTGTATTGATAGGACGATATTTTGACGAGGATAGAAATCCAATCCCTTTTGACAGTATTCCTAAAACTGTTATCAATGCATTGATAGCAACCGAGGATGTGCGTTTCTATCAGCACAATGGTGTTGACTTTTTGGGGCTTGGTTCAGGCATTGTTTCAACATTAAAGGGAGATAAACGTGGAGCGAGTACGATAACGCAGCAGCTTGCTAAGAATCTTTACCGCACCCGTTATAATAAGGCGGGGGGACTATTGACACGTTTGCCTGTTGCAGGCTTGGTCATTACCAAATTTAAAGAGTGGATGACCGCTTATAAGCTTGAGCAAAGGTATACGAAGAACCAAATTTTAGAAATGTACCTTAATACAGTTTCTTTTAGCAATAATGCATATGGTATAGAAACCGCTGCAAAACGTTATTTTTCAAAAGGAGCAAATCAATTGAATCAAAATGAAGCGGCTGTATTGATTGGTATGTTAAAGGGAACGACCTTATATAACCCGATCAGAAATCCGGAAAAGGCATTTGACCGCAAAAATACGGTATTGAGCCAAATGCATAAGGGTGGCTTTCTGAAAAAAGAAGAGTATGATGCGCTGGTTAAAGAAAAGATAATTTTGAATACCAATAATCAAGATGTGAATGCCGGAGGGGATTCATACCTACGTACGGCTGTAGCTAAATGGTTGGAAAAATGGGCTGAAGAGAATAATTACGATATCTATACCGATGGGTTGAAGATTTATACAACCATCAACTCTAAGCTTCAGAAGCACGCTGAAGAGGCTGTAGCAAAACAGATGACGGAATTACAGCAACGTTTAAACAATACTTGGGATGGCCAGGAGCCATGGCGTGATCTTTCCGGAAAAGTGATCCCAAACTTTTTGGAGAACCTAGCTAAGAAAACACCTTACTATGAGTTTCTGAGTAAAAAATATGCCAATACTCCAGATAGTATCAATTTCTTCTTGAATAAGAAGAAAAAAATGGAAGTCTACAATTGGAAGGATAATGGTAAGATTGAAAAGGAAATGTCTACGATGGACTCCCTGAAATATTATGCGATGATGTTGAATGCGGGAATGATGTCGATGGATCCTTATTCGGGCGAAATTAAAGCTTGGGTAGGGGGGATAGATCATCAATATTTTAAATATGATCACGTGATGCAGGCGAAACGACAAGCGGGTTCGACATTTAAACCTTTCGTTTATTTGGCAGCTTTAGAGTCTGGAATGTCACCTTGCGATAAGATTACGGATAAACCTGTTACAATAAAGATTGATAAAGGGGATTCTGTTGAAGTATGGGAACCTAAAAATGCAGATTGGAATTTTTCCTATCGGGAGATGTCTTTGCGCCATGCTATGGCTAGATCCATCAATTCGGTTACTGTTCAGTTGACGGACATGGTGACACCTGCAAAGGTAGTGGATGCTGCTCAGCGCTGTGGTATTACAAGTAAGCTAAATCCAGTAGCGTCTGTTGGATTGGGACCTAATGATGTGTCGGTATTTGAGATGGTTAACGGTTATTCTACGATGATGAACCATGGTGAGCGGGTAACACCGATACTGGTTTCTAAAATTGAAGACCATGATGGAAATGTGATTGCCACTTTTCAGGCGGAACGCAAACAGGTGGTCGATAAGCAGGATGCTTGGTTGATGACCTATATGTTGAGAGGTGGGATGGAAGAGCCAAGAGGTACATCGCAAGGCTTGTGGGAATGGGATCTTTTTGATAAAGAAAATGAAATTGGTGGGAAAACTGGAACTTCCTCAGAATATGTTGATGGTTGGTATATGGGGGTGACTAAGGATTTAGTCACTGGAATCTGGGTTGGGTGTGATGAAAGAAGTATACACTTTAAGAATTCGCATACTGGCGAAGGTTCACGTACAGCCTTGCCTATATTTGGTGTATTTTTAGAATCTGTTTATAAGGACAAGCAACTGGGCTATACACAGGGTAAATTCCCTGAATCTACGGTCGAAATCACGAAATCCTATAAATGTGAGACACCGCGTTATAGCGATCCGGAGCCAGAACAAAGTGATTCAACAAATGTTGAAGAGCAGACGGACGAGGGGTTTATTGGGCCTGAAGAAGAGTCTACAGAGGGTGGAGCTTCTGAACGCAATAATAATGAAGGTGGTGCCGGTGAAAACACAGGAGCGTTAGAGAATACCTCATCAACCTAAATTAATAAAGCGTTTATCCTCTTTTGGATCTATAACAAAATAACAAATAGCAAGCTGCCTAATGAGAATTGGGTGGCTTTTTTTGTCCTATTATGTATAGCTAGGCCGCGTAATTGGTGTTTCTCTTTGGGTAGGCTTGGTGCTGTTGCGGGTAGAGGTTATTCCAGTTAGGATTATTCTTGCGAATAACTCGTTCTATCTGCATGCGTGTGAAATTTTGCAATTCGTTCATTCTTCTTTTTGCGCATGCTAATTTTGAAAAAGCTTCAGAATAGATGATTCTATTTAAATGGGGACCCTGTTGAAGAATAAAGCTATTGGCTTGTTGAAGCTCCATTACTGTGCTAAACATATTGGATGTGAAGTCGATTTCAAAGTATCTTCTGTTGTTGTCTGTTAATATATATACAATAAAATTGCTCATAATGCTAAATTATTTGGATGTTTAAATTTTATTTACTAATTTTATTGGCACAATATTACTAATAAATTTAGTTTTTGCAAAATATTTTTTTTGAGAAAATAATATGTCAAATATTTCGTCCAACTTGAAATTCCTTCGAAAAGGAAAGAAAATTACGCAGCAGCAATTTGCTGATATCATGGAGATTAAACGCGCTTCTGTAGGTGCTTATGAGGAAGATAGAGCGGAACCTAAATATGAATTACTAAAAAAAATTGCCGAGTTTTATGGATTAACCATGGATGAATTGGCGAATGATGTGATTGATGAAAAGTGGAAGCCTGTACCTAAAAGCAATGCGTCAAATCTCAGGGTATTAAGTGTGACTGTTGATGGCAATGATCGTGAAAACATCGAGTTAGTGCCGGTTAAAGCAAGTGCGGGTTACTTAAATGGTTATGGTGATCCGGAGTATGTGGCTGAGCTTCCTAAGTTTTCACTACCCATGTTTGGACAGGGGACTTTTCGAGCTTTTGAGATTAAGGGCGATTCGATGTTACCTTTACCCTCAGGGTCCATTATTGTGGCGGAGTATGTCGAAAATTGGCACGATATAAAGCCGGGACATACCTATGTTGTTGTATCCCGGGAGGAGGGAGTTGTCTATAAGCGTATTGCATTTAAATTTAAAGAGGATAAAGGTTTAAAGCTTGTTTCTGATAATAAAACCTACGAACCATACTGGGTTGAGACCCCCGATATTTTAGAGGTTTGGCGGGCAAAAGCTTTTATTAGTACTCAGCTGCCAGAGCCGACTCCTGAGCCAACAATGGAAACATTAACCAGTATGATGGCACAGATGCAAAAAACAATTAATGCAGTTGTTGATAATTCAAAATAATAGAAAAAATACTCCCGTTGCTGTTGGGGTATTTGTTTTTTATTTTATAAAATACTATATTTGCATATCTGAAAGGAAGGGGGCTCGTATTGCCCCCTTTTTTTAATACAATTAATTTAGCATTCTAGGCAGTAGAACAATGCAAGATGTAGAAAAAAGAGTCATTGAACTCATAGAGGAAAAAATAGCAGATCGCGAGGATTTGTTTATTGTTAGTGTAAAGATGCGTCCAAATAAGATTTTGGAGATCCTCTTAGACGGGGATAACGGTGTTAATATTGATGATTGTGCACAAGTGAGCCGCCATGTCGGTTTTCATTTGGAGGAGGAAAATGTCGTTGATAATGCTTATCGTTTGGAGGTTTCGTCTCCAGGTATCGATTCAAATTTTGTTAATAATCGGCAATATCAAAAAAATATAGGCCGTACTGTACAGGTCAAGTTGGATGATAATACAAAAATCGAAGGGACCTTATTGACGGTGGATGAGACAAAGATTAGCATTCTTCAAAAAGTAAAAGAAAAAGGTAAAAAAGCGCAAGAGGTGGAAAAAGAACTTCCTTTTGATCAAATAAAAGCAACAAAAGTGGTAATTTCATTTTAAAAATAATGAGTAACAGCAACATCAATCTGATAGACTCTTTTCAGGAGTTTAAGGAGTTTAAGAATATCGATAGACCTACGGTCATTACAGTATTGGAAGAGGTTTTTCGTAGTATGATCCGTCGTCGTTTCGGTACGGATGAAAATGTGGATGTTATCGTGAATCCAGATAACGGGGATTTGGAGATTTGGAGAACGCGTGTCGTTGTTGAAGATGAATTTTCTGAGGATGATGATCTTGAAATCGAGTTGGCGGAAGCACGAAAACATGATGAGGACCTTGAAGTAGGTGATGATTTTATCGAACAGATCACTTTGGAAAGCTTTGGACGTCGTGCTATTTTAGCTGCTCGTCAAACGCTTGTTTCTAAGGTATTAGAACTTGAGAAAGACGAAGTCTTTAAGAAATATAAAGATAGAGAAGGAGAGCTGGTTATTGGTGAGGTTTATCAGATCTGGAAGAAAGAGATCTTGGTATTGGATGAAGATGGTAATGAATTGATTTTGCCTAAATCGGAACAAATCCCTGCTGATTATTTCAAAAAAGGTGATGGTATTCGCGCGGTGGTTCATAAAGTAGATATGATGAACAACAATCCGAAAATCATTATCTCACGTACTGCACCGGCGTTTTTACAACGTTTGTTTGAACTTGAGGTCCCTGAGATCTTTGATGGTTTGATTACGATCAAGAAAATTGTCCGTGAACCAGGAGAGCGTGCTAAAGTGGCAGTGGAGTCTTATGATGACCGTATCGATCCAGTTGGAGCGTGTGTGGGTATGAAAGGATCACGTATTCACGGTATCGTTCGTGAATTGCGTAATGAGAATATTGATGTTATCAATTTCACTACAAACCATTCCTTATATATTGCCCGTGCTTTGAGCCCTGCTCGAATCAGTTCAATTAAGATTGATGAGGAAAATAAAACCGCTGCTGTATACTTAAAATCGGATCAGGTTTCGTTAGCAATTGGCCGTGGTGGACATAATATTAAATTGGCTGGTAAATTGACTGGTTATGAGATTGATGTTTATCGTGAGAATGATGAATTTGATGAGGATGTGGATATCGAAGAATTCAGCGATGAAATTGAAAGCTGGGTTATTGATGAATTGAAGCGTGTAGGTTTGGATTCTGCAAAATCTGTTTTATCACTCAGTGAGGAAGAGCTCGTTAGGCGTACCGATTTGGAAGAAGATACCATTCGTGATATCCTACGTATATTGCAGGCTGAATTTGAATAAAATTCAGCTTGTTAATTTTTTTCTATCTAACATTCGGAATAAATTGTTTATGGATGGAAAAAAACATATTTTTGTAATTATATTAAAATAGTTTATATTATAGATGACTGAAGGAAAAGGAACAAACTTGCTTAAAGCAGCAAAGGAACTCAACATCGGGATACATACTGCCGTGGAATGTTTAGTGAAAAAAGGATATGATGTAGAAGCAAAGCCTAACACTAAATTGAGCGGAGAGATGTATGGTGTGCTGTTAAAAGAGTTTCAGGGAGACAAATCACTGAAAGATGAAGCTAAACAAATTGTTATTGGCAAAATTCGTCGTGAGGAGTCGCCGTCCACTTCTCCTAAAGAATCGTCTAGAAATGAGGATTTTGAAGAACATGAGGAACCAAAAGAAATCTTGGTTAAGAATACTGTAGAAATCCCATCTGTCAAAGAAGTCACTCCTGCCAAGCCTGAGGAACCTGTTCATCAAGGTGGTATGAAAGTGGTTGGCAAAATTGATCTTGATGCCCTGAATAGAGGTGGTAACAAGCCTAAAAAAGAGGAGTCTTCCAAGGAGGAACCTAAAATTACGCATGACACACCTGTAGAGACTAAGGTCGTAGAGAAAGTAGTAGAGCAGAAAGAAGCCGAAGTTAAAGCTCCGGTCATCGAAGCGAAAAAAGAAGAACCAAAGGTTATAGCGCAAAAAACCGAAGTCGTGGCACCTCGGGTAGAAGCTCCCAAACCTGAAGTAGATAAAACTGAAGTAAAAGCAACTCCGGTTGTAGAGACAAAAACCGAACCTGTGAAGGTAGAAGAAAAGAAAAAAGACGAAACAGCACCTAAAGCTGCTGTACCAGTAACTCCAAAAGTGGAGCCTGTGAAAAAAGAAGGAGATGATATTATTTCTGCTCGTGCAGAAAGATTGACTGGTCCTAAAGTAATTGGTAAGATTGAATTGCCTTCTGCTAGACCTTCGCACAAACCTGTGGCATCATCTTCAAATGCTGGAAATAATAATGAGAAACGTAAACGTAAGCGCACGAATCCAATTGGTCCAGTAAATCCGAATGCGGGACAAGGTCAGGGTCATAACAACCAGAACCGTGGTCCTCGTGATGGAAATAATAACCACAACCGTGACCAACAAGGGAACAGAGGTGGCAATCAAGGAAACAACAACACTCCGAACAACCGTCCCGGACAAAACAACCAGCATCCAGGCAGACCAGGGCAAGGTGGAAACAACCAGCATCAAGGTAGACCAGGACAAGGTGGAGCAAGACCGCAACATGGTCGTTTTGACAATAGAGGAAAAGGAAGACCTGTTGAGAATAAAGAAGAACCTTCTGAAAAGGAAATCCAAGATCAAATCAAAGCAACACTTGCTCGTTTAAGTGGAGCGGGTAAATCCGGTAAGTTTGCACAACGTGCGAAGTTGAGACGTCAGAAACGTGATGATGTCGCTCAACATGCGGAAGAAGCTGCAATGGAGCAAGAATTGATGGCGAAGGTATTGCGTGTCACAGAATTTGTTACAGCAAATGAGCTAGCAAATTTGATGGACGTTCAAGTAACACAGATTATCGCGACTTGTATGAGTTTAGGTATGTTTGTGTCTATCAACCAACGTCTAGATGCGGAAACTTTGACTATCGTAGCAGATGAGTTTGGCTATCAAGTTGAATTTATTAAACCTGAAGATGAGGAAACTGCGGAACTAGAGGAAGCAGATACTGAAGCGAATTTGGTGCCTAGAGCTCCAATCGTAACAGTAATGGGACACGTTGACCACGGTAAAACATCTTTGTTAGATTATATCCGTAAAGCAAACGTTACTTCTGGTGAGGCGGGTGGTATCACACAGCATATTGGTGCATACGCGGTGAAATTGGATGATGATCGTAAAATTACATTTTTGGATACACCGGGTCACGAAGCCTTTACGGCGATGCGTGCACGTGGTGCCAAAGTAACAGATATCGTTATTATCGTTGTTGCGGCGGATGACGCAGTCATGCCACAAACGAAAGAGGCCATCAATCACGCACAAGCAGCAGGTGTACCAATCGTATTTGCATTTACGAAGGTGGATAAACCTGGTGCAAATCCTGATCGTATCCGTGAGCAGCTTTCTGCAATGAATATCTTAGTTGAGGATTGGGGCGGTAAGTTCCAAGCGCAAGAGATTTCTGCGAAAACTGGGGAAAATGTTGATCTTCTTTTAGAAAAAGTTCTTCTGGAAGCTGAAATGTTGGATTTGAAAGCTGATCCGAAAAAACGTGCTGTTGGTTCGGTGATCGAGGCAGCGTTGGACAAAGGCCGTGGTATTGTAACTACAGTATTGATTCAAGGAGGTACGCTTCGTGTCGGAGATCCAATTTTGGCAGGTTCGCATTCTGGTAAGGTGAAAGCGCTAACCAATGAAAGAGGCGAACGTGTTAAAGAAGCGGGACCTTCTGTACCTGTACAGATTTTAGGTATGGCTGGAGCACCTACAGCTGGGGATAAGCTTTATGTTCTTGAAAGCGAATCTGAGGCTAGAACTGTAGCAAACAAACGCCTTCAGTTACAACGTGAACAAGGTATGCGTGCAACGAAACATATTACCTTGGATGAGATCGGTCGTCGTTTGGCTATCGGTAACTTTAAGGAACTTAATATTATCGTAAAAGGTGATGTGGATGGTTCTATTGAAGCATTATCAGATTCATTGTTGAAATTGTCAACAGATGAGATCCAAGTAAATATTATCCATAAATCAGTAGGTGCGATCTCTGAATCAGATGTATTATTGGCATCTGCTTCTGACGCGATCATCATTGGTTTCCAAGTACGTCCAACACAAAATGCACGTAAATTGGCTGAGAATGAGCAAATCGACGTTCGTCTATACTCTATCATCTATGATGCTATCGAAGAGATTAAATCTGCGATGGAAGGTATGTTGGCTCCGAAATTTGAAGAGAAAATTGTCGCTGAGGTTGAAATTAGGGAAACATTTAAAATCTCTAAAGTGGGTACCATTGCGGGATGTATGGTTAGAGAAGGTAAAATCAATAGAAATAATGATATCCGCATAATCAGAGAAGGTGTGGTTATCCATACAGGTAGATTGGCTTCCCTGAAACGTTTTAAAGACGACGTCAAAGAGGTTGCACAAGGTTACGAGTGTGGTTTGAACATTGACCGTTTCAACGACATCCAGGTAGGTGATATCGTAGAGGCTTACGAACAAGTAGAAGTAAAACGTAAACTGTAATATTCCGATTTACGACATAATAAAAAAGCGTTGATGAAAATCAACGCTTTTTTTGTTTTAACGTTCGTAAAGTTCTATCGGAAGCTGATCGGGGTCGGCAAAGAAAGTGAATCTTTTTTGTGTTAGTTCGTCGATCCTTATCCCTTCATGTGCGATACCCGCCTGTTCTAATTTATGTATTTCCGTATCCAGATTATCGACTTCAAAAGCTAAATGTCTTAAACCAGCAGCTTCAGGAAAACTAGGTCTATTAGGGGGGGAGGGAAAGGAAAATAGTTCAATGATGTAGGTTTCGTTGAGTTTTAAATCCAATTTGTATGAATCCCGCTCTTGCCGATAATGTTCCTGCCAGATTTCAAGGCCGAGGATTTCGGTATAGAATTTTTTCGACTGCTGATAATTGCTACATATGATCGCAATATGATGTATTTTGTTTAAGCTTAATTTCATTTTGCTCTTTCGTATTGTTTTGGCCAGGGGATGTCTACGGATAATTCTTTTGCAAAGTGTAATGGGAGATGTGGATCATTTAAAAAACTCCGAGCGATCATAATTAAATCCGCCTGATCTTTCTCAATAATATCGGCGGCCTGAGTTGCTGTTTTAATAATTCCGACAGTAGCCGTTTTACTTCCAGTTTTTTCTTTGATCGCGAGGGCGAATGGAAGTTGATAGGCAGGGCCGACATCAATTTTTTGATGGGAAACTGCTCCACCGCTCGATACATCAATGATATCAATTCCCTGCTCGGTCAAGAGCTGTGATAAGGCTATGGATTGATCCAGATCCCAGCCATCTGGGGCCCAATCTGTCGCAGAAATACGTACCCATAGACTTTGCGTTGATATTTCCTGTTTTACCCGTTTGATGATCTCCAGCAGGAAGCGTATTCTATTTTCAAATGTACCACCAAACCGGTCTGTTCGTAGGTTGCACAAAGGGGAGAGAAACTGGTGGATGAGGTAACCATGTGCTGCGTGGAGTTCGATGATTTCGTAACCAGCTTGGATGGCTCTTTTGGCAGCTTGTCCAAACTTTTCGATGATTTCTTCAATCTCATTTATTTTAAGCTCTTTGGGGACGTAATCTCCCGAATGGAAAGCCAGTGCAGATGGCGCGACAGTCTGCCATCCTAGGGCTTCTGAAGGTGCAAATTGACCACGACCAAGCCAGGGCTTGTTGCTACTGGCTTTGCGGCCGGCATGCGCGAGCTGAATACCGGGGACGGCATCATTTGCTTTGATAAAAGCTGTTATCTCTTTTAGTTTGTCAATATGCTGGTCATCCCATATTCCAAGGTCTCCATAGCTGATTCTACCTTCGGGTGCGATGGCTGTTGCTTCCTGTATGACTGCTGCTGCGCCTCCAATGGCAAATTGACCAAGGTGGACAAGATGCCAGTTGTTTGCAAAACCATCTTCAGCAGAATATTGGCACATAGGGGAAACAACTAAGCGATTTTTCAGGTTTAAGGAACCGATGTTTATCGATGAAAATAGTTTACTCATAATTTCTTGTTTATATTAGACGGATGTAGTGAGCTCCTGTCTAAGGACGGTGGTGATAGATCACAAATAATTCTATTGCGAGCCTTTAACAACGCTGAAGGCTCGCAATAGTGGTTTTTATGGATTTGTAGACCATAAAGAGGCTGATTTTAACATCGCTCTTCTAGGCAATTTTAAATTCGCGATAATTAGTTCCGCGAAATCTTCTGGTTGTAATACTTTTTCGGGGTCACCGTCTGTCAGACCGAGATCTTTGGACATATCCGATGCAATGGTACTTGGCATTAGGGTACAGACCCGAATGTTATTTTTACGTACTTCACGCATCAATGAATCTGCAAATCCAATAACACCAAATTTTGAAGCACTATATGCTGAAGTCGTAGCTGCCCCATTCAATCCAGCTGTAGAAGAGACCATGACAATATCACCCTGATTTTTTTCAATTAGTTGTGGCAGGACTGCTTTTGTAACAAAATAAGTTCCCAATAGATTAACATTGATAATCGCAGTCCAGTCTTGCACCTCCATATCCATTACAGTGGAGAAGGAAGATATGCCCGCATTGTTGATAAGAATATCAAAGTTGCCAAAGGTTTCATTGAGATTATTAATTCCCTGCTGTACAGCCACGTTATCTGACACATCAAATACAGCATAGGTAACTTGTGTGCCTAACGTTTTAAGCTCATCAGCAGTCTGCTTCAATGCTGTTTCGTTTCTTCCTGTGATCGCAACGTGTACGCCTTCTTTAGCCAATGCAACAGCAACGGCTTTCCCAAGCCCTTTTGCTCCACCTGTCACTAAGGCCCTTTTTCCTGTTATATTTTCCATAGTATAAAAGTAAGAATGATCTCATGGATTACTGTCAAATGAACCTCAAAAGACGGCCTATTTCACTTTTTTAATGATATTTTCTATAATCGGATAGGTATTGGCCCGGACTTCATCAAATTGATCTACAGGGCGCCATTCTGCCTTTGTAATGTCTTCAGCTGTTTGTGGTATTAATTTCGGAACTTTATTAACGCCCATTTCATACCAATTGGTTGCCTTTAATACAAATTCTCCATTACGTAGATAGTATGTATGATAGGATGTGATGATCTTTTTACCTAAATAGTTGATTTTAATACCACATTCTTCTTCTACTTCACGTACAGCGGCTTCTTTCATCTTTTCATTGTCTTCAACTTTGCCCTTCGGGAGGTCCCATTTACCCAAGCGGTAGATAAAAAGGTAATCACCATCACCGTTTTTAACCAGTCCACCAGCAGCTTTAATGATTTTTAACTTGCTTTTTAGGTTTTGAAATACGGTTTCGAAATCCCTATTGACGTAGAGATATGTCTTTGGAACTTTATCAATTTCAGATTGTTTGAAAAGTTTTTGAAGTTCAATGTCTTGAATACTAATTGTTTGCGTGTTTTCGGTTTTCGAAGGAACAAAATCGGCTAAAATTAGCACGGTTTCGTTCATATAAATTTTATAAATTTGCGCCATGAATAATTTAAATGAGGTTGAACAAAAAGTTGCTGAATCCTTATTGCAAATTAAAGCAATAAAATTGCAACCTAAAAGTCCTTTTACTTGGGCGTCGGGTTGGAAGTCTCCAATTTACTGTGATAACCGTATCACTTTATCTCATCCAGCGATACGCACGTATATTCGTCAGAAGCTTTCTAAGCTTATTCAAGAAGAGTTTGGATCTGTAGATATGATTTCTGGAGTTGCTACGGCAGGTATTCCACAAGGCGTGTTGGTAGCACAGGATTTGGGCTTACCATTTTCTTATGTTAGAAGCTCAGCTAAAGATCATGGACGTCAAAATATGATTGAAGGTGAAGTCGTTAGTGGGCAGCGTGTAGTTGTAGTTGAAGATCTAATTTCGACAGGAAAAAGCAGCTTGATCGCGGTCAAAGCATTGCGTGAAGCGGGTTGTAATGTTGTTGGATTGGTTTCCATATTTACGTACGGATTACAACAAGCGACTGATAATTTTGCTGATGCAAAATGTCCTTATTTCAGCTTGTGTAACTACGATGCTCTGATTCAAGTCGCCGCTGAAAATGGTTACGTATTGGAGGAAGATGTTGAAATTTTGAAAAAATGGCGATTGAACCCTGCAGGATGGGGTGAAAATTTTCAATAAAGATGAATAATTTACCGTTATGACTACTATTCAGAACACAACAGAAATCAACAGAAATGTCGGTGAGGTATTTGCTTTTTTAACCGATCTCAATAATCATGAGCAGTTAATGCCTGAAAATATCTATAATTGGTCTTCAACATCGGACGAAGCGCGATTTACCATTCAAAATATGGCAAAATTAGCGTTAAGAGTGGATGAGCGTGTGGAAAATCAATTGATCAAACTGATTCCTTCTGAAAAAGCTCCTTTTGAGGTTACATTGCGTTGGGAACTGCAAGCAGTATCAGATATTGTGACAAAAGCTACATTTATAATTGATGCAGATCTGAATATGATGATGAAAATGATCGCATCAGGGCCTCTTCAGAAACTGATTGACTTTCAGGTAAACAAACTTAAAACTGTATTGGGATAGTAGGTCTTATTGCGGAATATAATATAAAAAAAGCTCGATCTTTAGATCGAGCTTTTTTTATATTATTATGCGAGTCGCTCATTTACTTTTTTCCAATTGACGACATTCCACCAATTTTTAATATAGTCCGCTCTCTTGTTTTGATAATGTAAGTAATAAGCATGTTCCCAAACGTCGAGTCCCAAAACTGGGATACCTTTTACTTCAGCAACATCCATTAATGGATTATCCTGATTTGGTGTAGAAGTTATTTTTAGGTTCCCCGAATCGTCAAGAATCAACCAGGCCCAGCCTGAACCGAAGCGGCTTGTCGCTGCGGCAGCGAATTGCTCCTTAAATTTGTCTAATGAGCCAAAGGACTTATTGATCATCGTCAGCAATTTTTCTGATGGTTGACTAGCTTTGTCGGACAGGCTTTCCCAAAAGAAATTGTGATTCCAGGCTCCGCCAGCGTTATTTCTGGCTTTCGGGGAATATTTGGATATATTAGCTAAAAGCTGTTCCTCTGAAGTTTCTTTGATCGCCTCAGCAACAATAGCTTCGTTGACAGCATTGATATAGGCCATATGATGCTTTGTATAATGGATTTCCATCGTCAAGGCGTCAATATTAGGCTCCAATGCGGCATAACTGAAAGGTAACTTTACTTGGGAAAACTTTAAGGTAGCGGCATTTAATTCAGTTGCTTTCGCGGAAGCAATATCTTGTAATATTGATCCAGATACAGCAATACCCAATGTGGCTTTTGCTGCATTTTGAAGGAAGTTTCTGCGTGTTTGCATATAATCTTATTATAATAAGTTTCGATATAAATATAACGTGAAATTCTACAAATATTGTACAAGAATTGTCTGCCAATTGTAATACAACAAAATTGTTATAAATTGTATCTGAAAAAGCCTATTTCCATTCTGGTTTTTACATTTGTGTAAGCCAAAATTCGACAGTATATTTGAACTATGTACGCATTACAAATAGCAAAGATAATTCCCCAACCCAATAATAATATTACTTTTCAGTTGGAATCTCTTGCGGGCGACTATCCCAGATACAAAGCGGGACAATTTATTACACTTTCATTTATGTTTGGTGATCGGGAGGTTCGTCGTTCCTATTCTTTTAATAGTTCGCCGGATTATGACGAGCCATTAAGTATTACCGTAAAACGTGTGGAAAATGGAGAGATATCAAGATTGCTTCATCATACTATTGCCGAAGGGGATATTGTTCAGGCCATGGAACCACAGGGATTATTTACTTATGAACCTGATGCGCATAAAGTAAGAACTTTGTTTCTATTTGCAGCAGGTATTGGTATAACACCTTTGTATTCCATTCTTAAAACTGCGCTACTTGTTGAAGATAAGTCTAAGGTGGTATTGATATATAGCAACAGTGCCTCTGATCAAACGCCATTCCGTGAGGAGCTAGAGGAATGGGCCATGCAATTCCCAGATCGTTTAACAATTGTCTGGATTTATTCCAACAGCAAATATCTGATGAAAGCCCGCCTGAACAGGGATTATATTCTTTCCATTGTCAAAGATCATCTTGTGGGGGAAAAAGAGGAAGCACTATTTTATACGTGCGGACCAGTGATTTATATGGATTTATGTCGTTTTACACTTTTGGGTATGGGCTTCGATGCCAATCAGATTAAAAGAGAAACATTTTTATTGCCTGAAAATGAAGAGGATGATGACGATGAATCTGAAAAAGAGATTGATACCACATCCTATCGAATCAAATTACATTTTCAAGGCGAAAGCTATGATCTTGAGATCCCTTATAATAAATCTATTCTGGATGTAGGATTGGAGCATAAAATCAAGCTACCTTATTCTTGCAAATCTGGCATGTGCAGTACATGTATCTCACAATGTTCCAAGGGGAAAGTCCGAATGGATTATAACGAAGTGTTAACCGATCGCGAAATGGAAAATGGGCGGATCTTATTATGCACCGGCCACCCTACTGTTGAAGGGACAGAAATTGAGATACTTTAAAAAATAGGCTGTATTTATCTCGTTTATTTGATTAATCGCGTGTATTCCCGAATAATATTTTAATATAATATTTATTATTATCTATTTGTTCTGCTATGCGCTGCAATTAAAATTGCATATAAAAGCAAATTTAGCTAAGTTTGGGTATAACCGTTTTTTATATCCAACTATTATGGGAAAATTACTCTGGAGCCCGATAGAAGAACAAAAATCTCAATCTGAGATCAATAAATTCAAACAGTATATCGAACAGCGATATCAATTATCCTTCGCGTCTTATCATGATCTATGGGCATGGTCAACTTCAACTATTGCTGATTTTTGGCTGGATGTTGCAACTTACTTGACTATAAAATTTCATTTAGGTTTTAGCAGTGTATTCGCTTATCCAGCGAACAGCAATAGCTTTTTTGGATCGAAGTGGTTTAGTGGATCGACATTAAATTACAATGAACATGTATTTCGCAGTGAAACGGGTACAGATACCAACGCATTTGCACATTCCAATGGGTACCTTCAACGTTAATTTCACAACCATTATGATTAGGTTGCATACATACGAGGGTGGAGATGGTAAGCAAAGAGGATATGGCCAATGTTATTCAGTTGATTTAGGAAACCCAATTCATGATAAAATCAAACATCAGTTTGAAATACTTTTAACCCAATAACGCTAATAATGATAGATAAAACAGTAAAAAATGTACAAGAAGCCTGCAATGGCATCGAAGACGGAATGACCATAATGTTAGGTGGCTTCGGGCTTTGTGGCATTCCCGAAAATTCTATTGCCGAGCTGGTAAAAAAAGAAGTGAAAGATTTAACCTGTATTTCTAATAATGCGGGTGTGGATAATTTTGGTTTAGGCTTACTTTTACAAAAAAAGCAAATCAAAAAAATGATTTCATCTTACGTTGGCGAAAACGCCGAATTCGAAAGGCAGCTTCTAAGCGGAGAATTGGAAGTAGAACTAATCCCGCAGGGCACTTTGGCGACACGTTGTATGGCTGCAGGATACGGAATGCCAGCTATTTATACACCAGCAGGAGTTGGAACCGAAATAGGTGAAGGCAAAGAAGTGAGAAACTTTAAAGGCAAAGATTATCTTTTGGAATATGCTTTCGATGCCGATTTTGCTATTGTTAAAGCGTGGAAAGGCGACAAAGCAGGCAATCTTATCTTTCGTTCTACAGCTAGAAACTTTAATCCTGTAATGGCTATGGCTGGTAAAATAACCATTGCCGAAGTCGAGGAGTTGGTAGAGATTGGCGAACTAAATCCAGACGAAATTCATACTCCGGGAATTTATGTGCACAGAATTTTCCAGGGAGAACATTACGAAAAGAGAATCGAGCAAAGAACCGTAAGACCTAAAAACTAAATTATGGCACTATCTAAAGAACAAATTGCACAACGTATTGCAAAAGAAATTAAAAATAATAGTTACGTTAACCTAGGTATAGGAATTCCAACTTTGGTAGCGAATTACATTCCAGCAGGCGTTAATGTGGTTCTGCAATCCGAGAATGGACTTTTGGGGATGGGACCTTTTCCTTTCGAAGGCAGCGAAGATCCAGATTTGATTAATGCAGGCAAGCAAACCATTACCACATTGCCAGGTTCTGCAGTTTTCGATTCAGCACTAAGTTTTGGGATGATTAGAGCCCAAAAAGTAGATTTAACCATTTTAGGAGCCATGGAAGTTTCCGAAAACGGTGATATCGCTAACTGGAAGATCCCTGGAAAAATGGTAAAAGGAATGGGCGGCGCCATGGATCTTGTCGCCTCTGCCAAAAATATTATCGTTGCCATGCAACAAGTTAATAAAAGTGGTGAAAGTAAACTTCTCCCGGAGTGTACACTTCCATTAACAGGCGTAAAGTGCATAAAGAAAATTGTCACTGAATTAGGTGTTTACGAAATTCTACCAGACGGAGGTTTCCAGCTTTTAGAAAGAGCCCCAGGTGTAAGTGTTGATGAAATAAGAACTGCAACCGCCGGAAAATTAATTGCCGATGAAAATATACCCGAAATGGTTTTTTAAGAAAAAAAATGCTACAATTAAAGGGATTTGTAGCACAATAAAATAAAGTGGGGATGGCTGAATTTGAAATCATCAGTAAAATATGGTGAAGGTATAAACAATAAAAGGTTCGTGGAACCCTTTAAATAAAGCGCTCCTGTATCATGCAATACAGGAGCGCTTTATTATTACTGAGGCAGTTATTGTCGTCTGAACGTTTTTCGTATTATACTTATACCTGAATTACCCCAACATTGTATCGTTCGACAATAGGCTTTTCATTAGCGGCTTCTATTCCCATGCTGATGACTTTTCTAGTTTCCGCAGGGGCAATAATTCCATCTACCCAAAGTCGGGCAGCGGCATAGTAGGGACTTAATTGCTCATTATATCGGTCTTCAATGGATTTCAATAGTATATTCTTTTCTTCTTCATTGATTTCCTTCCCTTTGGCTTTTAATGCTGACTCCTGGATTTGAAATAGCGTTTTGCCAGCTGCGGCGCCACTCATGACGGCCATCTGAGCGCTTGGCCAAGCATAGATCAACCGAGGATCATAAGCCTTACCGCACATCGCGTAATTTCCTGCTCCGTAGCTATTTCCTACGATGAACGTAAATTTGGGTACAACGGAATTTGCCATTGCATTGACCATTTTGGCGCCATCTTTAATAATTCCACCTTGTTCGGATCGGCTGCCGACCATAAATCCGGTGACATCCTGAAAGAAGACAAGCGGTATGTTTTGTTGGTTGCAGTTCATAATAAAGCGTGCAGTTTTGTCTGCGGAGTCACTATAGATAACGCCACCCATTTGCATTTCCATCGCATTACCGGGTTTCTTCGCTTTAATGATTTCCCGTTGGTTGGCGACGATACCCACAGCCCATCCATCTACACGTGCAAGTGCGCATATAATGGTTTTGCCATAATCGGGTTTATACTCCTCCAGTGTTTCTGCATCAACAATCGCTTCGAGGATGTCTTGCATACGGTAAGGTTTGGTTCGATCTTCCGGAAGAATTTCTATAATTTTTTCGGGGTCTGTTTTTGGAGGCAGGCTTTCTTTCCGATTGAAATTTGCTTTTGCATGACCACCGATTTTATCAATTACGTTTTTAATTGCTGTGAGACAACTTTGGTCGTCGGGGAACTTATTGTCCGTAACACCTGATATTTCGGAATGTGTGGAAGCGCCACCGAGTGTTTCGGCATCTACTGTTTCCCCAATAGCGGATTTAACCAAATAGGGGCCAGCTAGGAATACAGATCCAGTACCTTCAACAATGAAAGCATAGTCCGACATGATGGGTAAGTAGGCTCCACCTGCGACACAGCTGCCCATGATCGCGGCAATCTGCGGAATACCCATGGAAGACATGCGTGCATTATTACGGAATATTCGTCCAAAGTGTTCTTTGTCGGGGAAGATTTCATCTTGCATCGGTAGAAAAACACCCGCGGAATCCACCAGATATATTATCGGAAGGTTGTTTTCCATGGCGATTTCCTGTGCACGAAGATTTTTCTTTGCCGAGATTGGAAACCAGGCTCCAGCTTTTACTGTGGCGTCGTTGGAAACGATAACGCAAAGTTTGGATTTAACATAACCCAATACCGCTGCACAGCCGGCATTGGTGCAGCCTCCGTGTTCAGTGTACATACCCTCTCCAGCAAACATGCCTATTTCGAGGTATTCCCGGTCTGGATCTAGTAAGTATGCTATTCTTTCCCATGCCGACAGCTTACCCTTCTCTTTAAGTTTTTTGATTTTATCGATGCCACCACCGAGTTTTAAATTTTCTCTTTTTTGGCGAAGTAATGCGAGCAGCTCCTTCATAGTTTATAATTCTGGTTTAAAAAGCGATATGATTAAGAATTTCTTATTTTTAGATAAATTTAAAATAAAATTTTAAAATATTTGCAATTTTATTCCTAAATATTTTGATATATTTGAATTGTATTACCGATTGTAAATTTAATATTCATGCTTATGTTTATTGAAAATAAACAACAAATGGATATGATCAGACAGAGTGCACGCGATTTTGCACAGTATCATATCAAACCTTATGTGATGGAATGGGATGAAGCCCAACTATTTCCAATAGAAGTTTTTAAAAAATTAGGTGAACATGGTTTCATGGGCGTTATCGTTCCAGAGGAATACGGAGGTTCGGGCCTAGGTTATCAGGAGTATATCACCGTGCTGGATGAAATCTCCAAAGTTTGTGGATCGATCGGACTTTCGGTGGCGGCGCATAACTCATTATGTACCAATCATATTTTGAGTTTTGCTAATGAAGAACAGAAGAAACGCTATCTTCCGAAATTAGCTACTGCGGAATGGATTGGTGCTTGGGGCCTTACAGAGACTGGCTCAGGCTCGGATGCCGGTGGTATGACCACCTTTGCTGAAAGGGATGGAGATTACTATGTGTTGAATGGTTCGAAGAATTTTATTACTCATGCCATTAGTTCGAGTGTCGCTGTTGTGATCGCTCGGACGGGGCAAAAGGGTGATAAAAAAGGAATGTCCGCTTTTATCGTTGAAAAGGACACGCCAGGCTTTACTGCAGGAAAAAAAGAGAATAAATTAGGCATGCGTGCTTCGGAGACGGCATGTTTATTTTTTGATAACTGTAGGATTCATCGCGATCAGCTCATCGGTGAGGAAGGTCAAGGATTTGTGCAGGCTCTGAAGCTTTTGGATGGGGGAAGAATCTCCATTGCGGCCCTGTCTTTGGGTATTGCACGTGGTGCTTATGAATGTGCGTTAAAATATGCACATGAAAGAGAGCAGTTTGGTAAAAAGATCTACGATTTTCAGGCTGTTTCATTTGCCCTGGCAGATATGGCTACTCAAGTGGAGGCCAGTGAGCTATTGACTCGTCAAGCGGGTTATCTCAAAGATCATGGTGAACGCGTATCCAAAATTGGCGCGATGGCCAAACTGTATGCTTCTGAAGCAGCAGTAAGTGTTTCAAATGAATCTGTACAGATTTTTGGTGGATATGGTTTTACAAAAGATTATCCTGCAGAGAAGTTCTTTCGTGATGCCAAATTATGTACAATAGGTGAGGGGACTTCCAGTATCCAAAAGATGGTGATTGCCCGCGAAATTGAGAAAGATATTTTATAGTATAATATGAAAGATCCGGTTGAATTGGTCGATTGCCCACGAGATGCCATTCAGGGGCTGCATAATTTTATTGCGACAGATAAGAAGGTCAAACATATCAATACGTTGATAGAAAGTGGCTTATTTGATGTGATTGATTTTGGTTCGTTTGTTTCTCCAAAAGCGGTTCCGCAGTTGGCGGACACAAAAGAAGTCCTGAATGGTGTTTTGAATAATGATCGGGTAAAGTTATTGGCAATTGTCGCCAATCTGAGAGGTGTCCAAGAGGCTGTTCAGGAGGAGAAAATAGATTTTATAGGTTATCCTTTTTCTATATCAGAAACCTTTCAGTTGCGCAATACGAATAGGGGGCTGGATGATTCTTATCAGCAATTGAAGGAAATGA
Organism: Sphingobacterium sp. GW821-FHT03E03; assembly: GCF_059420745.1. Taxonomy (NCBI): domain Bacteria; kingdom Pseudomonadati; phylum Bacteroidota; class Sphingobacteriia; order Sphingobacteriales; family Sphingobacteriaceae; genus Sphingobacterium; species Sphingobacterium sp. GW821-FHT03E03. Next base: position 65,491 of record NZ_JBWKUH010000021.1, read on the forward strand.
AAACCTTGGCTGATACCTATGGTAAGACATTAGTGGTGTATATCAGCATGGCTTTTGGCAATCCATATGGTGACCTCTGGTCAGTAGATCTGGTCGAAGAATGGATCGATCGGCTTATGCAGCTTGGTGTAGCCGAATTTTCTCTGGCGGATACGACTTCAGAGGCGAATGTCGGACAGATTACCGATCTCTTCGGTCTTGTCCTTATGCGTTATCCGCAGCTCGCTATAGGAGCGCATTTTCATGCAAGGCGGGAAGATAGCCTTGCAAAGGTTCAGGCTGCCTACGATGCCGGCTGCCGTAAGTTTGAAGGGGCATTGTTGGGTTACGGTGGATGTCCATTTGCCAAAGATGATTTGGTCGGAAATATTCCTTCGGAAATTTTGCTGGATATTTTCGGTAGGGGGAGTTTGATAGAAAAGATGACCTTGGAGGAGAGCTTTAGACAGATGATCTTGTAGATAGAATAAATGGAAAAATTGAATTTCATAAAGGTACAACGCGAACAGCATGTGTTTATATTGACGCTTGCGCGATCGGAGAAAAGGAATGCTTTTAGTCCTACCATGGTGAGTGAGATTGCCTATGCTTTGGCATTAGCCAATTCGGATCCGGAGATTCGTCTGATACAGGTTGAAGCCGAAGGACCAGTATTTTGTGCCGGGATGGATCTGAAAGCTTTTGAAGACCCGTTGGTTGATGAAGTTAATCCTCGGATTCCCAAGGTAGAGAAATCGCTTGCCGAACTGTTTGCTAATTTAGATAAACCGTCGATATGTGTCGTTAGGGGTGATGTGATTGCAGGTGGGTTTTTAATTGCCCTGTCCTGTACTTATTTGTTTGCTATGCCGCACGTGCGATTCTCGTTGCCGGAAGTGAAGATCGGTCTTTTCCCTTTTCAGGTATTGGCGTTGCTCCTGGAGTATATGCCCGAACGTAAAGCAATGGATCTTTGTATTCAAGGTCGGTCTTTCTCGGCAGAAGAGGCGCTGGAAAAGGAGTTGCTTTATGCAATTTTGGAGCCAGAGGAGGCCGAATTAGATACATTGAAAAGAACTATTGTAGCGAATGCACCCTTGGCTATTACAAAGGGGTTTGGGGCGCTTCGTAAATTGAAAGAAAATTCGTTGACGGATAAATATGCGTTTCTTTTGGATGAGCTTGCTAAACTTCGTCAGACAGCAGACTTTAGAGAAGGGATGGCGGCAATGCGTGATAAACGAAAAGGAGAGTGGAAGAATAGCTGATCAAAAAGAACGGAAACTTGGTCTACTGGTCAAAGGAGAAAATTCCCAGGGAATAGAACTTAACACGATCAATAAAGCGAGACCAAACCAAATGAGTAAAATTTTAAAACGTCGATCATTTGTATCGGCGTTTTTGCTTTTTAGACTACCAATGAGCAGAAAGATTGCTGCGAGAATCATCATGCTGCTATGCTCCATTCCGAAAAAACGGATCTGTCGTAAGTGTATAGCCGTTTTGAAATGTGTTAGAAAATATTGTGTGATCGGACTTAATATATAGAGTATGATACCCATTAATACCTGCATATAAAAAGCAATAATGACGGCCTTTTTTAAAAAATTATCGGTAGGGGTGAAGGGGAGTCTCTTCTTTTTTTGATAAGCAAAACGTAATAAACTAACTATAAGAATGATCAAAACAATCCATCGCCAGGTGGAGTGTAATGCTAAAATAAAGGCGTAAATAGAAGTCATAGCGATACAAAGATGAACATAAAATATATTAAAAAAACACTTCAGCCAACTGATTATTGTGGTGACTGCGAAGCAGATTCGGGCAAAAATGATTGCTGAGTTCTATCGTTGAATGAGAAGATGATAAAATGAGGTTTGAATTTAATATGATTATTTTGTTTATATAGTATTTTTATAATGTTGATTATTAATTATTTAAGATTGTCTCGTGGTCAGTGTTAACTTAAGGTTAATTAGCTTCTGAGCCCTGCAGATGCGGTTTTTGGCCAGATTGTATAGAGAGATTAGCTCAAAGATGGGGTGGCAAATTCCAATTTTAACTTACTTTGGTGCTTAGGTTGTGTGATATGTGGTTTTTGATGTTTTTTAAGCGATTTGAGAGACTTTTTGCTAGTAATTGTAACTTTCCTTCATTGGAATGAAAAAGTGTTTTTAAGACGCTAATTTTAAGTTTTTCGTATTGAAGCGGTTTTAGGTATGCGCGAAAATAATGTGTTCTGACCTTGTTTTTTCATTATGAATTTCATAATTTTTTTATTTAATTATCTTTTTATCAGTGTAAATATGGTTTTTATATGAACTTATTGTTTCCTTTTTTTTTGCCGATTCTTAGTTGTAATATATGTGCAGATCTCTCGACCCGATAGCCATTAAATAGGGGGTACAGATTTATTTTTTTAAAATATTTTTTGGAAACATCGAGAATTAGTATCTATATTAGTGTATTAATTAAATAATACAGTAGTATGATTACTATCCAAAATCTAAATTTCAGTTATAGTAAATCCAGGCCACTCTTTCTTCAAATGGATCTCATCTTGAAGCAGGGGCATATCTATGGATTGCTTGGGAAGAACGGCGCGGGTAAGTCCACCTTGCTGAAAAATATTGCTGGTTTGGTGTATCCAGTATCGGGGGTGGTTGAGGTCTTGGGGCACAACCCAACTCGACGGGAGCCTTCTTTGTTGCGGGAGATCAGTTTTATTCCGGAGGAGTTTTATTTGCCTGCAGTAAAATCGGAACAATTTTTAAAAGCCAATGCTGGGTTTTATCCCAATTTTGACCGGGAACATTTTTATCGCTTGATCAAAGAATTTGAAATTCCGGTAGAACAAAAATTGGCGGAGATGAGCTATGGTCAGAAAAAGAAATACATTATTTCCTTCGGTTTGGCTTCCAATACGAAAATCATAATCATGGATGAACCTACGAATGGGTTAGATATTCCTTCTAAAGCGCAGTTTCGTAAAATTATGGCTTCGGCCATCACAGACGACCGTTGCGTAATTATCTCAACTCATCAGGTACGTGATCTGGATAATCTGATTGATGCGGTTATTCTGCTTGATGAGCATAAGGTGGCTTTGAATGCACCTGTTAACCTGATTACCGATAAGCTCTGTTTTAAAAAGATGAAGGAACTATCTTTTGATGTGCTGCATGCGGAGGAGGCGCTTGGAGGCTTCAATGTGATTCTTCCAAATATACTGGCGGAAGATTCCAAACTTGATCTGGAGTTGTTGTTCAATGCGGTGTTACAACAAAAGGAAAAAATTACAAACCTCATTAAAGTTGATGAATATGTCAAACCTGTTTAATACTACACGTTTTTTTGCGCTGATCCGTAGGCAATGGGTCGGTTTTGGACGAATATATCTGATGTCAATAGGTGTGATCGCGGGCGTAATCTTTTGTTTTTATGCATTCAATGTAGGAACCAATTACGATCATCTTCAGAATGATTCTGCTCATGTATATTCAGTATTGAGTTTTAGATCACCTTTATTCTGTGTATTGGGATTGTTTTTTATGACTGTGATCTCGAGTAGTTATTTTGCTGATCTGGGGCGTAAGACAAAAGCTATTTTTGAATTGATGATACCTGCTTCTCAGTTGGAGAAATTTCTGGTCGGTATTTTCTATACGGTGATCGTTGGGATCAGCTCATATCTACTGATCTATTATCTGATCGATCTAGCCTTCATTTCCTATTTGCGAGGTTTTGGCCCTTCCATTAGAACGGAGGTAAATGAACTTGGTGAACAGGTTACGGTGGAGTTCTGGCAATATTTTTTTAGTGTTGATTATCCGAGTGGCGCGTATTATGCCTGTTTTTTACCCGTCGTATTGAATGCAATATTTTTAATGGGGGGTATTGTTTTTAAGAGCTATCAATATATTAAGACCGCGATCTCACTGTTGCTTTATTGCGTGGTATGGATGTCTTTTTTTGTGTATCTCATGAAAACACAAACGGAAAATACAGTGGGGCGCATGGATGATAATTATTGGTCAGATTCAAATCACATCTTTGGGCTAATTACAATGACAGGAATAGCGCTCACATTGATATTCTGGGGGATTGCCTTTTTAAGGTTAAAAGAGAAGGAGATTTAATATGGAATTTAATGCCAACAAAGCGATTTATCTACAGATTGCGGAATATGTATGTGATCATATTTTAATGGAAACCTGGAAAACGAACGACAAGCTGCCCTCGGTACGGGAGCTGGCAGTTCAATTGGAGGTTAATCCGAATACAGTTATGAGGACCTATGATATGCTGCAACAGAAGGAGATTATCGCGAATAAACGCGGAATCGGTTTTTTCTTGACCGAGGATTCTGTCCGGAATGTTAAATCTTACCGGAAGACGGTTTTTTTGGAAGAGGATCTTCCATTGTTCTTTCGGAATATTTATTTATTGGAAATTGGTCTAACTGAATTGGAGCAACGTTACAGACAGTTTGTTGAACAGAATTTTAATCAAAATGAATCATGAAATTAAGTACTAAATTATTGATAGGGCTCGCAATATTCCTTTTTGTTGTTCCGACATTGGTAGCCTCTTATTTTGTTCGGATCAATAGGGTAGATGCAAACGTTTATAACACAAATGTAGAAAAGGAGGTGTCAAACCCTGATGCGGCGGATGTTTATTTCCGGTCGTTTCCTGTAGGTAAATTTGATAAACTGCAAATCCTTGGTTCGGATGCCAGGGGGATCAATTTACATGTGGTGAAAAGTGATAAGTTTATGGTGAAGGTGAATAAGAGCCAGGGGGATTTTGTAAAGGCGAAGGTAGATGCTGATGGTTTTCTGGTGCTGGATTTTTTAGCGGGTGGTGACAAGTATTATAAGTCGGTCTATATTTTTACACCTGATCTGAAAAGTATAAAATTGAAGAAGGCGGATATAAACGAGTTTTCTGCAAAACTTGATGAGTTCACTATTGTTGGTGACAGTGTTGAGAATTTTTCTTTAAGTGGAGAAACGGTCATCAATACACTTAATTTGGTTTTGACGAATTCGCATATAGATGATTTTGGATACCGTGACGACAAAAATACGGTGCCTGTCAGTCACTTACATGTTGATATCACAAATACCAATCTAGGGTTGCCGCGGGTGGATTACAAGACTGCCGATATCCTTGCTAAGAATTCGGAGATCTATTTTAATAGAAAAGGTGATAAATCTAGGGTCGATGTTTTGGATATCAAAACGGAAGGTGTTTCTTCTGTCCGGCTTGATAGTTTGCAATGGAATACATTGAAAGGACGTTTGTCGAACGATACAAAAATTGATTTGCCAGTGCATGCATTGCGTAATCTGATCAAATAGTCTTTTGCACTGATTTTGGTTGTCAAGGTCCTGTGAAGGGTATTTGCTGTATAAAAGCTCAAAATTCCATTTGTTTGAATTTTGAGCTTTTTGGTATATTGTGACCTATGGGGTAATAAGTGCTGCGACCTGTTGGTCACTTGTGACACCGGGTTCGAGTGCAATCAGTTTAAAATTACGGAAATGAATCTCTGACCCTTCAGATTCGAGACAGAGGTAGCCTTTTTTTACAGTTGAATTGCGTATTCCGTTGACAAATTTTCCGTTGACAGCTAATTTGATTGTGCCGTCAATACATATGATTGTATATTTGTTCCATTCGCCTTTTCCCTTAGCTCTGTTTTCTATGGATTTACTGCGTGTACCACGGGGGGTGTCCGGTATTGTCGTAACGCCACCAACGCCAAAGAGTTCGCCATGTACGTAGGCAATTGGCGCTTGCTTACCATCAATATGATTCTGATTTACCCAGTCCAATTCGAGCATTTGAACTTCTACACCTCCCGGTAACCTGCCGGATGGATCAGGTTTGGCGTCTGACCAAACGAAAATTCCAGAATTACCGCCAGCGTATTGATGGTTCCATTCGACATGGATAATAAAGTTTTCATACTGTTTTGACGAGCGCACTACGCCTATTGGTTTTCCCTTGCAAATGAGATTACCATTATCAATGCGCCATGTTTCAGGGTCTGTATTGACATTGATCCAATGAATTTTTTCTGGGTTCTTCTTGTTTAATACCCAGTCGTCCCATTGGATTTCCTGACCAAAATTAAATAAGGTGTTTTTTTGGGCAAGGAGGTTACTATTGTTAAGCAGTAATATACTAAAAATAGAATAAATAAGTCTTTTCATAAGGTTTTGGAGGTTAGCTAAACTTTGTCTTTCCAGGTGTAGCAATAGGGGGGCCGTCTATGTTAAGTTCCCAATTATAAGACGATAACTCCGGGCCAAGGCTTTCTTTCGAATTTATTACTTGATCAAAGGTTAGGTTTTGACCTGTATAGCCTGCCATGCGTGCCCAAATAGCTAGTAGTGTGCTGTTGGTCATCCACTCGCCATCATTGATCGGTTTGTTACTTCTGATTGCAGCAAACAACTCATCATGTTGCGTTTGGTACATATTGTTTTTTGCTCCGGTGTAATTCCAGTCCATTTTCCCAGTTATTGTATGTTTTCCGCCAATGATGACCTCGGCCATACCTTCTGTTCCTAACATGCTCACGGAGTTTCTGGGGGTGGCTCCAGCTTGTTGTCGACAGAAGTGTGTTCCGATGGCTCCATTTGCATACTTAAATTCTATCGCAAAATGGTCGTAGATATTCCCATATTTTGAATCTACACGGACTTGTCTGCCCCCGGTACCCATCGCTGAAATAGGCATGACGTCCCCCATGGCCCAAGACATCATATCTAAGCTGTGTACTGCTTGTTCTACGATAAAATCGCCTGAAAGCCAGTTGTAATAAAACCAGTTTCTCATTTGTTGGGTCATTTTATTCCATTCTGGACGTGGGTCGATATAAGTCGCTTCGCCACCATAGCGAAACGTACTAACTGATTTTACTTGGCCTATTGCTCCCTCTAAAACTTTAGTAAATGTCGCTCGGTTTGGAAGATCATAGCGGAAGCAGAAGCCGGAAACAAGTGATAAGTTTAATTCTTTTGCTTTTTTTACTGACTGTAATACACTGTGTAGTACCGGTACGTCAACGGCCATGGGTTTTTCACAGAAAATATGTTTTTTTGCATTAACAGCAGCTTTTAAATGCAGTGGTCTAAATGCTGGAGGAGAGGTTAGTAATACCACATCTACATCACTATTGATGACTTTTTCGAAGGCATCGAAACCTAAGAACTTGTTGTTTTTGTCAACTTTTACTTGCTTTGGGCGAACTTCCATCAAAGCGGCATAGGATTCGTCCATACGGTCCTGGAAAACGTCTGCCATAGCCGTAATTTGACAATTTGGATCGGCCTGTAAAGCTTGTATCGCTGCGCCCGTGCCTCTGCCGCCGCAGCCTATAAGTCCTACTTTAATGATTTGATCTTTTGATTGGTTTGTAAAGGATAACAACGAAGAGGTTGGGAGAGTACTTCCGAGGGCAATGATGCTGGATTTTTTTAGGAATGATCTCCTTGAGTTGTGTCCTGGATGGTTATCGAAATTGAAAGACATATTGTATTTTATGTTTATAAATGAATATAATGGTGTTAAGTTGGTAATTGGGTAACGTCTGTTTCATATTGGTCTAAAAAGATCGCTGCTTATTCACGAAATACAGAAGTTGATTTTCGATGTTCTATTTTACAGTCTAAAAAATAAGTTTCAAATTCGAAATAATTTTTTTTATTTCTATTTTTTAACATCTCTAGCAGCAGCTCAACGGATCTATCCGCCATAAGACGTGTTGGTTGGGTAATAGTTGTCAAGGATGGGTTCAAGCTATTCGCAAAAGGCGTGTTGCTGAAGCCTATTAAATTCATGTTTTCTGGAATCTTTACGGCTAACTTATTTAATATATGTAAGACTTTTAAAGATAAGGTGTCCGTGGTCGATAGAAGTGCATCTGGAGGTATGGGGTTGCTTAATAAACTACTTATTTTTCTTTCGAGCTCTTCATCAATATCATCTTTGGGGCTTGAATAAGATATTTCTACAATATTTTGTTCGTTATAAGGAATTGAGCAATTGAAGAGTGCATCTTTGTAGCCTTTGATTCTGCTGGCATTACCTCCAATGTCTTTGCACAGTAGTAAAATGATGTTTTCGCGACCATTTTTTATCATTTCTTCTGTCGCTTGATAGATAACCTTGTTATTTTGTATGCCGATTTTAAAGGTGTCAAGTTGGTGATTTATTCTGTCAAAAATAATGATCGGGCATATCTGCTCCATGATATACATCAACAAAGATAAGCTGGAATCATTTTTTACGGGTGAAATGATAATACCATCAATATTACTTTGTACGCAGAGTTCCAGTGCTTCTTTTTCTTTTTTTTCATCGTTGAAAGTTTGGAGTAGGATTAACTGGTAATTTGTTTGGGATAGTATCAGGGAGATTTCTTCGTAAAAATCGAAGAAGAACGAACTTGAAATAAAAGGGACAATAATAGCCAGTGTATTTGAGCGTCCAGTTTTTAGGCTTTTGGCCGAAAAGTTTGGTATGTAGTTAATCTTCTGCGTGTAAGCTAGAATCATTTTTTTTGTTTCCGAACTGATTTCATGACTATCATTAAGCGCCTTGGAAATAGTTCCCGGTGACAGGTTTAATTGTTTTCCAATCTCTTTCAAGGTAATTCTTTTCATGTTCTCTTTCCTCTCCATTTCTTATCATTGTTCATTCGCTATTGAATAGCGAATGAATTATTTTTATGAATGCTGCTTCGCAGGTTTAATTGTACTCCGATGATGAATTATTAAATTATAAAGATAACATAAAAAAGAGGTTTTCAAATGGAGTTTGCAAAAACCGACAGTAATTCAATGTAGCAGACTTATTTATGGGAGTTGAGGAGGAAGGTTTAGAGAAAAGGAGATCGAAGTGGAAATGAACAGAGGGTCGGGAATCTTTCAATTTTCATGAAAGATTCCTTCCTACATATTATTTGGACCCGCCGAAAAGCTTACTGATGAGCCAGATGACAAGCGCAACGACAACAACAACGATGAGTATACCTGTCCAAACACCGGCTTTAAAAATACTCTCTATCACAGAGCAACTTGTCATTAATAATAGCGTACTTGACATCAAGGAGAATGGCACTATTTTTTTCATAATGGATCTATTATTTGTTTTCTATATAATAACGACAATTTAAAATGCAAATAGTTTTCAATATATCTCGCGAATAACTCAGTTTCATGGTTTCTGTATACCTTACTAAGTTTCCGATGGATCGAATTTGGCTAGCCCTTCTTTCGAATTTCTTTAGGTATTCGACGTTCTGGAGAGTCTAATGGAGGCTGGTCGAGTTGGTAGAGGGGGGTAAACTTGAATGGGTTACTGTATTAGCTTAAGAGATATTGATCACTTTAAAAGGACTGGAAGTACGCTGGGGCTTTCGATAAAAACTCAAGTTAAATAATCGAGAGCTAAGTTTTTTGAAAAAATTGGTGTTACCGATATTTTAATAAGTTGATTTGGGTAATTTAGAAAAATAATACAAGATGAAAAGGAGCATGGAAGCCTTAAATCTGTTGATGATTATCTGCAACGAAATAATGTGAGTATGATGTAAATTATAAATAAAATCTAATGAATTTAAAATCATTTATAAATAGAGAAATTTTGCGAATAGAAAATGATCTTAATATTGGTTTACTTAAATCAGGTGTAGAATCATTAGTAAAGAAAGAGGTGATTTATAGAAAAAAGAACAACTTTATACTTCATTCGCTCGAAGGAGGTAAAAAAGAAATATTTACGTTTTCTATATCATATACATTTAAAGAGGATGTAGAAGATGAGAATGGACAGCGACCTAATGATATAACTTTAAGCATCATACTGCAAATTGATGATGATAAGAATTATAAAATTAATCGAGAAATTATTTTTGGAACTGGGATGGATGATATTGAGTTCGAAGTGATAGAAATATCTGATATAGCCAATGTAGACTTTGAACAAAAGTTCAATTTTGATGAACTTAGGGACGCTTTTGAAGTAAGTATTGTAAGTTTTATTAAGTTACTACAGATCGAGCCCTGAGCTGTATGAACAAGAAAAGCTAACCTTGCGATTAGCTTTTTTTATTGTGATCCCGCTGGGATTCGAACCCAGGACCCATACATTAAAAGTGTATTGCTCTACCAGCTGAGCTACGGAATCCTTTCTGTTTTTGAAAGTGATGCAAAGGTATAATTTCTTTCGATATGCTCCAAATTATTGGTTCTAAAATTTGGTTTATCGGTGGTAACTGTCTAATAAATAAAAAGATTATTTTTTGCTAGCCCCTCTTTTTTGCATGAATTATCCTGTTAGCGCCATTGATATCCTTGATAAGCTGAACTTGATCAAAGCCTTTTTTCTCTATGAGTTCCTTTGTTTCCGGTCCCAGATATTGATTAATCTCAAAATAAAGATCGCCATTAGGTACCAAATGTTTTAATGCAAAAGAGGAAATCACATCATAAAAGATCAATGGTGCACTTTCTTCAATGAATAAAGCGAGTTCAGGTTCATAAGCTAATACGTTCTGTTGCATGTACTGTTTTTCATTTGGTGTGATATAAGGGGGATTGGAAACGATAATATCGTATTGTTGGTCTGAAAAGACGTAATCCCATTCTAAAATATCGGCATTGATGAAACGAATGGTTTGTCCTAGTCGTTGCGCATTTTTTCTGGCGGTATTGATGGCTTCTTTGGAAATATCTACTGTGGTAACCTGTGGTTTTTTTAAGTGTTTTGATAAAATAATAGGGATACAACCCGAACCAGTTCCAATATCAATGACCTTTAACCCAGATGAGCTAGCATGTTTTTTTATGATTAAATCAACAAGTTCCTCTGTTTCTTGTCTCGGTATCAGAACGGATTCATTCACTTCGAAAAATTCCCCATAAAAATCGGCCTTATTTAAAATATATTGAATAGGCTTGTTTTTTTTGAGATCCTGAATAATGTCCCGAACGCGAATAGCATGCGTTTCTGATACTAAATCACCTTTTTTCAATTGATATGCTATTCTTTTTATACCCAATAGTTCTTCCACAACAAGTAGAAATATGGATTTTATTTCGTCCTTGTCATATATGGAATTTAGTTCATGTTGAAACGTTAATTCGAAATCTTGAAGTATTCTCATGTGTCAAAGGTACGATTTTCATAGATTTGCATTATGAATATGCACAGGCAATATATGCAACGCTGCTTGGACCTCGCTCAACTAGGAGCAGGATCTGTCAGCCCAAACCCCATGGTGGGTGCAGTTATCGTTTATGACGACCAAATTATAGGGGAGGGGTATACTTCCCCTTACGGAGGCCCTCATGCTGAAGTGAATGCTGTCAGTCAGGTGTTGGACAGGTATGGTGATACGGCAAAAGAATTATTGGCTGCAAGTACATTTTATGTGAGTCTTGAGCCCTGTGCACATTATGGTAAGACCCCGCCTTGTGCGAATATGATTGCCGACCTAAAGCCGCTAAAAGTTTTTGTGGCCTGTTTGGATCCCTATGCGAAGGTCAATGGGAAAGGCATTGAAATACTAAGAGAGGCTGGTATTGAGGTTGAAATTGGGCTTTTGGAAAAAGAGGCGATCTGGCTCAACCGCCGTTTTTTTACACGAATTAGCCAACATCGCCCCTATGTTATTTTAAAATGGGCCCAATCTAAAGATGGCTTGATAGGTCAAGAGGATAAACAGGTTTGGATTAGCAACGCAGCTAGCCAGCAACTGACTCATCGCTGGCGCGCAGAAGAGGATGCAATTTTAGTAGGAACCCATACAGCTCGGATTGACAATCCCAGTTTGACGGTTAGGCATTGGAAAGGTAAACATCCAATTCGTGTGTTGATAGATCGAGATTTAGTCATTTCACAAGAGGCTAAGATTTTTGATGAAAAAGCCGATACCATTGTGTTTAATGCAAAAAAAACAGACTGGCAAGGACACATTAAGCATATTGAACTTGAAAACTATGGTCTATATTTACCACAAAGCATTCTTTATCAATTGTACCTGATGGATGTGCAGTCTATTATCATTGAAGGAGGAGCGAAGACCTTACAAGCATTTATTGATGCTGGTCTCTGGGATGAGGCACGGGTATTTCAATCTGAGACAGAACTGCATACTGGTATACTTGCTCCAAAATTGAATGGTAGGGTTCTTGAAAAGCAAATGATTTCCAATGATTCGCTTGTAGTTTATGTGAAATGATTCCGATAAATTGTATATTTAGGAAATTATAAACCTTTGATCTGCAGGATCTAATTTTTTAGAATACAATTATGGTGGTGACAGAAAACTTAATGCAGTTTATCTGGAAACTACGGCTATTCAATACAATAGGATTGCTATCTAGTGATGGAGAGCCGTTGACTGTGATAAACCTTGGTCAGCATAACCTGAACGCAGGGCCGGATTTTTTAATGTCTCATATCATACTTGGAGACAAGGAATGGTATGGAAATGTTGAGATCCATATTCGTTCGTCGGACTGGGATCGGCATCATCATCAGGATGATGATGCATATAATAATGTCATACTTCATGTTGTTTGGGTAAATGATAAAGTCATACATCGCAGGGATGGAAGTGTTATTCCGACCATCTTGCTTTCGGAATATGTGGATCCGCATTTACTCAATAAGTATTCGACGATGATGAATACCACAAATTGGATTCCTTGTCAGTCGCAGCTTGGTTCCGTTGATTCGTTGAAGAAGACGATGTGGTTGGATGCCTTGTCTTATGAGCGTTTGGAAATGAAAGTTCAGGTGATTTTTGATTTGTTGTCTGATTATGAAAATGATTGGGAGAAGGTTTTCTGGATCTGGATGTGTAGGTGCATGGGGTTAAAGGTGAATGCTGAAACATTTCAGGAGCTTGGAGAGAAACTTCCATTGTCCTTATTACATAAATATCGTTCTGATATATTGAAGATCGAAGCTATTTTTTTTGGAACAGGTGGCTTTTTACCCAGTGAAGGAGATGATGAATATGCTAATTTACTCTATAAAGAGTTTATTTATCAGCAGCGTATTCATGAAATTGTAGTGGTAAACGGGGGATGGAAAAAGTTGAGAATGAGACCTTATAATTTTCCTGAAATTCGTATAGCACAGTTAGTCGTATTATTTAGCCAGAAATCATTGAGTCTTTCAACGATTTTAAGCTTGGAGAATGTGGAGGAAGCAAGATCGTTGTTTAGTATAGAACCGTTAAATGAATACTGGAAGTGTCGTTTTTCACTAGGAGGAAAGACGTCCATTGAACATTCTGGGAAAATAGGAAAAGGTACAATTGATATTCTCATTGTTAATGCGGTAGTTCTCTTTCTTTTTGCTTATGGGAAGTATTATGGGATAGAGAAATATATCGATCGAGCTATCCACTTTATGGAGACGTTACCTGCTGAAAAAAATACGATCGTAAAACGGTTTGAAGAATTCGAATGGACTGCTGAAAATGCCTCTCAAAGCCAGGCAATATTACAGTTGAAGAAATTATATTGCGACAAGAAGCAATGCCTTCATTGTAGGATCGGTGCCGAAATTTTGCGAAATGGTTAATTTGCCAGTATTTCGGCGATTTCTTTATATCCTTTTCCCAAAGCGAGGTCAGCAGGCGTAAACCCCGCTAGGTTGACAATTTGCGTGTCTGCTCCAAATTCCAATAAGGCTACAATGAAGTCTATATTTCCATGTTGGGCAGCAAAATGTAATGCAGTTTCGCCTGTTGCTTGGATTGCATTGACATCAGCATCAGCTTCAATAAGCATTTTGCCAATTTCTTCATTATTATTTGATGCGGCAATATGTAAGGGATAGGCAAGCTGTTCGTTTCTACTGGCTATATTTGGGTCTACCTTCTTGGATAATAATAAACGGACGATATCAGCCTTGTTAAAATAGGTTGCTAGTGTCAAAGGTGTAAAACCATGGGAAGACCATTCGTTGACGACAGATGGGGCTTGTTGGATAATTGCTTCCACGTATGCGGTTAATCCTGCGGCACAGGCCTCATGGATAGTCATCGATTTGGTATGTTGCAAAAGTATCCGGATAATTTGTGGTTTGTTATAATAACATGCTAATAATAAAGGGGAAATGCCATGACTGGTTGTCTCTTGTAATAATTCAGGGTTTCCGATCAATAATAGTTCAATGTCGTGACTTTTTCCTTCTTCAATATATTGTTCTAAAACAGAAAGATTCATTTTCAAAATGTAATTGCTTAACTCTTCCACTAAAATAGGTTTTATTAATGAAAATAACTGTTTGAATAGCGAATTTATTTGCTACAGCAGCTAGCTGTAAATGGATGAAAAATAGTGTCGGATATGAATTTTTTGAAATACTTGGGATTGGAACAGGGCTGAAATGGGCATTTTTTTAAAATTTATATACACAAATGTGTAGTAATTCATATAATATTTTTGAAAATTAAAAAGTAGATGTACTTTTGTTAAGCCCCTCCCAAGGGCATGTTTTTCATAGGTAGATGTAGGGTCGGGTGTTTCTCACTTCGACCCTTTTTTTATAGCTTTGTTTTATATTTAAAGGAAATGTCCAAAAGAAAAATTGTTGTTGCTATTACAGGAGCTAGTGGCTCTATATATGCGAAGTTGTTGCTGGAAAAACTGAATTCACTAAAATCTCAGCTAGCGGAGGTCGGGATTGTGATGTCTAATAATGCGAAGGATGTGTGGCGGGCTGAATTGGGAGATGAGAGCTATCAAGATGTGCCTTTCAAGTTCTACGATAAAAGTGATTTTTTTGCACCATTTGCATCGGGTTCGGCGCGTTTTGACACCATGATTGTCTGTCCTTGTTCTATGGGAACCTTATCAAGAATCGCCTATGGAATTTCTTCAGATCTTACTACCCGTGCAGCGGATGTGATGTTAAAGGAAAGACGGAAGCTTATTTTGGTTACACGGGAGACACCATTAAGTATTATCCATATTCAGAATATGAAACTGGTTACTGAAGCCGGTGGAATTATTTGTCCCGCTTCTCCTTCTTTCTATAGCCTGCCAAAAACTTTGGAGGAGTTGGCTGAGACTGTGGTCGATCGAATTTTAAGTTTAGCGGGATTTGATTTTAAACATTATCAGTGGGGAGAAAATTCCTAATGAATGTTCACTGAAATCTATTTTTAGTGTTCTATAATAAAATTGTATTTTGTAACTTTGTTTCTCGAAATGAAGCAATCAAAAGCATCACGCGAAAAATCTGTTTATAGCTATACAATTTATAGTGATAAATCCGTTTTTTGTTTATCATCATGGAACACGCTACATGCTTCAACAGACAATTTGTATCCTATTAATTTCAATCACATTCATATATGAAAAGCTTATTGATTACTTCTGTTAAAGTAATTTTGCCGGGTAACGAATATCATCAGCAGACTGTTGACGTATTTATCGAAAAAGGGAAGATTGCACAGATTGGAAACACCATCAAAGTAGCTGATAAAAACGTAGAGACAATCGATGGAACAGGTAAGGTTCTATCGCCTGGATTTTTCGATTTACACGCCAATTTCGGGGAGCCGGGCTTGGAAACAAAAGAAGATATCCGAACAGGTACGGCTGCCGCCGCTGCTGGAGGTTTTACCGCTGTGGCGGTAATGCCTAATACTGAGCCCGCAATTCAAAGCCGGTCTGAGGTAGCGCTTGTCGTTAATGCGGCAAAAGGGAATATTGTCGATGTACATCCCATTGGTGCTATTAGTAAGAAGCGTGAAGGCAAAGAAATGGCTGAGCTGTACGATATGAAGCAAAATGGTGCAGTTGCATTCAGTGATGGAAATAAGAGTGTGCAACAAGCTGGATTAATGAGTAGAGCTTTGTTGTATGCAAAAGGATTTGAAGGGCTGATCTTTTCACATGCTGAAGATGAGTCTATGGCAGGAGGAAATAAAATGAATGAGGGCACAATGAGCACTTATTTGGGAATGAAAGGAATTCCTAACCTTGCGGAATCATTGATGGTTTCCCGTGATCTCTATCTAGCGGAATATACAGAAGCTCCAATCCATTTTGCATCAATCAGTACACCTGAAGCTGTAGATTTAATTAAAAAAGCTAAAGCGAAGGGCCTTCGGGTAACTTGTGATGTAGCTGCACATCAATTAGTATTTACGGATGAGGATATCGTTGGTTTTGATAGCAATTATAAAGTAAGCCCACCATTGAGGACCAAAGCTGACGCGAAAGCATTGATAAAAGGTATAAAGGATGGCGTAATAGATGCGGTGGTATCACAACATACTCCACAAGAAATAGAATATAAAAATGTGGAATTTCATATTGCTAAAAACGGTATAATCGGATTACAAACAGTATTACCGTTGTTAGTTCGTGCCGGACTAAATGAGGAACAGATTGTAAACAGTCTGGCTGTTAGACCAAGACAAATTCTTGGCTTAGCTATTCCGCAAATTAAAGAAGGTGCAATCGCGAATCTAGTTTTGTTTGACCTTGCGAAATCTTGGAATTTCGATGAAAAGACAAATAGATCCAAATCAAAAAATTCTCCACTATTCGGGCAGACTTTAAAGGGGGCTGTCGAATTGGTCATCAATAATAATCAAATCATTAAAAACGATTAAACCATGGAAGCAAATATAAAAGCTGCTGTAGAAGCGGGTGTTTTAAATTATGGAAAGGTTGATGGGATTTCCACCGCCCCAGAATTTCTAGAGAAACTGATCCAAGTATTCAATACAGATGCGACCTATCTGGAGAAATTGGAGCTGCTAGACCAGTCTTTTGACGACTATCCTTTGTTTGATGAACTTCGTGAAGTCTATGTCGACTTATTATTGATGAATTTCTTTTCTAGTGATGTACTCAAGCTTGAGGATGACTACTTGGATTCTGAAGAATGGGAGGCTATTGAAGATGAAACGATAGACCGTGGAACGGAGTTGCTGAATATTTTTCTTTATTTAGGTGAATGTAAAGATGACGAAATAGAGCCGGAACTAGATGATTTCTTAAAAGAGTTTTTACTGGTTGATGAAGATGAGTTTCAAGATGAACATGAAATTTATGAGGATATCATTGCTAACCAAATCTTGGTAGATAGCCCCTATGCTGAAATTGCTAAAGTGGCTAAGGGAATTAATCCTCGAAGCGAAGTTTATGAATTGTTCTATCCGGTAATGAGTTTCTTTGGTGAATTGAATCCAGATGATAAGCAATTTGAGGAGTACGCTGCTGCATCAAGCAATAAAGCATTTGATTTGGCTCTCTACAAAGTTCTTAGTACTTACTATAGTAAATAATTATGGCAGATTCAATCAACCCCAGTAATGCCGGATTTGATGCGGTAATTGACAAGAAGAAGAGTATTATCTATGGCGTCGTTTTAGGCGTGATTTCCTTTGTTCTTGGACTGATCGTTCTTTTTGTTGTTAAAGACCTGAATTCCTTCTGGGGAGTTATGTCTATGTCCTTTATTGTCAATACAGGTATTTTTGTTATTATCTCCGCACTATTTTCTTTTTCTCTTAGAAAAGCAAATGGTGGTTATTGGAGTTTTTCCATAGCGCTTAAATCCATCTTTATGATGTTGGCTATTTCGACGATTATTTCTACTATTGGTACGCAGGTGTACGTTAACTTTGTGAATCCTACTTTGCAGGAAAAAGTCGTAACGCACACCATTAATGTGACCATTGAATATATGGAAAAGAATAATGTACCTGATGAGGTCATTGATTCAAAAATTGCGGAATTAGAAAAACAAGTTGATGCGATTGGAAAGATAACCTTGGGCCAAATATTTAAGGGTTTGGCTATCACTCTGTTATTTCAGTTTGTGTTTGCATTGTTATTATCGGCACTCTCAAAAAGGGAAAAGCAAGCATTCGTGCAGCAAAGTAATTAGGTTTTATAAAATAAAATATAGTCTACAAGGTATTGCTGAGAAAAGTAATACCTTTGTTTGTATTAAAATAGTACATTTTTAGCATGATTAACATTCACATGGATATTTCTATTGTTGTTCCATTATTTAATGAAGAAGAATCTTTACCCGAATTGACCGCTTGGATTGACCGTGTCATGGCGGCCAATCATTTCTCTTATGAAATCATTCTGGTTGATGATGGGAGTAAAGACAACTCTTGGAAGATCATTGAAGAATTAAAATTGCAAAATGGCAATATTTCGGCCATCAAATTCAGACGTAACTATGGAAAATCCGCTGCTTTAAATGTAGGGTTTGCAGCAGCTCAGGGCGATGTTGTGATCACCATGGATGCGGATTTACAGGATAGTCCGGATGAGATTCCGGAATTGTATGACCGAATTATGAATAAAGGAGCTGATCTAGTTTCAGGATGGAAACAAAAACGTTATGATCCATTAACAAAAACAATTCCGACCAAATTATTCAATGGCGTAACGAGATCAATGTCGGGGATTCACAATTTACATGATTTTAATTGTGGCCTTAAGGCTTATAAAAAGGAAGTTGTCAAAAATATAGAGGTGTACGGTGAAATGCACCGTTATATTCCAGTCATTGCAAAGTGGGCAGGATTTACAAATATTCAGGAGCAAATCGTTCAACATTATCCGCGTAAATATGGTACGACGAAATTTGGACCAGGACGCTTTGTTAAAGGATTTTTAGACCTGCTGTCTATATTTTTTGTTGGAAAATTCGCTAAGCGGCCAATGCATTTCTTTGGTGTCATGGGTGTTATGAGTTTTCTAGCTGGTTTATTTATTTCCGTTTATTTAATCTGTCACAAACTGATGAGTATCGCCAGTGGTACGCCATTTAGGGATATCACTGATCAGCCATTATTTTTCTTTGCATTGACGGCGATTATTCTAGGAACCCAATTGTTTTTGACCGGATTTTTAGCTGAACTGGTTTCAAGAAGTAGTTCGGATCGAAATGATTATCAAATCGAAAAAGTCATTTAATCATTATGCGCATTGTGATTCTGGGGTCTGCCTACCCTTTGAGGGGAGGGGGGATCGCTTCTTTCAACGAACGATTGGCGACCCACTTTCAAGAATTGGGGCATGAGGTTGATATTTACTCTTTTACATTACAGTATCCCAACTTTCTCTTTCCTGGTAAATCTCAATACTCAGATGAACCGGCTCCAGCTGGCCTGAATATACAGACGAAAGTTAATTCAATCAATCCGCTGAATTGGTTTAAGGTGGGCAGAGAACTAAGGAGGGCGAAATATGATTTACTTATCGTTCGCTTTTGGATGCCCTTTTTTGGTCCTTGCTTAGGTACTATTCAAAGGCAGGTACGAAAAAATAAATATACCAAAATTGTTTGTATAGCAGATAATATCATTCCTCACGAGCAAAGATTTGGAGATAAGTCTTTAATCCGTTATTTCTTAAAATCAGTTGATGCCTGTGTTACCATGAGCAAAAGCGTATTGGCTGATTTAAAGACAATGAGCCCGCAGATGCCAGCTGTCTATACACCACATCCTCTTTATGATAATTATGGTCTTCACCTGAGCAAACTCGATGCGCGTAAATTGCTCCATATTGATCAGCAAGATAAGGTTATTTTATTTTTTGGATTTATTCGACAATATAAAGGTTTGGATATGTTGCTGGAGGCTTTAGCCGATGCAAGGGTTCGGGATTTAAATATCAAATTATTGTTGGCCGGGGAGTTTTACGGAGACCCAGCACCGTATTTAGCACTTATCAAAAAACACCATTTGGAAAAGTCTATCTATATGCATACTGATTTTATTCCGAATCAGGAAGTTGGACGGTATTTTTCGGCAGCTGATTGTGTTGTTTTGCCCTATCGAAGTGCGACGCAAAGTGGTATTACTCAGGTTGCTTACCATTTTGATTTACCCATGATTGTCAGCAATGTAGGGGGCTTACCAGAGTTGGTACAAGATGGTTCTGTGGGATATGTCGTGGAACCAAATGTTAATAGCATAGCGGAAGGAATTGTGTCTTTTTATCGCCATGATAAAGAAGCACAATTCAGAACAAATATCATTGACGAGAAGAAAAAATATAGCTGGGATACCTTTGGGAAAGAGCTTCTTAAATTGATTGATTGAAATCTATTAAAAGCTTTGGAAAAAAGAGAAATTCTAAAGACCTCTTAAATGTCTAATAAACGCGTATAGCTGAATTTATTTGTATATAAAAGCAAATTTATCTAAGTTTGGAATACTGAGGAAGAAATTAAAAAGAAGGAGAGATTTTGTTGCCGTTTACACAGAGCAGTTTAGCAAAGATAGAGGAGTTTTTTAAGGAACAGGGCTATAAAGTTAGGTATGAAAAGGGATCATTCCGTACGGGGGCCTGTATGTTACAGGCAACAAAAGTTGTGGTTGTGAATAAGTTTTCGAATCTGGAGATAAAAATCCAATCTTTATGGAATATTCTGTTGGATGTGGAGATTGATTTAGAGTCCATTTCAGAAAAACTCTTTCCAATTTATGAAGAGGTATTGAAATCAAAAACAGCAGTTTGAGAATAACATTTTTAGGAACCGGAACATCACAGGGGGTACCCGTTATTGCGTGCCAATGTCAAGTCTGTCAATCTCAAGACAAACATGACAAGCGATTACGTTCTTCCATTCTTGTTGAATATAATAATCATACTCTCGTCATAGATACCGGACCTGATTTTCGATATCAGATGTTGCGGGAGAAGATAATGCATCTGGATGCGGTGTTGATGACACATTCTCATAAAGACCATATTGCGGGCTTGGATGATGTTAGAGCGTTTAATTATCAACAGCATTCTTCTATCTCTATTTATGGAACAGAAGCGCTTCACGATGCTTTAAAACGAGAGTTCTATTATGCCTTTACGGAAATTAAATATCCGGGTGCTCCTCGGTTAAACCTAGAAGAAATAAAAGCTGGTGAGCCATTGCTCTTGTTTGGGAAGGAGATCATGCCGATAGAAGTATTGCATTATAAAATGCCTGTGCTTGGATTTAGGATAGACGATTTTGCCTACATTACAGATGCCAAATTTATTACAGGGGAATCGAGACGGCTATTGGAGGGTGTAAAAATTCTGGTGGTCAATGCGCTGCAAAAAGAGTCCCATATTTCCCATCTGACCTTGCAGGAAGCCATTGAATTTGCACAAGATATTCAAGCGGAAAAAACCTATTTTACGCATATTGGACACCGGATGGGATTACATGCTGAAGTCTCACAAGAACTACCTCCAAACATGTACTTGGCTTACGATAGACTACAGATCAATATTGATAATTCTATTTAATATAAAACTATAGTCCATTTCTCGTTGTTATACCTATATACAAAAACAGAATTAGGTATTAAATTATAAAGAAATGGGAAACTTATTGTACATCATCGCCGTTATTTTAGTGATCATCTGGGCGATCAGCTTTTTTGGAGGTTATGCAGGAGGTGGAAATATTATTCACATTCTATTGGTGATTGCAATTATCGTCGTGCTACTGCGTGTAATTCGCGGTAACGCCTAATCAATTCAGTATTATATCAGATTCAAATAAAATTGGGCAATTTGTAGGTCTTGTGGATAGGTGATTTTTATATTTTTGGAATCTCCTTCAACAATCGAAATGCGATTGCCCATTTTTTCGACCACCGAAGCATCATCTGTAAATAAAGGGTCTTCTTTTTGGCGATAAGCTTCTATAAGCAATTCTGCCTGAAATACCTGTGGGGTCTGTATTAACCAAACCTGATTTCGGTCGGTAGCATTATTTGATGTATTATTGCCAAGTCGTACTGATTCGACACTTTTTTGCGCAAGAACGATTGCTTTGTAGTCATAGGCTCCCTGGAATGCCCTGGCAATTAATGAGGTGGAGACGATAGGACGGGCTCCATCATGTACGGCAATATAATCGGTGGTTCCTACTTCAAAATTTTCTTGAATATATTCGATACCATTCTTTACACTTTCAAAGCGAGTTTTACCACCAAAAGTCAAATGTACTGGCGTGCTATATTGCAGCTTTGAGCATAAATCTATCCAGAATTGTTCCATTTCTTTGCTGATTACCAAGATAATTTCCGAAATATCTGATGATTGGTGAAAATGGTCGATAGTATGCATAATTACCGGTAGACCGTTTAAATCAAGAAATTGCTTCGGCAAATCGCTATTCATACGACTCCCCGTTCCAGCGGCAACGATAATGACAAAGTTCATGGACAGTGGTTGAAAGTTACTATTTAAAAAAACGTGGATAGTTTGTTGCTACCCACGTTTAGAGATATTGTTTACTTAAAGTGATTAGATGATCAACATCGCATCGCCATAACTGTAGAATCTATATTTTTCTTTTACAGCAACCTCATAAGCATTCATCACATTTTCATATCCTGCAAATGCTGCAATCATTACCAATAAAGTTGATTCCGGAGTATGGAAATTGGTCACCATTGAATTCGCAATGCTGAAATCGTAAGGAGGATAGATAAATTTACTTGTCCAATCTGAGGCAGCCTTCAAATGATGATCTGCAGAGACAGAGGATTCGATCGCACGCATGGACGTTGTTCCTACAGCACAAACGCGGCGTTTATTATCAATTGCTCTGTTTACTACTTTTGCAGCTTCATCCGTGATAATAAATTGCTCAGAGTCCATTTTATGTTTCGTTAAATCTTCAACTTCCACTGTACGGAAAGTACCAAGGCCAACGTGTAATGTTACTTCAGCGAAATCAACACCTTTAAGTTCCAAACGTTTCATTAATTCACGAGAGAAGTGAAGACCAGCAGTCGGAGCTGCTACAGCGCCTTCATTTTTGGCATATATAGTTTGGTAACGGAATTTATCTTCTGGAGTTGCTTTACGTTTGATGTATTTAGGAAGTGGTGTCTCACCTAATATCTCGATATTGCGACGGAATTCTTCGTCAGTACCATCGAATAGGAATCTGATTGTACGTCCACGTGAAGTCGTATTGTCGACAACCTCAGCCACTAACAAGTCATCGTCACCGAAATACAATTTGTTACCGACACGGATTTTACGTGCTGGATCAACCAATACATCCCAAAGACGAAGTTCATTGTTCAATTCGCGTAACAAGAAAACTTCAATCGTAGCTCCAGTTTTTTCTTTATTACCGTACAGGCGTGCTGGAAAAACTTTTGTATTGTTTAATATCATGACGTCTTTGTCGTCAAAATAGTCCAATACATCTTTGAAAATTTTGTGTTCAATTTTACCAGTATCCTTATGTAGGACCATCAAACGCGATTCGTCACGATTTTCAGAAGGTTCAGAAGCAAGCAATGATTCTGGTAAGTTGAATTTAAATTGAGATAACTTCATCTTTAATGATATATATTTTAATGTCTGCCTTTCAGTGCATTACAGTGCACCAAATACTAGGTTGCAAAAAGCATACAAAGTTATAACTTTTTTGGGTATCAAAAGGTCTTATTTCTAATTTATAGATATATTTT
>NZ_JBWKUH010000022.1:0-83612 GCF_059420745.1 Sphingobacterium sp. GW821-FHT03E03
CGGCTGTGAGGTATGCTGGCTGATAGCTGCTGATGATCAATTATTCCATTCGTTTGGAAATTGTGAAAGGTGTTTTGTCTGAAGCAAGCAAGC
Organism: Sphingobacterium sp. GW821-FHT03E03; assembly: GCF_059420745.1. Classification (NCBI taxonomy): domain Bacteria; kingdom Pseudomonadati; phylum Bacteroidota; class Sphingobacteriia; order Sphingobacteriales; family Sphingobacteriaceae; genus Sphingobacterium; species Sphingobacterium sp. GW821-FHT03E03. Next base: position 94 of record NZ_JBWKUH010000022.1, read on the forward strand.
AAGCAAGCAAGCAAGCAAGCAAGCAAGCAAGCAAGCAAGCAAGCAAGCAAGCAAGCAAGCAAGCAAGCAAGCAAGCAAGCAAGCAAGCAAGCAAGCAAGCAAGCAAGCAAAGTTTAGTAGAATATACAGCATTTGAAAAATGACATTTTTGGATTGACTCGATGCAGGGAAGGTCGTTGTATTGAAGAAAAAGGTGTGGATAGAATTTTATCCATACCTTTTTTTAGTTGAAAACCGTAGTTTTTACCGTGTTTTATAGGTCATTTTTTTATTTATATGATTTTTGTAAAGTGTTCTATTTTAAATGATAATATGATTTATTTTTGTGAATTTTGTGTCAAAGGGTGAAAATTGTGTGAGAATACTATTTTGACCAATAATGCGCATAGTCTATGTGGTTTTAACCCATAAGAAATGCGCTTTTGAACCCTGCTATTTTATCATTTTTTCGCAAATAGATCTACTCATCCACGGACTTATTCTTGATTAACGTATCGTTTACAGCTATTTAATACGGACGGTATTGGAAGGTAGGTAATAGTGTGAAGGAATTCTTTATAGCTGTTCTTTTTAGGGAGATACGGCATCAGTACCTGCTGTTATAGCTATAAGATCAAAAAGAGATAGGGTACTGGTTTTTTGGTTTTTTTTATTTTGTTAAGTTGTTGTATTTCAGTTTAATTATGAAGTTTATTTGTTTCTTTTGTTTATAATTAAAAATCTCAATAAAGACAGCGTGTGAAAGACTGCCACAACAAGCGGAATCCTGAGAAGGCATCCATAATGGGGTGAAAAATATGTTATTTTGGACCTATGTCGTCCACTTTTGAGTGGCGTTTTAGTTGTCCTGGTCTGGTGTAATTTTGGATTTTGTCAGCAGGATTTTTCCTTTTATGAGGTCATCATTGAATTGGCCAACAGTCGTTTTTTGAAGCATCTCCGATAGGCTATTGCGGATACTTTTAAACTCATGATGTAGCGGACAGGGATACTGTTCTGAGCAGAACTCCAGGCCCATTCCGCAGCCCACAAAAAGGTTCTCCCCATCAATTGCTTTAACCACATCTGACAAGGGGGTAGACATATCGGATGTATCCAGATAGAACCCGCCACCAGGTCCTTTCATGGAACGAATAATACCAGCACGGCTTAAATTTTGCAAGATTTTCCCGAGAAAGGCCTCAGGAGAATGGATATTTTCGGCGATTTCTTTTATGCCGACACGTTTGTTTTCTTGCGAACTCTGTGCGATAAAAAAAACTGCCCGAAGACCATATTCGCATGTTTTGGAAAAAATACCCATAATCTATTCTTGCTTTTCCACAAAGGTACAAAATCAAGAATAGCCATCCGCAATCCATGGAAAATTTACAGATGGCTATCATTACCCCTAGTTGAGCTGTAGGGAAGCTGGTCCAAACTCTTCAAAATGAATATGCTCGGTTTGGATGCCTTGGTCGGTCAGGTACTGAAAGTGTTTTTCTATAAAACCTGAGGGGCCGCACAAGTAGTAATTGGCTTTTTGTGGCAGATGATCCGAATCGATTTTAGCCAGATCTACCCAGCCCGGGAGATTGCTGCTGTTGCCTTCTTGGAGTTCATCGTAAAACGAGAAGCATCTGATATGCTCATGTTGTGCCTCAAGTGTCCTAAGTCTGTCTTTAAATGCGTGTAAATCGCTATTTCTACAGCCATGAATCCATGTTACTGCATTTTGTCCCTTTGCCTTGATAAGTTGTTCCAGCATGGCCATCAACGGAGTCTGGCCGACTCCGCCACTAATAAACACATGTGGATGCTCATTCTCAATCAGGTTAAAGGAGCCGGTAGGTGCTGTCAATTCCAACTGCTTTCCCTCCTGAAAGTATTGATGTAAGTAGTTGCTGACCATTCCTTCCGGTTTTCCGATGGGAGTTTCTTTTTTTACAGAGATACGAAGGTATTGACCGTTACTGGCGTCAGATAGGCTGTATTGCCGCGGCTGGTAGAGGTGAAGCTCAGGTAGATACACACGTACACTTACATATTGGCCGGCAGTATGTTTTGGAAGTTGACCACCATCAGTCGGTGCTAAATAAATCGACTGGATTTCTTCGGTCTCCGAAACGATTTTAACGATGTTAAAAGGTTTCCAGCCTGTCCAGCCACCTTCGTTTTGGATCATTTGGTCGTACATCTCTTTTTCGATACCGATCATCAGGTCGGCCAATTGAAAGTAGGCAACTTTCCATGCTTCGATGAGCTCATCTGTAGCAGCATCTCCCAATACTTCCTGTATAGAAGCCAATAGGTGCTTGCCAACAACCTGATAATGTTCAGGACGAATATGGAGACTACTGTGTTTTTGTCCGATGTGTTTGACAGCGGATAGTAGTACACTGGGATTATCAATATGCTCCGCATAAGCCAATACAGCGGTAGCCAATGCCGTTTGCTGTTTTGCATTTTGCTGATTCCCCATATTGAATATGTGCTTGAGTTCAGGATTGTGCGTAAACATGCGTTTGTAAAAATGACTGGTTAGCGCAACACCGTGCTCCTTCAAAACGGGTATAGTGCCTTTGACTAGATCTTTTTGTGTTTCGGTAATCATAATAAAATATTTAAATACCTTTTTGTCTTTTATTTTATTAAAAAAAAGGAATGAAATGTGATTTTACCTCTTTTAGAGGTTGTTACTACTCCTTGATAGGGTACATTTGCAAATGACTATCATAAGCAAAAATAGTAAAATTAAATAAAAGACAAAAATATCTTTTATTTAATTTACCCACACACTCATACAACTATGTAGACCGTAATTCGGTTTTATTGTTCAAGAATTGCTGAAAGAATTTTCAGGATGATGACACTATTTCCAGGTTTTCAGGTTAGGGGCATAAAAAGTCCATTCTGGGGTATTGATTACATCCTTGTCAATATCGTACCAAGGGCTTAGCTCAGCATTGTTCCAATTGTTCAATAGCTGTATTTCCTGTGCAGGCATATAGCTCTGGGCAAGTAGTACAATTGTCTTGCCTTCCTTATTTTTTGCAAGATCAACGACAATAATCGCATGGCCAATGGGGGAGCCTTTCTGCACGAAAGTGTCACCGATTTTGACAGTTGTGGACGATTTTACATGAGGAAGCTCATCGTGCAAAGAAGCCGTGTTGGCATAGGCAAAAATATACTCCATATACTTCCAATATTTTGGGTACGAATAATCTCCTTTGGCATAATCTATATAGGTGCGTGGTTTGCCATCGGAGAGAAAATTGAATCTAATATCCTGATATCTCTTTTGCTGGTAGAGGTAATCTGCCCTTAATCGCATGACCGCGTCGGCACATTGGTGCAGGTCGCGTTTGCCGATATCGAGTTTTATAACGCTATTATAGATATTGTTTCGGGGCTTAATTTTTCCATTATAATAACGTACCTCATGATCAATGGGGTATAATGGAAGGTTTTCGAGAAAACTTCCGAAATCTTTTGCTGTATAGCTGAGCCTTTCAAAACCTGCAGGCAATAAAACTCTCGATTTGACAGTCATTCCCTTTGGATCAATAAACTGTCTCCCGTCAGGATTGGCAGTCTCCACAGTTAGGTCTTTGGTTTTCGGTTGGGAAACTGCTGAATTAGACTGTCCGCAGCCGATAAGAGCTTGTAGGGATAGCATGGATAATAGCAGGTATGTTGTTGTCATATCAGCGTTTTTAAGTCGGTGTTACCGATCTTACTAAGATAGTCAAAATTCGGCAGAGTGTTCAGGTTGAAGAGTCTTGTAAAATTAAGGAATTTTTAAGCTGAGGATGAGTGTTTTGGATCATTTTCTGATGTAGCTTAGCCGAAGTTAATCGCAATATTTTATGTCAGAAAAACAGATTTTTCAGACGTCGAGCAAAAAGCGTTGGTACGCTTTTTCATGGATGAGCAGGGTACTGATTATTGGAATGATCGTAGCCATTGTATGCGTTGTCTATACCCTGGGCAAGATCCAGGTACCTCCATTTCCAACAATCAGTACAAATGCACCTTTGACGGCAAAGTCTACCGCAAAGTTGAAAAACTCGAAACAGTTTAAGGAGTTTACGGTCGTCAGATTGGAACTTGAAAAGATTAAACGCGATCGGGAACTGAAACATATGAAGCATCTTGGCAATAAAAATAGGATTAACATGGGCTTTTATGTGAGTTCCTGGTCTAATGAGGTTCGTCAGCAATCTTTGTCAGACCTCAGGCGAAACATAGGACATCTGGATATGGTCGCCATGGAGTCCTTTTTTATGGTGCCCGGTCAGGATACCATTGTGGATAAAGCTGATACCGCCGCCTTGAATATGATCCATCAATATAAACGGAAGGCAATTGCCCAAATTTCCAATTTCAGCGGCAATGACTTTGATGGACAGACTGTACGGACAATATTGTCAGATCCAGCAAAACAGCAACGTTTTATGGATGATATTTTAATCAAAATAAAGCGGAATGGTTTTTCAGGTATCAATATCGACTTTGAAAATCTTCAACTGGAAGACCGTAAACCTTTAAACGATTTTATGGCGCGAATCTATCAGGTTTTTCATAGTGAAGGTTTGCTGGTGTCACAGGATATTTCACCCGAAAATGATGATTATGATCCCATTTCGCTACAAAAATACAATGATTATATCATTTTAATGGCCTATGATCAGCATTCCATCGAGAGCAATGCCGGTGCGATTTCCCACCAGGCTTGGGTCGAAAAGAACCTGGATGAGCTGTGCGGTAAAGTCGATGCAGATAAGGTGATTTTGGCATTGGCCTGTTATGGATATGATTGGCCCGCTGGAAAAGGGGGCAAAACCCTGACCTATGACAATGCCGTTATCCTGGCGCATAATTACAATGCAAACATTCGGTTCGATCGGGAGTCAGCGAATCTCAATTTTAGTTACAAGGATGGCACCGGCATGCGCCATGATGTCTATTTCACGGATGCAGCCACCTACTTCAATCTGATCCGTAAAGCCAACGATTGGGGATTGGCAGGTATAGCACTTTGGCGGTTGGGAAGCGAAGATGCCCGTTTATGGTCCTTTATTTCGAGATCTTTGGACCATGATCATTTAGCCAAGGAGCCTTTTGATTTTGAAAAAATAAGCAAAATCAAGGTCGGGGGAATACAATATATCGGTGATGGTGAGATTCTGGATTTGGTGAATAGTCCCGAGCCCGGATTGGTAAAATTTGCATACAATCCGACGAATGGTTTGATCGAGGATCAACAGTATGTCAAGACGCCGAGTAATTATGTGATTAAGCGTTTTGGCGAAAGGGACAACACCGTAGTATTGACTTTTGATGATGGTCCTGATCCTACATATACACCCGAGGTTTTGGATATTTTAAAAAGAGAGCACGTTCCGGCAGCATTTTTTCTTGTGGGGGTTATGGCTGAAAAAAATATGGATCTAGTACGTAGAGAGTATCAGCAAGGGCATGAGCTTGGGAACCATACTTTTTTCCATCCCGATATGTCAACAATAGGTCCCAATCGGATCAAATTTGAATTAAATGCAACCCGGAAGATCATAGAATGTATTACTGGGCATAGCACGATTCTGTTCCGTGCACCGTTTAATGCTGATGCCGAACCGCAGACTGTCGCTGAAATTCTTCCGGTCGCCCAGAGCCGAAAGGAAAACTACATTAATGTCGGTGAGTATATTGATCCCAATGACTGGCTTCCCGGTCGTACTGCGGATGAAATTTATAATGAAGTTGTAAAGCAACGTGACAATGGTAATATTATCCTACTGCATGATGCTGGCGGTAACCGGGAGGCTACTATTGCGGCGCTACCCCGTATTATTCATTATTTCAAAGCACATGGTTATAAATTTGCGACGATCGGAGACCTTATGGGTAAGAAACGCGATGAGCTAATGCCTCCCGTGCAAAATGCATCGGATTCGGGGTTCAGCGGATCATCTAATCGACTGTTTTTAGGAACACTGTTTTACGGAAATATCTTTCTTAACCTGATTTTCTCGCTAGCGATTGTATTGGCGATCTTTCGTACAGTCATGATTGCCTATCTGGCGATACGACAAAAAAGAAAAAATAGGAAGGAACAATCGGAATTGATATCGGATCCACAGGAAAAGGTCAGTATTATTATCCCTGCCTATAACGAAGAGGTGACCGTCTTGGCAACAATCAAAAGCCTGCTCCATCTCGATTACCCTGTGTACGAACTGATCTTTGTCGATGACGGATCCAAAGATAAAACCTTCGAAATTGTGAGCAAGGTCTATGGCGACCACCCAAAGGTCAGGTTGTTTACAAAACCTAACGGCGGTAAAGCTTCGGCGCTGAATTATGGTATTCAACAGTCCGATGCAGCTTTTGTACTCTGTATAGATGCGGATACGCAGTTGAAGACTGACGCCTTGCGGATGTTGATGAAGTATTTCAATAAAGATCAGGTTGCTGCGGTCGCCGGTAGTGTGAAAGTTGGTAATGTACATAATATGTTGACTCATTGGCAATCTATCGAATACATCACTTCGCAGAATATGGATAGAAGGGCTTTTGATCTGCTCAATATGATTTCGGTTGTTCCCGGCGCAATCGGTGCTTTTCGAAGGTCCGTTATTTTGGAAGTTGGCGGGTTTACAACAGATACTTTGGCCGAAGACTGTGATCTGACCATGCGTATACTGAAGGCCGGTTATACTGTACGCAACTCGGCAGAAGCGGTTGCATTCACCGAAGCACCCGATACTGTAAAAATGCTTTTCAAGCAACGCTTCCGCTGGAGCTTTGGCGTGCTGCAAAGTTTCTGGAAAAATAAGAATACGTTGTTAAACCCCCGATACGGATATTTTGGTATGGTCGGTATGCCCAATATCTTGATTTTTCAGATTATCCTGCCCTTATTTGCGCCGTTGGCAGATCTATTTATGCTGCTTTCCTTGGTCAGTGGCCTATTTTCGCTGAGCGAAGTCAATGGAATCAGCTGGACTGGGCTCGCCGGTTTGTTCTCCCTGCATAATGGTTTTGGTCAGGTCATGTTTTATTACTTTTTATTTGTATTCGTGGATATTTTCTTTGCCGGGATTGCTTTTCGGATGGAAGGTGAGAAAATGAAAAATTTGATCTACCTGTTTCCGCAGCGTTTTTTCTGGCGACAACTGATGTATTTTGTGTTATTCAAATCGGTCAGAAAAGCCATTAAAGGAGAGTTGAATACCTGGGGTACATTGAAGCGAACTGGGGGAGTGCGGGAAGTAACGGTCAGCGAATAGTGGCTAGATCTTGGTGGTACCCCATTTTCTAAGTAATTTAGAACAGGAGAATCTGTAGAACATGATTCGCTAAAAAAGGAAGATAAACATGAAAATACTTTCGGCGGCCCAGATGAGCTGGGTAGATAGACAAACGATGCATGATCAGGGGATCAGTAGCCTTGACTTGATGGAGCGGGCAGCAACCGCTGTTTTTGAAGCAATCAAGCAGCAGCATTCAAACTTGGAACAGCATTCTTTTTGTATTTTTTGTGGTAAAGGCAATAATGGTGGCGATGGACTGGTACTGGCCAGGCTTCTGGATCAACAGCAAGCTGAGGTCAGCGTTTATTTAATTGATACGCCGGATTATTCAGCAGATAACTTAGCGAACCAAAACCGGCTGCCTGCTCATCTTATCCAAAAAATTGGTACCGAAAGTCAGGTTCATATTCCTAGAGGGGCAATTGTGTTAGATTGCCTGTTTGGATACGGACTGAAATACTCACTGAGTGAAAATTGGCAGGATCTCATTGCCGCCATCAATCATTGTGATGGGCCGCTTTATGCAATAGATATGCCTTCAGGTCTGCTAAGTGACGAAACCACACCCAACGATTCACCGGTGGTGGAGGCAGATCTGGTGTATACGTTTCAGTCACCTAAATTGGGGTTGTTAATGCCTGAGAATAGATTGCGGGTCAAAGCATTTCGTATATTGGATATTGGGCTGAGCCCAACAGCCTTTGATCAGGTTGATACTGTTTTTCGTTATGTCGATTCAGCTTTGCTCAGGTCGTTCTATCGGAAACGAAATAAATTTGATCACAAGGGAACCTTCGGGCATAGTCTGATCGTCGGTGGGAGTAGGGGCAAGATGGGCGCTGTGCAATTGGCCTTAAGGGCTGCTTTGCGTGCGGGCTGTGGTTTGGCTTCTGCTTATATACCATCCTGTGGCTATACAAGTATCCAGACTGCCGTCCCCGAAGCGATGGTAATTACTGACCCCAACGACGATCTAGTCACACAGTTCCCTGATGTGCACAGCTTTCAATCCATCGGCATCGGCATTGGTATGGGGACAGCCCAATCTACGATTGATGCTTTTAAGATGTTTATCGCGCAGGGTCTTGATACCCCTTTGGTATTAGACGCTGACGTATTGAATATCTTGGCGCAAGAACCTGAGCTATGGCAATTCATTCCGAAACAAAGTATATTGACTCCACATCCTAAAGAATTAAGTCGATTATTGGGGACTTGGCAGAATGACTTCGAAAAGATGGATAAGGTGAAGGTCTTTGCAGCACAATACCAACTGTACGTTTTGATAAAAGGAGCCAACAGTGCGATGGTTACACCTGAAGGAGCAATTTATTTCAATAGCACCGGCAATGTCGGAATGGCTACGGGAGGAAGCGGAGATATCTTGACAGGGATATTGACGGCTTTGGTCGGGCAGGGCTATTCTTCCCAGGAAGCACTGATTATGGGGGTATACATACATGGAAGGGCAGCTGATATTGCGGTACCCTCGATTGGCGTTTATTCCCTATTGCCTTCGGACATTATTAATTACCTTCCAGCGGCATTTTTAGAACTCGAAATACAATTATGACAGATTGGTATATCGAACAGGTATTTGCGGCCCGCACCTGGAAACTCCGAAAGGAGGTGTTCAGTGCTACAGGGCAATTGTCGGAGGTCATGCTTGATGGGGATTTTGAAGCCGCTCATTTTGCAGCTTACAGTGGTGACGAAGTGGTTGGCGTACTTACCCTGCTGTGCTCGGAAGGTGATTATGAGATTCTTTATTTTGCCGTTCACCCCGATTTTAGAAAACAAGGAGCAGGCGGCGCACTACTTCGTTATACGCTCCAATTTGTCAAAATAGTTGAGGGTCGTAGTCTCTTTGTTCGGGCGACTTCGGAGTATTATCATTTTTGGACACAAAATGGATTTCTACTGATGAAAGAATCAGGTAAGCCAGACCGATTTATATACAATTTAAGGGAGGGCAATATATCCCAGTGATAAATGCATGAATGAGGAATTCCTATTACTATCAAGCTAGTTCTTAAAATTTCCTTCGCGTTGAATAATAGGCTGAACTGGCATTTAACGAGATTTTTTGAATAGCCTTAGGATCGCATTGTCTGCAGCGGTATGTAGACAATAATGTGAATCATGTCCGCTGCGCGTGGCGAAGTAGTTAAAAACAACGATCATCACGTGCATGATGACCTTGTTTTGATAGTAGATGATGTATTTATGCTTTCTAAATGTCTGTATAATCAATACGGTCTGCTGCTGTAATCGGCCGGATGACACGACATGGATTTCCAGCGGCAACGACATCTGCCGGAATATCTTTGGTCACCACCGAACCCGATCCGATCACCGCATTTCTGCCAATACGGACTCCGGGGTTGACAACGACCTGACCGCCGATCCATACATTATCTTCAATGACAATGGGCGCTGAAAATTCCCAGCCTTGATTTCTTGTTTCAAAATAAACCGGATGACCGGCGGTGAAAAGGCTGACATTCGGACCAAACAATACATTTTCACCTATTGTCACTGGAGCCCCATCCAAAATGGTGCAGTTGTAATTGCTGTAAAAGTTTTCACCTATTGAAATATTGTAACCGTAATCGCAACGGAACGGTGGTTCCAAAAAGAAACGGGTACCTGTCGCTTTAAATAGCTTTTGGATAATCTGCTTTCTGAATTTGATCTGTTTCGGTTCGGAGTCATTGAAACGTTTGAGCTCTTCCTTTGCAGATTGTCTTTCCTTAAATAGTTGTCCATCCGTATCAATATAAGGGATGCCTGCAATCATTTTCTCCTTGGGTGATTTCATTCAGTCAATATTTTTGATCTGGCGCAAATATACAGGAAGTTTTGCAGGCTCCACATCGGCGTATCAAATTTAAGGACGCCATTTATCTGCGAAATTTACTCCTTCCGGATTAAATAACATACTCTTTACAAACAATTTGCTGTTGAAAAGCATTTAGATAATGGAATACATGAATGCTATTGTCCTCAAAAAAGGCTTTTATTCAAAACAATCATTTCAATGAAAATCGCTTATATCAGTACTTACCTGCCCAAAGAATGTGGGATTGCCACCTTCACGTCGGATCTATTACATGCTGTGGCCTTACATAACCAGGATTTGATTCAGCACGTCATTGCCGTTGCGGACCGCAACTATGCTTATCCTGGAGAGGTGGTTTTCACCATAGATCAACAGCATCAGCTTTCTTATATCGCGGCTGCCGACTACATCAACAACAACGGTTACGATTGCGTTATCCTGGAACACGAATATGGTATTTTCGGGGGGAATAGTGGTCTATATATTCTTTCGCTTATTAACGCGCTTCATATCCCTTTGCTGGTAAATTTACATACCATCCTGGAAAAGCCAAAGGTAGATGAAAAAGCAATTTTAATTGAAATAGTCAAACGGGCTTCGATTGTTATCGTAATGAGTAATTATGCAATTACTCTATTGAAATCCGTCTATCGGGTAAATACCACAAAAGTTAGACTCATCCATCATGGGGTACCCGAATTTCATCTTAGTCAGGAGGAAGCAAAAGAAAAAAAAGGATTTTCCGGAAAAAAGATTTTACTGACTTTCGGGTTTATAGGGCGCAATAAAGGAATTGAAACCGTTATCGAATCACTTGCTACGGTCGTTAAAAATGAGCCTAATCTTATATATTTGATCGTTGGCAAGACACACCCTAATGTGCTTGCCCATTCTGGAGAAGAATACCGTGAATACCTAAAGAGCATGGTCGATGCATACCATTTAGAAGATCATGTCCAATTTGTCAATTCGTTTGTGAGCCAGTCCGATCTAGTCACTTATTTGTCTGCCTGTGATGTGTATGTCACTCCCTATGTCAATGAAGCCCAGATCACCAGCGGAACATTGTCGTATGCGATCGGGGCAGGGGCCGCGGTGGTTTCTACCCCATATTGGCACGCCAAAGAGCTATTGGCCGATGGTCGGGGGGTACTGGTCGAATTTAAGAATCCAGCATTGATGGCAACCACCTTGGCAGCGTTGTTTAGCAATCAGGAACATCGTATGACCCTGCGGGACAATGCCCGAGCCTTTGGTAAAGAAATGACCTGGAAAAATATCGGACTTCGCTATACCCGACTTTTGGATAAAGTAGTTCCTTCACTTGACGGCTTTAAAGAAAACGCGACATTTTCCAAAGATGAAATGCCCAAATTCAGTTGGAAGCATATTGATCGCTTGACCAACCAGGTCGGAATACTGCAGCATGCGACTTATTCACTGCCCAATTATAAAGAAGGTTATTGCCTAGATGACAATGCCCGGGCTCTATTGGTGACGCTATTAGCCCAGCCTGACTTTGCGGACAAACGGCATGATCGTCGTATCTCAACTTATTTGAGTTATATCTATTATCATCAGCGCGAAGACGGATTGTTTCATAATTTTATGAGTTTTCAGCATAATTTTCTGGATGAAGTAGGGTCAGAAGATTCTTTTGGTCGAACGATCTGGGCTTTGGGTGTGCTGCTCCGGGAAACAAAATTGACGAGTTATTACCAGTTGGGACACGAACTGTTTTTCAGGTCCGTACCACATTTTAAGCAGTTGCGGTCCAACCGTGCTATTGCTTATACCATACTCGGAATTGCGGAGTATTTGCATCATCAGTCGAATGACGAAGTCATGGTCGAATTGATGCGGGAGCTGATCGGAAAGTTGATCAAAGAATATGAGGCAAGCTCGGATGACAGCTGGCAATGGTTTGAGCCAGTGCTGGCATATGACAATGCTATTTTACCTTATGCCTTATTGACGGCCTATCCATTTCTGAATGATGCGGCTGTAAAGCAATTAGGTTTGTTGACCCTGACCTTCCTGGAGGGGATTACCGTTCAGAACGGAGGCCTTTCTTTGGTCGGGAATCAGGAATGGGCAAAACAGGGTAAACATATCAGCAAATTTGGCCAGCAGCCCCTCGATGTCACAGCAATGGTGTTTATGTACCGTGAGGCATTTAGACTCACCAACAAAAAAGTATATTTTGCCCGCATGATTACATCCTTCCGCTGGTTTTTAGGTGAGAATGACTTAAAGCTGGGCCTGTATGATGAAGAGACTAAAGGATGCTGTGATGGCCTTGAATCCTATGGGATCAACAGAAATCAGGGAGCTGAAAGTACACTCTGTTTCTACCTCGCCTATATCGTGGTTTACCGCGCCTTTATTGATAGCGCTCAGGGTTCAAAATAGCGAGTAAAAGTTCTTCCAGATTGATGGTTGCATAAGTAGATGCATAGTCAGACATCGCGTAGGGCAAAATAAGCTGTTCGTTATGAACCAGTGCACCACATGAGTAAATGACATTCGGCACATAGCCTTCCCGTTCCTCATCATTTGGGGTCATCAAAGGGCTGTGTAGACGGCCTATTTCTACATGAGGGTTATCTAGATCCAATAGGGCAGCACCAAGGACGTATTCACGCATCGGCCCGACAGCATGGGTCAAAATCAACCAGCCATATTGTGTCTCTATCGGTGACCCACAATTGCCTATCTGCACAAATTCATACGCATATTCGGGTTGTTGGATACGTATGGCTGTTTCTTGCCAGATATTAATGTTATGCGAATAAGCAATATAGTTGTTTTCACCGTCTATCCGACAGAGCATCGCGTATCGCCCATTGATTTTTCGGGGAAAGAGTGCTGCGCCTTTATTTGCGATCTCACCATAGATCGGTTTCACTTTAAAGTGATAGAAATCCTTTGTGGTCAAAAGCTTGGGGAGGATACTAAAACCGTCGTAGGCCGTATAGGTCGCATAGTAGACACTTTCTCCCTTTTCATCTTTGAACTGCACGAAGCGAGCGTCTTCGATCCCTCTTTTTTCAGTGTCCGCAATAGGGAAGATCACACGTTCGGAAATGGAGGTATCCAGCGAAAAAGTCATTTCATAATGCGATGACGCCAACCACATCGCCTGTTGTAGAAAGGTGATATTTTCTAGATTTTCCTCACTGTCCTGCCTGACCTCGTCAATATAACGTTTGAGTTCTTCATAGGTAAATGTTGCTGTTAATTTCTGTTCAAGTTTCGTTTTGACTTCAGTGGGTTCGGCATGAAGCTCGTTCATCTTTTTTAAGAAAGATTCTTTATGGTAACGGTGATTTTTGACCTGAATTGGTTTATCCAACAAATTACCGATGTAATCTATGTGAATATTATTGTCTAGATCAAGTGTTCCGGCCCGAAATACAATCGAGGATACATGGCCTTCACCAGTGGCCCGAAAGCTGAGTATCACGCGTTTTTCGCCCTTAAAGAGCTCGGTCTGATCCGGGTGTTCTACGATGGAGGGATTAAAAAGGGCCGCCGATTCAATGGAATACTCCATCGTAAAGTAAGAGCCGATCAGCAGCTTGTCCAATTGACTGAGTTTTTCTTTAGGAAAAGGGATTTTTTCCAGTAAGTAACTCACACGCTCAAAATTACGTTCGAAAATATTGATAATACTACGATGTCTTTTTGTGTAGCTCCGAAGAACCTGACCAAAAACCTCTTTACGCTCGGATTCAGTCAGCTCCAGTGTACGTCTGATGACCTTGATGGTACGCTCCTCACCCAGAGAGAAGAACCTTGCCAGTACCCTTTTCTTATCCGGTTTGAAATAAATGTCTTTTCGCTCTACTTTTACGGGTTTGTGCATGTCGTTATTTTCAAGTTTACACTCTTACTAAGAACGATCAGCGAAGGGATTTTGTTTTTATAAGCTTCCGATAAAGGGGGATATATTGTAAAAATGGAGTAACTTTGACGGATACAAATTTTTAGATATGGCTGAAAATAGTTTAGATAAATTAGAACCAAAAGCAATTTGGAAAAATTTCGCTGCTTTAAATGCTGTTCCACGGGCATCGAAAAAAGAAGAGCGTGTCATTGCATTTATGGTAGATTTCGGAAAAAACCTGGGCTTAGCAACCAGTGTAGATGAAATAGGTAATGTGTTGATCAAAAAACCGGCAAGTACGGGAATGGAAGATCGCAAAACTGTGGTGTTGCAATCGCACTTGGATATGGTTCACCAAAAGAATAATGATACAGTTTTTGACTTCGACAATGAGGGTATTAAAATGTATGTCGATGGTGATTGGGTGAAGGCCGAGGGAACCACTTTGGGTGCAGATAATGGGTTGGGTGTGGCTACGATCATGTCTGTTTTAGAGTCTACAACAATTGTTCACCCAACTATTGAAGCTTTGTTTACCATTGATGAAGAGACTGGAATGACCGGGGCTTTGGGATTAAAGGGTGGTGTGTTGTCAGGCGAGATCCTATTGAACCTTGATACTGAAAATGACAATGAGATAGACATTGGTTGTGCGGGTGGTATCGATGTTACGGCAACACAATCCTATGTGGCAGAAGCCTGTCCTTCAGATACCGTATCTTTTGAACTTACAGTAAAAGGGCTGCATGGCGGACATTCAGGTATGGATATCCATAAGGGCTTCGCGAATGCGAATAAGGTGATGAACCGCCTGTTGTTTAAGGCAAATGAACGCTATGGCTTACGTATTGCATCGTTATTGGGTGGAAGCCTTCGTAATGCAATCCCAAGGGAGAGTGTGGCTAAGGTTGTTGTTAGCAAAGAAAAATCGGCCGCTTTTGTTGATGCTTTAACACAATTGGCTCAAGCTATTAAAATCGAGTTCGCGACGACTGAACCGGTTATGGAAATTCTGGTGGAGCCAACGGATGCAGTATGGACAACAGTTGTTCCTGTACCTGTACAGGAGAATTTAATTAATTGTGTTTATGCGGCATTGAATGGTGTATATCGTGTAAGTGCAGATTTCGAGGATCTTGTTGAAACTTCCAATAATATCGCTAAAGTTGAGGTGGGGGCGGAGCAGATTGCGATCAAATGTTTAACCAGATCTTCGGTTGAAACGTCCAAGTTTGATCTGGCCTATTCACTGCAGGCGTCGTTTGAATTGGGCGGTTTTGATGTGGCATTCTCCGGAAATTATCCGGGATGGGCACCCAATCCAAATTCTGAAATTTTAGAGGTGCTTAAATCCATTTATACAAAACAACACGGGGCGGCTCCAGAAGTTGTGGCCTGTCACGCTGGATTGGAATGTGGTATATTGGGAACCAATTATCCCGGTATGGATATGATTTCTTTTGGCCCAACGATATTGGGTGCACACTCACCGGCAGAACGCGCTTCTATATCTTCTGTTCAGAAATATTGGAATTTTGTGCTCGAAATTCTAAAAGAGATCCCGCGTAAGTAAGTCGCTGTTCTCTTTTGCTGCAATAGCTGCTTAGCTAGTATATTTGCCTCCAAAAATTGTCTAAATTTTTGGAGGCATTTTTTATGCTTTTCATCTCCAGAAAAGTTAAGAGGTCCCATTACTCGGTGCCTTTGAAAAAGATCAAATAAAACAGCGGCTGTTGTTATAGTCGTATACGGCGATATTTTCAATTATTTTTCACTTTCCTTGCAGAAAACGAAAAATAATTGTATTTTCAGGATGAAAAAATGATTTACTAGACCAAAATTTTATTAAACCTCTCTATTGAGGGGAGGACCTAATATTGATATAATGACCATAATCCTCATTGTAATCAGCATTTGTTTGCTCATCCTATGCATTACTTATTTTAAGATTAATGCGTTTCTTTCTTTTTTATTAGTTTCTATTCTCAGCGGACTGTGTTTGGGTATTGCGCCGGATCAATTGGTCGGTACTGTTGAAAAAGGCATTGCCGGGGTTATGGGAAGCCTGACCCTGATTATTGTGCTGGGCGCCATGTTGGGCAAGATTGTTGCCGAAAGTGGCGCTGCTGAAATCATTGCTGCGCAGATGGTTCGGCTAATGGGGGAGAAATACCTGCAGTGGGGCCTGATGCTGACCGGTTTTGTCGTGGGCATTCCGTTGTTCTACGGGGTTGGTTTCGTGCTGCTGGTACCGTTGATTTTTTCGATTTCTTATCGATACAAACTTCCGGCCGTATATATCGGGCTGCCCATGCTGGCTGCATTGTCGGTAACCCATGGATTTATTCCTCCCCATCCATCACCGGTTGCGCTGGTCGCACTTTTTCATGCGGATATGGGGCTGACCCTGATATATGGCCTGTTGATTGCTATTCCCGCGATCATATTAGGTGGCCCTATTTTTGGCCGCTCGCTACGGAATATGCTCCCGAGTCAAGAATCAATCTTCCGGCAGGAAAAAACAGCCGATCAACAGGAGTACAAGCAGCCTACGGTTGGTACAAGTTTGGTCGTTGCCTTGTTACCCGTCCTATTGATTATCTTATTTACTCTTATACCTTATATATACCATACCGATGATGCCAACGTACAGCGCTGGTTGAAATTTATCGGCAGCACAACAGTAGTGATGGTCATTGCGATCGTTGTAGCCACCTACTTACTGGGACTGAGACTTGGCCGTTCCATGGTCAAAGTCATGTCGATCTATGAGTCAGCAGTCAGGGATATTGCAATGATCTTATTGATCATCGCCGGATCTGGAGTTTTCAAACAGGTTATGGAGGATAGCGGTGTGAGCCTTTTGTTGGCCAATGCCCTACAGCAACTTCCTATTTCACCCTTGCTGTTAGCATGGTTAATTACTGCGGTCATTAGAGGTTGTGTCGGGTCGGCAACAGTTGCTGCACTGACAGCAGCGGGAGTTTTACTACCCATTGTTACAGCGGGCAAGGTTGACCCCAATCTGATGGTACTGGCAATCGGGGCAGGGAGCCTTATGTTTTCCCATGTCAACGATGCGGGCTTCTGGTTGTTTAAGGAGTATTTTGGCCTGAGCGTCAAGGACACTTTATTCTCCTGGTCGATTATGGAAGCAATTGTTTCCATCGTCGGACTGGTTGCTGTTTTGCTATTGCAAATAATTTTATATTAGCTATTATATTTTTAAACTTTAAAATCATTCACGATGTACAATGCAGATGAACAATTTGAGGAATTAGGTTTGACATTACCACCGGCACCAGCACCTAAAGGTGTCTATAAACCATATGTTATTGATGGAAAGTATCTTTATCTTTCTGGACATGGACCGGTACAGGATGATGCTTCGCTGATTATAGGAAGGATTGGTAGCGATATCAGTCCCGAGGAAGGGAAACTTGCAGCTAGACAGGTAGGCTTGACGATGCTATCGACGATCACAACTAATTTGGGTTCATTAAATAAAATTAAGCGTGTTATTAAGGTATTGGGTATGGTCAACTGTACGTCCGATTTCTTGTACCATCCTGGCGTAATCAATGGTTGCAGTGAGTTGTTTGCTGCGGTTTGGGGCGAGGAAAATGGAATCGGTACACGGAGTGCGGTTGGTTTCGGCTCTTTACCTGATAATATCCCTGTCGAAATCGAGGCGCTATTCGAGTTATATTAACGAACTGATCATGGAAACTTGGTATCGGGTACAAAATGTCGATCAGGTAGATACACCGGCACTGCTGGTGTATCCTGATCGTATCGTTCGAAATATAGACCGTGCGCTGAAGTTTGTGGACGGCCATGTGGGTCGTTTGCGGCCACATATCAAAACCAATAAATGCATGGAGGTCTGTCAGCTGTTGCTGGAGCGCGGGATCAGCAAATTCAAATGTGCAACCATTGCCGAGGCCGAATTGCTTGGTATGGCAGGCGCAAAGGATGTGCTGTTGGCTTATCAGCCTGTGGGACCCAAGATTGATCGTTTGCTGCACCTGATTGAGGCATTCCCCAATACACATTATGCCTGCTTGGTAGATAATGCGGATTCTGCATTACAGCTATCCGCACGAGGGTTGGAAAAAGGACAACCTATCGCAGTTTATATTGATGTAAACGTTGGTATGGGGCGTACAGGAGCTTCTATTGCACAGATAGAGCGCCTTGTGTTAGACATTCAGCTATTGGATGGAATTCAACTGGTTGGTGTACATGGTTACGATGGACATATTCATGATAAAGATTACAAAGTACGGGAGCAACAAACTCAAAAGGCTTACAGTGTGCTCGAAATGGCTTACGTCATGGCGCAGGTTTCCACCACCACCCCATTAACGAAGGTGATCGGCGGATCGCCCAGTTTTCCGTTTCATGCCGAACGTAGTGATGTAGAATGCAGTCCGGGTACATTCGTGTTTTGGGATTTTGGTTACGCCGAAAATTATGCCGAACAGGACTTTTTAGTTGCCGCTGTGTTGCTGACACGTGTGGTTTCCATTGTAGATCACAAGCATCTCTGCTTGGATCTTGGCTACAAATCTGTTGCCAGCGAATCGCCGCAGCCCCGTGTCAAATTTTTTGACCAGCGGATTGGCGGGATCAAAATGCAGAGTGAGGAACATCTGGTAGTTGAAGTCAGGGACATTGCCGACTTTAAGATAGGGGATGAACTGTATTGTGTGCCGCGACATATCTGTCCTACAGTTGCCTGTTACGACGAATTGCAGGTCGTCAACAATGCTGTTGTGGATCAGGTTTGGAAGGTGCTTGCACGAGGTAAAAAGATAAATTATTGATATGTACGAATTTGAAATGCCTTTTGTGGTTGATGCACACTTAGACTTGAGCATGAATGCCATGGAGTGGAATAGAGATCTCCGACTGCCTATCCAGGAATTGAACCGAAGGGAGCAGGGGATGGCAGATAAGCCCGACCGGGCAAAAGCTACGGTTACTTTTGAAGAGCTACGCAAAGGGAATATCGGTATCGTTGTAGCCACGCAGATTGCGCGATTTGTCCATCCGGACAGCACTTTGCCAGGCTGGTACTCAGCAGAACAGGCCTGGGCGCAGACACAGGGGCAATTGGCCTGGTATAAGGCCATGGAGGCTGACGGACACATGAAAATGATCAAAACAAAGACCGATTTAGATCAACATCGTGCTTTGTGGTCCGAGGGAACTAATCATTCAAATAAGCCCATCGGTTACCTACTGAGCCTGGAAGGTGCCGATTCTTTGGTGGATATCAGTCATGTGGAAGTTGCCTACAATTACGGCTTGCGGGCGATCGGCCCAGCACATTATGGGCCGGGAAGATATGCCAATGGCACCGATTCCTCTGGGGAATTGAATGCGCAAGGTGTATACTTATTGCAGGAAATGGAACGATTGGGAATGATCCTGGATGCAACACACCTGAATGACGATGCTTTTTGGGATGCGATGGGACGATACAATGGGGCAATCTGGGCCAGCCACAACAATTGTCGGAAGTTTGTGGATCACAACCGACAGTTTAGCGATGAGATGATCAAGATTCTGGTGGAGAAGGGAGCTGTTATCGGTGTTGCTTTAGATGCCTGGATGATGGTGCCCAACTGGGTACGTGGTCTGTCTGATCCAAAATCCAGCAATTGCTCAATGGAAATCATGGCCGATAACATCGACCATATCTGTCAGTTGGCGGGCAATGTCAATCATGTTGGGGTAGGGAGCGATCTAGATGGAGCCTTTGGTCGGGAACAGTGTCCTTATGATCTGGAGACCATTGCAGATATCCAAAAGGTTTTTGGGATATTGAAACGACGCGGGTACAGCAGCGCTGATCTTGACAAAATCGCCAGCCAGAACTGGTTGAATTTTATGCGGAATGCCTTACCTGAATAGTGGGAGGTCTTCCCGGGGTAATCGCAGTTCGTGATAGCTATCATCCTATCGAGATGCCTGGCATCATATCACCCAGCATCTTTGTCTTTGGCGATTAAGGTCGTGATCATTGACAAAAAATGATCGTTGAAAACACAGATTTAGACCTTTAGGGGGTAGTAGTCTTCTGGGAAGTCACTTCAAGGTTAAGCATTTAGGATAGATAAAATCAGATTATGGTAAGCAGATCGTTACAAGTAAGGCTGCTTTCGCGGTGGGTATGTCCTCTAAATAAATGATATATTCGTAAACAGAAACAATTCTAAACCACTATGACGTTTACTTTACGCCTCCAGTTATCTTTGATGATGTTTTTGGAGTATTTTATCAAGGGAGCTTGGTTTGTCACTTTAGGTACCTACTTGATCAAGTCCCTGAATGCATCAGGAATGGAGGTTGCCAATATATTTTCTACGCAGTCCCTAGGTGCTGTATTTGCTCCTTTCTTTGTTGGCTTCGTCGCAGACCGTTATTTTAATGCCGAGCGGGTGCTCTCGGTTTTGCATCTGCTGGGTGCCGCATTGCTTTATGGGATGTCCCAAGCACCTGATGCCAGCCATTTTTACCCCTACGTCTTTCTTTATTTCATGGCTTATATGTCATCACTTTCCCTTTCCAATGGTATTGCTTTCCGACATATCGCAGATGCCAAAACGTATTTTCCGGGGGTAAGGGTATGGGGAACAATCGGTTGGATCTGTTCGGGGCTTGTGATCAGCTATCTGTTCCGTTGGGATAGCCCCGAGGCAATAAGCCGAGGAGCCCTGTACAATACCTTTATTATGGGCGCCATCTGTTCCGTGTTTTTGGCATTTTTCAGCCTATTTCTTCCCAAAACTCCACCACAGATAGGGGTTAAAGATGAAAAATTTGATTTTGGAAAAGCCATTGGGCTGGATGCTTTGGGGCTGTTAAAACAAAAGAGTTTCTTAATCTTTTTTGTTACGGCCATAGTGATCTGTATTCCCATTTCATTCTATTATCAGAATGCCAATCCATTTTTGGTCAATGTCGGTATGCCCAATCCTACTGCAAAAATGGCGTTGGGCCAGTTTTCGGAAGCGATCTGTCTGCTGTTCATTCCATTTTTCTTTAGACGTTTAGGGTATAAGAAAATGATTTTATTGGGTATTGCCGCATGGGCATTACGATACCTGTTCTTTGCTTTTGGGGATGGACAGGAAAAGGTATTTCTGCTTATCTTTGGTATCGTTTTACATGGAATCTGTTATGATTTTATGTTTGTCGTCGGCCAGATCTATACCGATCGGATTGCAGGAGAGAAATATAAAGCTTCGGCGCAGGGACTGATTACGATTGCAATGTATGGTGTGGGGATGCTGATCAATTCTGGGAGTACCTATGGTTTATACCGGCAGGAATTTCATTTTTCTGTCTGCTGCTGTTTGCTGTTTTTTTCAAAGAAGAAAAAACGGTTGAGACAGTAGAAAATATAAAGTAATTCTAGCAAAGTAGCGAAAAAGGCTGCTCAAACGCTGAACTGGCCTTCAAAAGTACTTATTTTACTTTTGGGGATCATTCCGGTTTTTTTGAACAGCCTTTTTTCTAAAATAGGGGCTAAATAGGCTTGTTTAAATCATATTAAACCATTGCTGATATTTTTCACCAATAAAAGGAAGGGCTTTTTTCTCGCCCGAGAATGCCGCAATTAAACCCAATATAAGAGCGATCAGTAAGATTATACCGACAACACTCATAATTATTCCACCAATACCCGGGATAAAGCGCAACAAGCCCAATGCAATTCCTGTGACGGTAATGCCGATACTCTGTCTGATGTGGAATTGACCTAAGGCAGTCTTTTCCTTCTTGTTCATGATGATGGCAACGATCAGGCCGATTAGGGTTAAATAGGAAATAATAGCAACTGTTTTGCCGTCGTTTGATGATGTGCTCTGCACTGAGTTTCTCTCCATGATACTTATACGATAAAAGTGTGATGTAAATGTATAAGGCAAATGTAAAAGAGAAAATCCCTGTTTTCTTTAGCTGAATTCAGGGATATTTAATTTTGTGCAGTATTTACTGTCGTTATTTAGGGCAGTTTTGATTATCCTTCGACACTTTCCAGCAATTGTTTTTCGTGAAGTTCAAAATATTCACCTCTTTTCTCCATTAACTCAAGATGAGTGCCCTGCTCGACAATCTGACCTTGATCCATGACAAGAATATGGTCCGCATTTTTGATGGTTGAAATCCGGTGGGCAATGAAAATACAGGTCTTGCCCTTCATAATGCGGCTTAATGAGCGTAAAATAGTTTCTTCGGTTTTGGTATCAACAGCAGATAAACAGTCGTCAAAGATCAATATATTTGGTTCTTTGACCAAGGCTCTGGCAATGGATACACGTTGTTTTTGACCACCCGATAGGGTGATACCGCGCTCTCCGACAGCAGTGTCAAAACCATCTTCAAAAGCGATAATATTATCATATACAGCAGCGTCTTTAGCGGCTTGTTCGATCTGTTCCTGTGTGAAATGATCCAGTCCGAAACCAATGTTATTGGCAATTGTATCTGAAAATAAGAATACATCCTGTGGGACAAAACCAATTTGTTGACGTAGATTTTTGAAGTTGAGATCCTTTAATGCAATACCATCGTATTGGATATTACCCTGATCTATATCATACATCCGCAGCAATAGGTTGGCTAAAGTAGATTTACCGGAACCGGTTTTTCCGATGATAGCCAGTGTTTTTCCGATAGGAACCTGGAATGATATATTTTTAATGGCCTGAATGCCTGTTTCGGGATACGTGAATGAGATATTTTCTACCTTGATTTCACCTGCGATTTCTTTCTCTATTTTGCCATTGGCAATCGGCGATTGGGTTTCAAGGAACTCATTGATCCGTTTTTGTGATGCCGCGGCACGTTGTACCAGCGAGGTCACCCATGCTAAAGACATGGCCGGAAAGGTCAATTGATTGACATAGATAATAAATTCGGCGATGTTTCCGGCTGTGACCGTTCCCTTGGCAACTTCAATACCACCGATATAGATGGTGATGACGGTACTGAGACCGATCAGCAATAAGATAAGCGGAAAGAAAACGGCCTGTACCTTAACCAGATCCAATGCTGTGTTGCGGTAGATTGTACTTTCTTTTTCAAAAGCCTGCATTTTGTTCTGCTCCCGGGTATAGGTCTTGATGACGCGGATTCCGGCGAAGGTTTCCTGAACAAAAGAGGAGAGGTTTGCCAGCTGTTTTTGGATTTTTAAGCTGCGCTTATTGATGATTTTATTGACAAAAAGTATAATGACAGAAAGGACAGGGATAGGCGCCAATGCATAGGTCGCCAGTCTTCCATTTACACTATACATGGCATAAATGACCATAATGGACAGTACCACGGTATTGATTGCATACATAATGGCTGGTCCCAGGTAATTACGTACCTGGTTGACATCCTCGGTTGCACGGCTCATCAGATCACCCGTGTTATTTTTGCGGAAAAATCCGAAATTCAGTTCCTGGTAATGGTTGTAAATTTCATTTTTAAGATCATACTCGATATAACGGGAAGTCAGAATAATAGTCTGCCGCATAAAGAATAGGAAAATACCCCGTAGGAGAGAAAGTAATAAGACCACAAAACCGAAGAATAGCAGGCTTGTACCAAATACCTTATAAATAAGCTCCTGTCTATCAAATCCGTCAAACAGGCGGTAGAGATAAATATTTTCCTGTACCAGGTCAAACGCTTCGCGGATTACTTTGGCGGGGAGCACCCCAAAGTAATTGGAAATGATGACAAAAATCACCCCTGGAACCAGCTTCCAGCGGTATTTATAAAAGTACTTATTTAAGTAAGCGAGATCCTTCATATTATGGGTACAAAAATAGGACTAATTCGTCAACTCTGCTTTATATTTCGATGAAATTACTGTCATTGGGAAATCAAATGTTAAGTCTTGGATAAAAAAAGATATTATGCACAACGAATAATTTTCCTACTTTTGCATCAAGTACCTTAAAAAATTAAAACAAATTAGAGTAGTACATTTTATGTCAACATCTCAAAATTCTATTTTTGAATTGATGAGCCAATCTGGCCATCAAAACTTATTTTTCTGTAATGATGAATTAGTGGGCTTAAAAGCTATTGTTGCGATCCATGATACCACATTGGGCCCGGCAATAGGAGGGGTTCGTATGTTGCCATACGAAACTACAGAAGAAGCTATTGAGGATGCTTTACGTTTATCCAAGGCCATCACCTATAAATCGGCAATCACTGGATTGAATTTGGGCGGCGGAAGTGCTGTTATTATTGGTAACAGTCGTTTGGACAAATCTGAGGTTTTATTGCGCCGTTTGGGCCAGTTTATTGAAGGATTGAATGGTAATTTCATTGCTTCTTTGGATGTGGGTACCACCCAGCGTGATTTAGAATATATTTATACCGAGACAGATCATGTTGCTGGTTTGCCAAAAGCAATTCACGGCAGTGGTGTTGGAGATACATCAATTTTTGCAGCCCAAGGTGTTTATTTCGGTATTAAAGCCTGTTTGAAAGAGTTGTATGGCTCGGAGAGTGTAGCAGGCAAAAAAGTTATTGTACACGGAGTAGGTAGCGTTGGTGAGCGATTGATCGCCATGTTGCGTGAAGAAAATGCACGTGTTTATGTGAGTGATATTACCGAGGAGAAAATGCTTAAGGTGGCGGCGAAATACAAAGCTGAGCCAATTCCATACAATGAAGTATTCGATCATGAGTTTGATGTCTATTCACCTTGTGCATTGGGCGGTACAGTAAACCCCGAGTCGGCGCAAAAAATGCAATGTAAAATTATTGCAGGTTCAGCAAACAACCAATTGAAAGATGAAGTAGCGACAAGCACTATTCTTCACGAAAGAGGTATATTGTATGCACCGGACTACTTGATCAATGCAGGTGCATTGATTAGCTGTTATTCAGAAATTCAGAATTATGGTGTGGATCACACGGAGTTTGTTATCAAAAATATATATAATGCGACCAGAGACGTGTTGAAAAAATCAAAAGAGGAGAATATCTCTACTTTTGAAGCGGCCAATCGCATCGCGGAGAAGCGTATCCAAGATATTAAAAAAATCAAAAGATAGTCTTCTTTCCAAAATCGTTCTTATTTATTAGTTTATAAAAAATCGTTCTTTAAAATTACTATGTTAAACAGGAGACACCTGAGGGTAAAAGTAGTGCAAACGCTTTATGCGTACAGTCTTACAGAAGACAAAGACATCAAAACATTTGAAAAAGCACTATTAAAAAATGTGGATGAGGTCTACGAAATGTATATCTGGACACTGAATCTATTGGATGAGGTATCCGATTATGTATTGATAGACGCAGAGGGCAGAGCCAACAAGTTTTTGCCAACTGAAAAAGACTTGTCTCTAACGACCAAGTTAAGTACAAATACTTTTATTGAGTCATTAAGACAAAATCCGCAATACGCCGAGGGAGTCAAAAAATATAAGATTTCATGGAGCTTTGATCCGGAGATCGTGCGCACGGTATTTTTACAATTAAAAGATTCTGAAGCGTATTTGGAATATTTACAGCAGGAAGATCGTTCGATCGGTACAGAAAAAGATATCATCAAACATATCTTTAAAAAGATCATTTTGAAATCACCGGTTATAGAGCAGGTTTTTGAGGAGAAATTTATCAACTGGCCTGTCGATAAAGAAGTGTTGCAAGCATTAATCGCGAAAACTTTTAAGAACTTCAGTTCGGAAGATCCGCGTAAAAATAAGCTTGCTGAAATCACGCAAAACTGGAATGATGATAGCGATTATGTGATTGCCTTGTTGGGTAAGACAATCAGAAATACAAATGAGTATCAGAAACTGATCTCTGATAAGACAAAGAATTGGGAATCAGATCGTATTGCTTTGATGGATACCTTATTGATGCGCATGGCAATATGCGAATTGGTGAATTTTCCATCTATTCCTGTGAAAGTGACAATAAATGAGTATATTGAAATTTCTAAGGTATTCAGTACATTGAAAAGTAATACATTTATTAATGGTATCTTAGATAAAATATTAAGCGACTTGAACCAACAGGGAAGAATCCAGAAGGCAGGTCGTGGTTTAAGGGATTAAAGATCAATCAACAAATGAAGAACTTTAGTAAATATTCAGTTTTAGCTTTGGCATCGGTGCTTTTCTTTTCTTGTGGAAATTCTCAAAAGGGACAAGCGGAAATTGCAAAGACAGGAACTGAGGCGGTAGCAACAGACAGTCTTTCTAAAGCTGCGGCACAATTGGGTAAAATAGAATTTGCAGAGTCGGCTTTCGATTTTGGTCAGGTCAAAGAAGGTGCAGAAGTGAAACACACATTCGTATTGAAGAATACAGGGGATGCGCCGGTTATTTTGTCCAAAGTAACCGCTTCTTGTGGCTGTACACAACCGGAGTTTTCAAAAAGCCCAATTTTACCGGGAGGAACATCGGATATCCGTGTGACTTTCAAGAGTGAGGGACAGGTAGGTAAGCAGCAGAAGATCATCACGATCCAATCAAATGCTTCCAACGGTATGACGACTGTTCAACTAAAGGGCGAAGTATTACCAAAATAACACATTATTAAACGATATAATAACAGATGAATACAGTATTATTACAAGCAGCGGGTGGGAGTAGCATGATGAGTTTTTTACCAATGGTTTTGATCATTGTGGTATTTTATTTCTTCATGATCAGACCGCAGATGAAGAAGCAAAAAGACCATAAGAAATATATTGAAGAATTGGGTGTAAACTCTAAAGTTGTTACCACTGCGGGCATCCACGGACGTATCGTAGAGGTCTCTGACACGACTTTCTTGGTCGATGTAGGTTCAGGCGTAAGAATTCGTTTTGACAAGTCTGCCATTGCTTTAGATGCTTCAAAAGCTGCTAATGCAACGGAGAAAAGCGCTTCATAAGGTTTTTTCTTTAAAAAATTTAAAGCCAGTCTCCAAAAAGGACTGGCTTTGTTTATTTTATATTACCCCACAATAGATGGAATTTGAAAAATCGCCATATAGAGTATCCCATATACCGACATAAATGTGGTAATCGTGATTTTTTCTACTTATTCCATCAAATTGTACGGTACAGGCTCCTTGTCTCACTTCTGCGATTGACGTTCTCAGATGAGATTCACCATATAAACCAACCAATGCCAGGTTGAGTTTGTATGTGCTAGCGTCATATTGATCATTGGGAGTCCATTTGAGATCAATCGTATCACCGTGAAGGCTAACTTCGCAACTGGTCAATGGCGTCAACTGTCCTGCAAATACAATTAGTTTCTCGGGATTGACAAAAGGATTTTTTTCCGAATCCAATTCCAGGGCTTCCTTAAAAATATGGCGCTGAGCCAATTGGAAAGCTCCTATTCGACTTCCTTTTTTCGCTAAAAACTTGTAACCAAAATCAAGTATCCCCCGATTATCGCCGGCAAATCTTCCGGCAACTTTTTGCTTTTTTCTATTCAGTAGTTCTGACTCGCTTGGAGGGGAAGTGCGTTTTCTTTTCGGCCCACGAACAATATTTTGACCATTTAATATATAAGCACTAACAGAGCCAAATTTTCCGGTAATTGGACCATTAGGCCCATTTTGTAAAATTGCCATAGTATTTTCTTTTTATTGTCTATAAATGCTGGTATCTAACTTATTACCAAGTTAATACCAAATTCATAATTAAAAGTGAAGTAACACTATTTTTACAATCTATTAATAGGGGGTTAATAGGGTTTAACCCCTGTTATACCCCTGTTAACCCCATGCTAACCCCTTGTATTTCCCTTGTTAATAGAGAAGTTGGTATTAAGCAATTGTTATCTTGTACCTAACATGGTGAAGAGCATTCCCATAGATACTTTGACCTTCAAAAGTGATTTTGGCTTTAGGAATCATCCACCTTGGTAAAATTGAAAGCGTTACGATTGAAAATAATTTTTTGGAACTTAATGGCTTATGTGGTCAATTATGAAGATAAATATTGACGCTCGAGACGAGAGACTGACCGTATTGACGATCCTTGCTGTCTTGATGATATTTTCTAATCTATAATCACCTGTTGACATAGAGATGTCAGTTTAGACGGTTAATTTTAAGTAAAAGAAAAACTCATGAGCAATCTAAAACCGTTTGACGGACAACATTGTGAAACTACAGCCACCGGAACGTTACTGCGGCAGCTTGGAATTGAGCTTTCCGAACCCTTGCTTTTTGGGCTCGGGGAGGGACTTAGTTTTATCTATTGGAATATGAAAACAATGGATTTTCCTTTTTTGGGTGGACGCATAAAGACTGATTTGTTGACAAAGAATCTCTGTAAAAATCTTAATCTCGAGCTTTCTGTAAGGGAAACTACCTCGAAAACAAAGGCCTGGCAACAGGTCAAACAGCTTTTGGATAAGGGGCAAATCGTCGGGCTCAAACTTGATGCCTACTACCTTGAGTATTTCACCAATCCATTCCATTTCGCTGGGCATTATGTAGCGATTTATGGTTATGACAATCAAAATGCTTTTTTGGTCGATACCAGACAGCAGGGTGGGAAAGTCAAAACCTCGCTCGATAGTCTGGCTTTGGCCAGGGCGGAGAAAGGGCCAATGGCTTCCAATAACTTATACTACACCATACAGCGAAAGAGTGAAGACTATGACTTAAAAAAATCCGTCATTTCCGCTATAGTCAATAATGCAAACGAATATCTCAATCCGCCCATTATAAATATTTCTTACAAGGGGATTGTGAAGACAAGTCAGGAGCTTATAAAATGGTTTAATAGGAGTAAGGATATAGCCACCGAATTTAAAATGGCTGCCAATCTTATGGAAAGAGCGGGTACCGGAGGTGCGCTGTTCAGAAATTTATATCGCGATTTTCTAAAAGAAAGTTATGACCTGCTTCAGATTGAGCAACTTCATGAGGCACATCAAGAATTTGCGGAAATAGCCTTGTTATGGGAATCCGTTTCAGACTTATTTTATAAAATAAGTGAGACTCCTCGGGGCGAGTACATACAGCAAGCTTCAGAAACACTCAAAATCCTGGCGATAAAAGAGAAAAAGGTGATGGAGCGGTTAGGTACGTTAAAGATTGACGACTATATTTTGTGCGTCTAAAAACTTTACGCAATGTAAATATTGCTTAATTTTCTTTCTGTTATCTTTTGTCTCCTGTACTAGCCGTCTTGTTGATGCAGTAATTCAGTTCGCAAAGCCAAATGGTAAGGATAAACTTAATTGGCAGGAATTGTTAACGTCAATTTAAGGACAGTAAACTTTAGCTATTTATCCATTGGCAGTGTTATGTAAAAATAATAACGATTTGGACGAGGGAAAAAAGAGGTATAGAGACTGTATTTGGAAGGTACATAAGTTTGAATAAAATCTATGAAATCGGCAGGATCATTGCCATTATCCCGATGAATAATAGGATTTACTAATCGATCAATTGATAGGTCGAGTACAAATGAAATGGCGACCCGTCCCGAGGGAATTGTCTCAGTATCCGATCGAAATCTTACCTTTTCACCTTTATACATTTCGTTCAAGACAAATACTTTGGATATTTGATCTGTTTCGGGTACTTCAATATCTGTTACTAAAGGATGATTATTAGCCAATCTGAAAGAAAAAATGCTATTTTTAGGTCTGCCATTAAATAAAGCAGCTCTCCAATGTATTAATTTTGCACTGTCTAAATGGGCGATGATTTGCTGAGGACCCAAAAAGCTATGATGACCATTCTTATCAACGAATACTTCAATCGGGTTGGTATGAGATGTGTACTGATAAGGATCGAAATTATTTCGTTTAAAATCCGATACTATCTGATTTGCAAAATTTTTAAATCCCTTTACTGGCCTGGCATCATACTCATCGAAATTAGGAAATCCTTCGTATATTTTTATTTTTTCTATGTGGGTATAGACTTCGCTTGAGTATAAGTCCCAGTAAATTTTCAACGCATACTTACCCGTATTGAAGGAAGTGTCATTTTTTAGAATAGGCGCTATTTTGAGTAGAATATATTTGCTCTGCATATTTATCGTGTCGAAGTCGATATTGTTATTAGTGTCTTTTTCAAATTCCAATTGTAGATATTTCCCTCTGATACGGTCGTTTTTTAATGCGCTGGAGAGCAGTTGATTGACTGATAATTTAGATTGGGCGAATACGCTACTTGAAAGTATAAAGACAATGAATAAAATAATTCTTTTCATACTTATAGGATGACGGATATAATAAGATTCCATAAAATAGATAAAAGCATAATATTGTTTATAGTATTACTTTTTTGTACTTATTATCCATAAATTCTGATCCGTTGAATTGACCCGATTTGGATATGTAGTTGATCCACTGCTGGAGAAGACGTGTAGCGTGTTTATTTTCCGAATAGTAAGATTAGTATTGTTGTTTTGTTCGACCAAGTTTTTATTCCACCAAGAACTGATTTTTACACAAATTGATTAAGTTTGTAACATGGCAAACGCAGTTCGATTAAATAAGACCCAACGACGCAAGATCAACATCTTTGTGCGTTGTGTTGCAATTTCGTTGCTGGCTTGGTTGTTGTTTTCGATTTCCAACCAGTATACGGTGTCTGTCAAGGCTGCGATAGAATATGTCAACCTGCCCGAAAAACGAGCTTTTCACCCACAACAATCGGATACGGTCAAAGTAAAGCTCGAGATGACGGGATGGCAATTCCTCTTTTCGAAAGCTGCATTGGAAACACCCAAAGTACAGGTGGATCTCAGCTCGCTGAAAACAAAAGATTGGATTGTGTTTTCCAATCAGCTGGGATTTATCAACCGCCAGTTTCCGCATGAACAACGTGTGGTATCGGTGAGCCCTGATACCTTGTTTTTTGATTTTTCAAAACAAACACAGCGAAAAGTTCCTGTAAAACCATTGTCCAATATCTTGTTTAAAAGGGGCTATGGTGTTATCGCTGATACGAAGGTTACACCTGCTTATGTAACGATCACTGGTCCATATGAGGACGTTTCTGCTATAGAATATTGGGAAACTGATACCGTTAGGGGAAAAGAGGTGGAGACTGATGTGCGCACTGTGGCAAACCTAACCCGCAACCAAAAGGGAAATATCAATGTCTATCCCACATCTGTAGAGGTGCTGATGCCGGTAGGAGAGTTGACGGAGAAAGTCATCGAACTGCCCGTAAAAGTTGAAAATGGACAGCGCTATAGTTCCGTGAGGCCCAATCCAAGTAAAGTAGTAATCACAGTGCTGATGTCGGTCAAGGATTATAATAATTATACATCCCGTGATTTTGAGGCTGTGGTGGATTTGGCAGATTGGGAGAAAAATGAGGTGCAATATTTACCGATCCTGCTAACCAAGGTGCCGGATTATTGTAAGATTATCAGTGTTGTACCACAGAATGTGGACTTCTTTGTACGAAAATAGGGAATAAAAATGGGGCTGAAAATAGGAATAACAGGCGGAATAGGTTCCGGAAAGACATTTATCTGTAGGCTTTTTGAGGCCCTTGGTATACCAGTCTATAATGCGGATGAGGAAGCCAAAAGGTTGATGAATACCGATATACGGATCAAGGAAAAGCTTATTGCGCAGTTTGGTGAGGCAACTTACAAGGATGGTCTGCTGGATCGGGCATTCCTGGCCAATATGGTCTTTTCGGATAAGGATAAACTTGAACTCCTGAACGTTATTGTACACCCGATCGTCATCCAGGAAGCTAAAGATTGGGCCGAGCGGCAGACGACACGTTATTCACTCAAAGAAGCGGCACTGCTCTTTGAAAGTGGCTCGTACAAAGAACTGGATTATACCATATTGGTTACTGCCCCAATAGATATTCGTATACAACGTGTCATCGAGCGGGATGGCACTACAGAACAACAGGTACGGGAACGTATGAACAAACAATTGTCTGACGAGGAAAAACTGCAGCTTGCAGACTTCGTCATCGTTAACGATGGAATCACTCCAATACTACCGCAAGTGTGGAGATTGCATCAAAAATTTCTAAAGTAATTATATGTCTATCATATTGTCTGACTTTCTGGTCAGAAAACCGGAAGGGTATTATTGCCGTTATGGCGACTTTTTTATCGATGCAGGTAGTCCCGTAGCGCATAATGTGGTATCACATGCTCACGGCGATCATGCCAGTTCAGGACATGATTATGTCTATTGTACAAATGGAACAGCATTGTTTATGAGCTATCGCTATAAGCAGAACCGGAAGGATTCCTATCAGCTCAAATTGTTCAACGGCACTTTTAAAATAGGTCCGGTGGAAATTACCTTTTTAGCGGCTGGCCATATATTGGGATCAGCACAGATCTTAATGGAATATCAGGGGGTACGCTATTTGTATACGGGCGATTACAAATTGCAGGTTGATGAGACTTGTGAACCTATCGAGTTCCAGCAGGCTGATGTATTGATTACCGAAAGTACTTTCGCAAATCCTGAGGTTATCCATCCGGATCCCATTCAGGAGATCAAGAAACTGGAGGGGCACGCGAGTAATATCCTACTGGGGACTTATGTGCTTGGGAAAGCGCAACGGATCACAGATCTGATCAATCGATACTGTCCGGAAAGAAGGGTGCTGGTACATAGTGGAATATTGCCTTACCATCGCCTGTATGATGAACATGGGCTTAAAAAAATGACCTATGAACCTTACAACCGTAGAGAAATGAAACAGGGTGAGCAGAATAAGGTTTATCTGGTACCGCCCATGACTTTCAATAGTTATTTTAGGGCGACTAAAGTATTGCGGGCCTTTGCTTCGGGATGGAAGCGACTACAGGCACAGAATGATATCGAATTGTATATTTCGGATCATGTGGATTGGAACGATATTCTGCATTATATCAAGATGGTTGACCCAAAAGAGGTCTGGACATTGCATGGCGATGGCACAATACTCAAAAGTTATTTTGGCGACAGGTTAATGGTAAGAGATGTGCTTTCAGTATAAAGGAGGTATACCCTCCTTTATTATTTCATATTGATAATCTTGTCAACAACGTAAACCGTATTGCCACGCCAAGGCAATACCCCATGATATTCCTTGTATTGAAGGTCGAAATACTTACCGCTATTGAGTTCAAGCTGGCGAAATATAGAATCATCTTCAATAGAAAATTCAAATTGGTTGCTGGCAATTCCGCCAGTCTTGACACTGCCAAATCCCTCCTGAATTAGCTTCCCCTCATATGTCTTAAATATATTGCCTTTTTTGACGGCAAAATTTAAGTAGCCAGATTTCACACCTTCACCAAATACGTAATAGTATTTCCAGTAAGCATAGGATCCGAAGCCTACTAACAAAAAGAGGAGCAGGATAAATAAAAATTTCTTAAATCCAGACTTCTTCTTTTTTTGTTCCGGTAAATTTTCCATAATTTTTTCGCTAGTTTTTGATGTATTATTTTCTTTTCATTTTATTCAAATATGTTTTGGCGCAAAGGTGTCCATGCCAATCCTATACAAGAACTCGGCCAATTATAACGAGAGGAAAAAGTATCAGCGCTATTGAGAGCAGGGTAAGCACGGAGAGCATGATCTGTCGCTAAGGGGGGAAATAGTATCAGCGCCAATACTAGTTGGGTCTAATGCAGAAATTAAATGCCTGACAATTGGGTTGATGGACTAATTATATTAGTATTTTATCGCGGTTTATAGTGATTCTTGCTAATTTTTGTAAATTTGGGTAATGGATTCGCCCCAAATATATCGTAAAATTATCCACCTGGATATGGATGCTTTCTATGCGTCTGTGGAGCAGCGGGATTTTCCGGAATATCGGGGGAAGGCCATTGCTGTGGGCGGTTCGCCTGATGGGCGGGGGGTAGTCGCTACTGCCAGCTATGAAGCCCGGAAATTTGGTGTTAAGTCAGCCATGAGTTCCCGCAAAGCACTGCAACTCTGTCCGGAGATCATATTTACCCGACCACGGTTTGAGGTATATAAGCAGGTTTCGTATCAGATCAGGGAGATCTTTCAGCGGTATACGGATTTAATTGAACCGTTGTCGCTTGATGAAGCTTTTTTGGACGTAACGATGGATAAACAGGGAATAGGTTCGGCCATTGATATCGCCAGGGCGATCAAATCTGCCATTAAAGAAGAGCTTAATCTGACCGTCTCTGCCGGAGTTTCGGTCAATAAATTTGTCGCTAAGATTGCCTCCGATATGGATAAGCCCAATGGCCTAACTTTTATAGGCCCTTCAAAGATCCTGAAATTTATGGAATCCTTACCGGTAGAGAAATTCTTTGGCGTGGGCAAGGTGACCGCAAAGAAAATGCACGAGCTAGGTTTATTTACGGGGATGGATCTCAAAAAGCAGCGCGAAGACGATCTGGTGCGTTGGTTTGGTAAGACAGGGCATTTTTTTTACCGTATTGTTCGCGGGATAGACGAGCGACCGGTTACGCCTAATCGGAGCAGCAAATCTGTCGGAATAGAGGATACTTTTGAGGCTGATATCGAAACTTTTGAAGAACTGAATGCCATACTGCAACGACTGAGCATACAACTTTGGGGACGTATCGGTAAAAAAGAAATATCTGGAAGAACATTGACATTGAAACTAAAGTATGCTGATTTCGTACAGCTGACGCGAAGCCTGACGCTGGATACAAGTTTCGACTCTGAAGAGAAAATCTATGCGACAGCCCATAGTTTACTAAGTAAGATTACACTAGCAAATAAGGTGCGGCTGCTGGGGATTTCGATCTCTAATTTTGTTGATGAGACCGATTTTCCAAAAGAGGGTGTCCAACTCGCTCTTTTTGAGAATTATCGGTAGGAGGGGATAACAATCAACTGTACATGGAGCTGAATAAGCTTGTTACAGGTAAAATCGTCGTTATTTACCACAATTCTTTATCTTAGCTGAAATAATTAATAAACATATCCAAGAATTAATGAATACAGTATCAAGAGTGCTCTTAGGTGCATCTATTGTGTTTTTTGTGCATGATCTGACTTTTGCACAGAAGAAATTGGATTTTGCGCAATCCTGGGGACAGAAACAGTCTTTGACCGTGCGCACAAATCAATATCCGGGCTGGGCGGATGGAGCCGCTTATCTGGAAAATGACGTCAACGATAGCCAGCTCTATCAGGTCAACGTCAAATCGGGGAAGAGAAGTATCTATACCATTCCTGCCAAAGAGGGGACGGTGGTCTATGTAGAGAAAAATGATATTTTTATCAAAAATGGCTCAGGCACTGCAAAGAAATTGACCAATTCACCCGACGTTGCAGAACAGAACCCAACTTTATCGCCAGACGGTCAATATGTTGCTTTCACACGTAAAAGCAATTTGTATAGTTTAGAGGTAGCTACAGGGAAAGAGGCGCAGTACACAAATGATGGTACCGATGTGATCTACAACGGTTGGTCTTCATGGGTTTATTATGAGGAAATTTTGGGACGTCCTACAAACTATAAGGCTTTTTGGTGGTCTCCAGATAGCAAGAAGATCGCTTTTATGCGTTTTGATGATACCAAAGTGCCTATGTTCCCGATATATTCATCCAAAGGACAACATGGTTATCTAGAGGAAACACGTTATCCGAAAGCAGGCGATCCTAATCCTGAGGTGAAAGTGGGTATCGTTCAATTGAATGGCGGACAGGTGACATGGGCGGATTTCAATGAAAAGGATGATCAGTATTTCGGACAGCCTTATTGGGCTTTCGATAGTAAAAATTTCATGGTGCAATGGATGAACAGGGATCAGAATAACCTGAAATTTTATCAGGTGGATCCAAATACTGGTTCGAAAAAAGAGATTTATGATGAACGCCAAGCTTCTTGGATCAACCTGGATCATGATGAGCGTATTACTTACCTTGCTGACAATAAATATTACATCTTAAAATCGGATAAAACTGGTTGGGCGCACTATTACCTATATAAGTTGGATGGAACATTGGTGAACCCGATTACATCTGGCGATTGGCAGGTGACCGAAATCAAACGGATAGACGAGAAAAATAAGGTGCTTTATTTTACCGCACGTAAGGAAAATTCGGCTCGTTTTGATCTGTACCGCGTGGATTACTCGGGTAAAAATCTAAAACGTTTGACCTTTGGTGAATATTCACATGATGTCAACGTATCACCTGATGCCAAGTACTTTATCACCCGATATTCTAATGTGAGCACACCGGACCGCTTTGCCTTAGTGGATAATCAGGGTAAAGTGGTACGTCAATTGGCGGATAGCAAAGCTGCTGACTTTAGTTCGTACAGCTACGGTAAAACGGAGTATTTACATATTAAATCGGATGATGGTCTATTTGATTTACCACTGACGATCACTTATCCTACGGATTTTGACAAATCGAAAACTTATCCTGTTGTTTTCAGTATCTATGGTGGTCCGGATGCGGGTACTGTGAAGGATACCTGGAAAGGTACCGGCAATCAGTATTGGGCGAATGAAGGCGTTATCCAGGTTTCTGCGGATCACAGGGCTTCTGGTCACTTTGGTAAACAAGGGGTAGCTTATATGCACCGTAATCTGGGACATTGGGAAATTATCGATTATTCTACGATCGTAAAATGGTTGAAATCTCAATCTTGGGTGGCTAAAAACAAAGTATTGATCACAGGCCATAGCTATGGCGGTTATATGACTTGTCTGGCGATGACTAAAGCTGCGGATGTATTTGACTTTGGTATTGCTGGTGCGCCCGTAACGTCTTGGGAGTTGTACGATACCCATTATACCGAACGTTGGATGGATACACCACAAGATAATGCGGAAGGCTATAAAGCGGGGTCGGTATTGACTTATGCAAACAATTACAAGGGCGTACTGCGCATTATGCATGGCGATATGGATGATAATGTTCATCTGCAGAATACAACGCAACTGGTTGATAAATTAACAGATAGAAGTGTACCTTTTGAATTGATGATCTATCCGGGCAGTCGTCATGGATTTGACCGTTCAAAAAGTAAATATGACTTTAATGAGCGTGCACGTTTCTACTATCAATATCTATTGGAGAAACCTCTTCCAAAAGAGTTTAAGTAGATTGCTGGGCTCCAGCATTTGAGTCTGGAAAATCTCAGTATCTCTATGTGATTACAAAAAAAACACGCGGTTCAACTAAACCGCGTGTTTTTTTTACAGGATCGCTTTTGGATCTTAGGTGAAGATAGTTGCTCAAAATTCATATTACCTGTCCGAAATTTGCTTCACTATTTTGACTGATTAAATTCAAAAGAAATGAAAGTTATTTTTACTTGGCTGATGTATATAGCTGCCTTATTATCTGCACTCCTCATCTTATTATTCATTTATTTTACGGTTGATCCTTTTCGTAAACAAAGGCAAAGGAAATTGTATGACCAAAGGGTCGAGGAAATAAAACAGGCTAGGAAATTGCGCCCCAAAAGTTAGTTAGTTGATTTTGTTAAATAATTGATCCGGAATCTCCCATTTAATGGGATTTACTACTTTGACAGGATCATAATTTAAAATCTCAGGGTATTCATTTCGTTCGAGCCTATCAATAATATTTTCCAAAATAGGCCTTATTTCCGGCCAATCTTCAGCATATAACGCCAAGGTCGAATACCTTTCAAGCAGCCAATAGACCATAAGAGCAATTGCTTTATCACAGTATGTATGTTCGATTACAGTTTGATATACGTTGAATTCGCGATGTTTCAATAAGACGGCAATGTTGTATAATTCAATGGTGCTTTCACTCCGCCTGATCTGATTGATCAGATGTTCTCCAAACCAGCTATGAACTTCCGTTTCTTCCAAATAAATATAGGGTTCCTCTCCCTGGCTTGCCTGCAAAACGACCGCTGGTATTTTTGGAGCTTGTGCAATTTTTTCAGTGGGATCGTAACTGATGTCTGTTTTGAGATAAAACCCTTTTTCAGAATTACTTATAACCGTTTTTATAATGTCGAAGTTCTCGTCAGTTCCTTTTCTTGTTTTCCAGCTTCGACGGATCGCTTCAAAAGGATAGTTATTCCAGAATAGCATTAGGGCAGTAGCCTCACTACAAAATGGACTCTCAACGATCCATTGTTGGATGTAGAAAAAACATTGTGTCGCTAATTTATGAAGCTCCTGGGGTGTTTTTAAAAGCTGAAATTCTTCAAATTCCATGTGACGATAGTCATCTTCTGTTTCCATACTTGTTGGTTGTGTCTTCTAGTGATTCTGTTTTAACTTATTTTTGGCTGTTTTGTCGTCCTGCGAAACCGTATTTTTCCGATCAATCACATCTCTCACTGAAACGGTAAATGACTTTGTCCGGATGTACTAAAATAGCAAAAATCTCAGGAAATGAATTGAATGTTTAGACCACCGCACATTTTTTTACCACATTTGAAGTGGATTTTTACCAGCATTGAAATAAAGCTGGGGCTATAGATGCGCTGAAAAAATAGTTGGATCGAATATGATGTTAAAAAACCTAAAAAATGTCAATTTTATGTGGGTGTAAATTGTTGAAAATTAAAAATAATGGCATCTTTGTAAAAGTTTATTCAAAGAAAAAATGATTCAATTCCTAAAGGAAAGTACTTTTGCCGTAAATGAAGTTTTTAATAGATCGTGGGAACTATTGAAAAAGCATTATTTTTCTGTTGCGGGCCTATGTTTTTTGCTGTTTGTAACCTCTGGTTTATCCAATTTCCTGGCAACGACAATCAGTGATTTTAATGTCGTACTTA
Source organism: Sphingobacterium sp. GW821-FHT03E03 (assembly GCF_059420745.1). Lineage (NCBI taxonomy): Bacteria > Pseudomonadati > Bacteroidota > Sphingobacteriia > Sphingobacteriales > Sphingobacteriaceae > Sphingobacterium > Sphingobacterium sp. GW821-FHT03E03. The sequence goes on from NZ_JBWKUH010000022.1 coordinate 38,834, forward strand.
GTGGTTTTATGGCCTTCTTTTTTATGATCATGTATTTTGGGCTGAATCTTACTTTGTTTAAATACATCCTCAATCTGATCGATGGCAATCAGGATAAGAAATTGATCCATTGTATACCAAGTTCAAAAGAATTAGCTTATTTTTTCGGCGCAATGCTGAGTATCATGGTACTGTCTATTGCCTTATTGATGATACTGGGAGCCGTATCGCTTCCATTTTTGTATTTGTTTGAAAATGGCGAAAATCGCGCAGAAATCATGAGTAAGTTTACTGTCTTTGTCGTTTTTGTGGCGGCAATACTGACATTTATTTTGATTATTCGTGTAGCATTTTACCCTTTCTTTATCATTGATAAACATGCGGCAACCTTTAAATCACTACGCTTTAGCTTTGCGCTGACCAAAGGAAATGTATTCAAATTATTATTAATCTTAGCGGTATTTGCTTTTTTTCAATTACTTCAGATGTATTTTAATTTTTTAGAATATTACATAATTTTTATTATTTTGAACCTTGTGAGCTCATTCTTGGTGGTACCTTTGGCCAGTATTGTTGTTTCGGTTGCTTACCGGGAAATGATGTCGGACTATCACGGTGGAGAGGACCCGAAGATTTTGAATAATATATTTTAATAAAGAGAGAAGGTTTTGAGTAAAAAAGGAATTGCCATTTTAGGGGCAACGGGTAGTGTCGGTACACAAGCCTTGGATGTTATTAGAGCCTTTCCGGATAAGTTTGAAGCAGTTGTTCTGACTTGCGGCAGCAATGCTGAACTTTTGATCAAACAAGCATTGGAGTTTAAACCAAAATCGGTCGTTGTGACCGATCCAACCCAATATAAAGTAGTTAAAGAAGCCTTAGCGTTTCAGGATACGACGGTATTATATGGTGAAGAGGGTTTGATTGAAGTGGTGCAATATGCCGAAATAGGTATTGTCTTAAATGCAATCGTGGGTTCCGCAGGTTTAAAACCTACGGTAATGGCTATTCAATCCAGAAAAGATATTGCTCTAGCAAATAAGGAAACTCTTGTTGTTGCCGGGGAATTGATTATGGCCTTGGTCAAAGAATACGGTGTCAATATGTTGCCTGTAGATTCTGAACATTCGGCAATCTTTCAATGTCTGGTCGGTGAGGAGCAAAACCCCATTGAAAAAATTTATGTGACGGCATCTGGAGGTCCTTTTCGTGGAAGAAAGCGGGACGAGTTGCTGCAGGTAACGAAAGCACAGGCCCTAAAACATCCCAATTGGTCTATGGGGGCTAAAATTACCATAGATTCAGCTTCTTTGATGAACAAGGGACTGGAGGTGATTGAAGCCAGATGGCTCTTTGATCTAACTATCGATCAGGTGGATGTCATCGTACACCCACAGTCGATCGTGCACTCCTTGGTTCAATTTAAAGATGGATCTATGAAAGCACAAATGGGTGTCCCAGATATGAAACTGCCTATTCAATACGCATTGACTTATCCCGCTCGATTTGAAAATAATTTTGAACGCTTCAATTTTATGGACTATCCAACGCTTCAATTTGAAAAAGCGGATATGGAAACTTTTCGAAACTTGGCCCTGGCCTACGAAACACTGCGCGCCGGTGGAAATAAATCCTGTATATTGAATGCAGCAAATGAAGTTGTCGTGGCTGCTTTCCTCGCTGATAAAATTGGCTTCCTGGAAATGAGCGACGTCATCGAAAGTACATTGGAAAAAGTGGAATTTATAGCCAATCCAACACTGGAGGATTATCTGGAGACGGATCGGTTAGCAAGGTTAATAACAAAAGAAATAATCAAAGATTAAATATAGAAAGCATACATGGGTGTTTTAATTATGGTCGGACAAGTGATTTTAGGCTTGTCAATTTTAATTGTTCTACATGAGTTAGGGCATTTTTTAGCAGCACGTGCATTTGGAATTAAAGTGGAGAAATTCTATTTGTTCTTTGATGCATGGGGAGTGAAATTGTTTAAATTCAATTATAAAGGCTGTGAGTATGGTATTGGTTGGTTACCTCTGGGTGGCTATGTGAAGATTGCCGGTATGATTGATGAGTCGATGGATACTGAACAATTGAAGGGCGAGCCACAACCTTGGGAGTTCCGTTCAAAACCGGCATGGCAGCGTCTGATCGTTATGTTGGGGGGTATTATCGTTAATATCGTTGTTGGTATCCTTGTCTTTTGGATGTTGACCTTCAAAATGGGTAATACAGATGTCAAGATGGATCAAATGGTAAACGGTATCGTACCGGGATCCATTGGTGAATCTATTGGCCTTAAAGCCGGTGATAAAGTGATCGAAATAGATGGACACCGTGTTGAAAACTACTCCGAGTTGCTTGGTTCTAAAGTCTTGATGGGCGGTGTATCCCTTACGGTAGAGCGTGATGGCGCGACAACAGAAATCAAGGTTCCAGCAGACTTATTGAATACCTTGTCCGATAAAAAAGGAGAGAAGTTTATTGAACCTCGCTTTAAAACAACAAGTATTGCACAAGTGGCTCCAGGATCAGTGGCAAGCAAGATGGGCTTCACCAAAGGGGATAGCATCGTAGCCCTAAATGATACTCCGGTACCTTTCTTTGATCAATTCAGAACATTAGTTAAAGCAAATATCAATAAACCTGTTGTCATTAAAGTAATCCGTGCGGGAGCGGAGGTTTCCCTAAAAGGAAATGTACCAGCGGATGCAATGTTGGGTATCAGTGTCAACCATGATAATTCGATCAAGTCGTTTACAACGAATTATACACTTATGGAAGCTTTTCCGATCGGTGCTAAAAAAGCATTTACGGTAATTACGGATAATGCGAAAGGGTTCGGTAAAATCTTTAAGGGGGAGGTGCGTGCTGATAAAGCGCTATCTGGACCTATCGGTATTGCTACACTGTTCGGCACTGAAGTAGATTGGATTCGGTTCTGGTCTTTGGTTGGTATGCTTTCAATGGCTCTTGCGTTTATGAATTTGTTACCTATTCCAGCACTGGATGGTGGTCACGTTGTATTCTTACTGATCGAGATGATTCAAGGCAAGCCGCTGAGTGAAAAATTTCTCGAAAAAGCACAAATGGTCGGATTCTTTATCCTTTTGGGCCTGATGGTGTTTATATTCGGAAATGATATTTTTAAGTTGTTCAAATAACTTATCGCCCCAATGTCCCTATGTATTTCTTCTCATAAGATGGATACAGTACAGGTTCGTCGCATTTGGAATAAACAACAATAAAAAGTCACTTATGTATCTCGTTGAAAACAAAAAATATAGATCAAAATCTTGATGTTAATGGTTTCAAGGTCTATATGAGATGATAAAAAAATACATAATTCAACAAAAAATAGGGGAGTTTTCTTTTGGAAAACTCCTTTTTTATTTCTTACATTTGACCATGGACGGAAGAAATAGAGCGGATGTAAAGCCCGGAATGTTGGTTAATATCATTCTGAAAAAAGACCAGCGCACGGGGAATCTTACAGAGGGCATTGTAAAGGATTTACTGACATCCTCATCTTATCATTCAAGAGGGATAAAAGTAAGGCTGACAGATGGTCAAGTAGGACGAGTCGCTGAAATTATAGAGGATGACTTTTAACGATATCGTATTGTTAAATTAAATCTTTCGAGTACTCCAGATGTTTTAGATGTGTTGTCTAAATGAATTTATTGCTACCTAATGATGTTCTTATTATTCGATCTAAATTGAATTTAAAGGTTGTGTTGTGATGCACCTTTTTGAAATAAAATTTGCATAGTAACATAATTCTTATTAACTTCTTTCTAGATTTTTTATTTTTATTACATATTTATAGAATTTTATTGTATTAATTAGTTGAATGATCTCTTTTTCGAATGGATACCAAAAGTAAATGTAAGATTGTCTACGCAGATGATGCGATGATCCATCATGTTATGATGAAGGCCATGGCCCAATCCCATTCGTTGGAATTAGTTTATTGTGCCTCTAATGGAAGAGACCTTATCGACTATTTGATTGAACATAATAAAGCGCTACCTGAGGTGTGCATATTGGATCTGCACATGCCGATTTTGAACGGTATAGAAACCGCAAAGATCGTTAGGGACAAGTTTCCTTCCATTCGTATATTTGGTCTGACCTCGAGTAGTGATGAAAGTGAACGGATTGAAATGTTGGCCGGAGGGGTGGAGCAGATCTTCGCGAAAGAAGATATGTCCGCATTGTTACAACAACTTTAGTTAAAAGCATAAAAAAAGCCTAACAATTTGTTAGGCTTTTTCGTTATTTTCCAGTGCTTCTTTAAATTTTAAAAGTCTGACCCATGCCGGGCATTTGCTCAGATCTTTTTTCCATAATCCAACATGGATAAAGCTTGTGCTGATAAATCTTTCCACATCAAACACTTGCATATCTTGTTGTATTTCCAGTGATTTGGGTAATTCCCTAGACTGAAAATATTGTTGTAATTCTTCTGGTGTCATAAGACAAAAATAGCGTTTTTAATTCATTATCTCCAACCACCACCTAAAGAACGGTAGAGATCCACAAATCCATCCAGGTGCTGCTGGCGTAGCTCGACCAGATCCAGATCGCTATCCAAGGCATTGCTTTGTGCGGTGATAACTTCTAAATATGTCGCATAGCCACTTTTGAAGAGCAGGTTTGCATTTTTTACCGCAAGATGCGCGTTATCCACTCTTTTTCTCGCAAGCTCGAGCTGTTCCCGCTGTTTGTCTACCGTAACTACAGCGTTGGAGACTTCGGCAACTGCTTCGACGACTTTCTGTTGAAGCTGAATTTCGGCCTTATCCCGTTCAAGTTTTGCAACTTCATATTGTGTTTTTAATGTTTTATTTTTGAAAATAGGGGTGGTCAGATTGCCGGTGATGCCACCTAATAGTGCGCCCGGAATGTTGAACCAGTTTCGGGGAAGCATGGAATTTACGCCCAGTACACCGCCTATATTAAGCGAAGGATAACGCATGGCCTGCTGGATATTGGCGTTCGCATTGGCGGCCATTAGCTGAAACTCGGAGGAACGGATATCTGGTCGATTGCGTATGATTTCAATGGGCGAACCAAGCGATATGTCCTTACTTTCTGCAAATAGATGTTCGTATGAAGTGCCTCGCTTGATGCTGTCCGGGAGCCTTCCTGTTAATGTCTGAAGTGCATTCTCTTGAATAACAATCTGTTTTTCCAATTCTGGGACAAGGGAGGCTGCTAATAGACGCTGCGATTCTGTCTGTTGAATGGCCAGTGCGGTAATCTCGCCTGCTTTGTATTGGAGCTTAATCATACGTAATGTGCTATCGTTCAATTGAACATTACGTTTGGCGACTTCAATTTTAGCATCTAACATCAACAGATTGAAATAACCTTTTGCAACAGACGTGATAATATTGGTCTGAATGGCATTTTTGGCTTCCTGTGTGTCTAGGTATTCCGCCAGCAGCTGTTCCTGTTTGCTGCTAATTTTTTTCCAGATATCTATTTCCCAACTGAAACTGATGTCAGATCCAAATTGAGATTGGTAAACAAACATATTTTCTGGAGCTTTCTCACCTTTGTGCTCATAGTATTTTGACAATGGACCACTCCCAAATTCTTTCGATCGCCAGGTACGGTTTCCATTCGCTATGGTGGCACTGACACTTGGAAGATAGTTTGACTTATTTTGAGCCATTACCCTGTTGGAGATCTGTAAATTGAGTAGCGCTGTTTTCATTTCAAAATTATTGGTTAGCGCTGAATCGATCAGTAGCTTGAGGGTAGGATCATGAAAGAACGATTTCCAATGAATCAACCCCATGCTAGAGGTATCACCAAAATAATCTAAGGTGTCACCACGAAAGGTTCCGGGCAATTTTAGTTTGGGTTGAACATAATCTTTGCCAACTTTACAGGCATTCATTAAAATCAGTAAGCCCGTAGCCATAAATAGTGCTGAAAAGTATTTTTTTATGTTCTTCATTCTTCTTCTTTAGCTAGTTTATCCTGTAGTTTTTCATCCAGCCCCTTGAAGACAACAAAGAGTACCGGAATAATAAAGATGCCAAAGGCAACTCCCAATAGCATACCACCTGCTGCACTGAAGCTGATGGAGTGATTGCCGATAGCCGAAGGGCCAACAGTCCACATCAGTGGAACTAGGCCGGCAACGAAGGCAAGACTGGTCATTAGGATTGGCCTTAACCTTAACTTTGAACCGCTGATGGCAGCTTCCACGATAGTTTTTCCATTTTTGCGTTCCTGTACGGCAAATTCGACTATTAGGATCGCATTTTTAGCCAGTAGACCGATCAGCATGATCAATCCAACCTGTACATAGATGTTGTTCTGTAGACCGACAAGGTTGATGACTGAAAAAACGCCGATCAGACCAACAGGTATGGAGAGCAAAACCGCCCAGGGAAGAATATAGCTTTCGTACTGTGCGGAGAGTAAAAAGTACACAAATAGGATACTCAAGACGAAAATCAGGATAGTTTGGGATCCAGATTGGCTTTCTTCATAGCTCATACCAGTCCATTCAAAGCCATAGTTTCCGGGTAGTTTTTCGTCGGCTAGCTTTTGGATAGCCTGCATGGCATCGTCAGTACTATAGCCTTCTGCTGGAGTGATATTGACGGAAATTGCATTGTATAGATTGTAACGGGTAATGGTTTCGGGGCCGACAGTTTTTTCCAGTGTCAGAACGGTATTGATGGGCACCATCTCGCCTTTGTTGTTTCGCACGAAAATCGAATTGAAAGACGCTGGATCTTTGCGGAAATCAAAATCGGACTGTACATACACGCGGTATTGGCGGCCAAAACGATTAAAGTCACTGGCTTGCACCCGTGCAAAATAGGAGCGTATGGTGGACATTAAGTCTTTGATTTCAACACCGAGTGATTTTGCCTTGACAGCATCGATGTTCACCTCGTATTGCGGGAAATTGGATTTAAAACTGGTGTAAGCACTACGGATTTCCGGACGGGTATTCAGCTGGCTGATAAAGGTGTCTGCAATGGTATTAAAGTCTCTTACGTCGCCACCCATGCGATCTTGAAGAACCATCTCTATACCGGCAAAATCACCAAATCCCTGTACTGTAGGTCTGGGAAATACAGTAAATGTGGCCTCATTTATTTGTGCGAGGTCATTCCTGATTGTATCCATAAAGGCATTAATGTTTTTGATGTGCTTGCGTTTGGCATGTGGTTTAAGTGTAATATATCCTGCGGCAAAGGCTGGACTTGAACTACCATCCAGTGCATTGAAACCAGAGACTGTCGTCATGCCCTCGATATCTTTTCTTTTTTTCAATATACTGTCTGCACGATGGAGTACTTCTGTCGTACGGCTTAATGAAGCCCCGGGGGGAAGCGCAATGTTATAGGTGATGAAACCATCGTCTTCGGTTGGTATAAAACTCTTTGGTGTTTTGATCATTAAAATGACTCCGATCGCAGTAATCAATACCAGGCCTATCCAAGCTATTTTTTTATGATTGATCAACAACTGGACAATAGATACGTATCGGGTGGTCAGGCGATCAAAAGAAGTATTGAATGCTTTAAAGAAACGATCCTTAAATTGGTTGATTCTTGATTTAGCTTCTTCTTCCTTTTGTTGCTTGGGGGCTTTGAGCAATAATGCACATAGGGCGGGACTCAATGTCAAGGCATTTAAAGCTGAAATTAGGATCGCTGTCGCCAGCGTGTAAGCAAATTGTCGATAAAAGATACCCGCTGGGCCCTCCATAAAACCAACAGGCAAAAATACCGCTGCCATGACCATGGTAATAGAGAGGATTGCACCGGTAATTTCTGACATGGTCGACAATGTCGCCGCTCTAGCTTTTAACCCCGTACTATGCATCTTTTCATGGATGGCCTCTACAACAACAATGGCATCATCGACAACAATACCGATGGCCAATACAAGGGCAAACATGGTCAATACATTGAGCGAGAAGCCAAAGAGCTGGAGGAAAAAGAAGGTACCTATCAACGAAACAGGTATAGCAATAGCTGGAATTAAGGTCGATCTAAAGTCCTGTAAGAAAATGAAAACAATGATAAAGACCAAAATAAATGCTTCGAAAAGAGTGTGTTCAACCTGGCTGATGGATTCATCAATTTGGTCACGTACGGAATAAGTCACTTCATAATGCAATCCTTTTGGGAATGTCTTGGCCTGTTCTTCGAGTACTTTCCGGACAGCGATATCAATATCATGGGCATTGGAGCCGCTGGTTTGCGTCAGATTGAGTGTCAGTCCGGGATGACCATTGACCTTATTGTCGCTACTGAGATTTGTTGCACCAAATTCTACGCGTGCAACATCTTTGAGGTATAGCACTGAACCATCATTGTTTGTCTTGATGACGATACCCTGAAATTCTTCGGGTGTGGTAAAGCGTCCTTTGTGCCGAATGACCGTTTCAAATGCCTCATCGGAAGTTTCACCAAATTTACCTGGGGCTATCTCAAAGTTTTGGTCTTTGATAGCATTCATGATATCCTGGGGAACCAGATTATAAAGGGCCAACTTTTCTGGATTCAGCCAAAGCCGCATGGCATAATCCCTTGCTCCGAGCCGTGACACTTGTGCTACACCATCTACACGTAATAAAGGACGCATAAGATTGATCTGTGCGTAAGCCTGTAAAAAGGTTTCATCGTAGGCCTTATCTTGATGATCCGAGTAAAGATTAATGGTCATGATAACCCCAGTCTGGCGTGGCATGACGGTAATCCCAGCTTCATTTACTTCAGCTGGAATAGAACTGATCGCTTTGGAGATACGGGTCTGCACATTGACTGAGGCAATGTCCGGATTTGTTCCGGTCTTAAAATAGACGGACACACTACCCGAACCGGAGTTGGAAGCAGACGATTTGATATAGGTCATATCTTCCACACCATTAATGGCCTCCTCAATAGGTAATAAAACACTTTTTGCTACCGTTTCAGCATTTGCGCCAGGGTAACTCAGTGATACAAGTACACTGGGGGGGGCGATTTCTGGAAATCGGGATACAGGGAGCAGCTTTAATCCCACCAAGCCCAATATGACTAAAATGATAGAAATGACCGTGGCTAAAACGGGCCTATTTATAAAGGTTTTTAACATATATTAGAATTTTAGACATAGCTCAGGCAAACCTGAAAATAGGTTACCCCAGCGATGTAAAAATGTGCGATAATTATTTTTGAGGAATAGGGGTAACGGCCGAACCATCGGTCAGTTTGTCAAATCCACTGGTAATGACACGGTCGTTTTCCTTGAGACCTGAGTCTACGATATAATTGCCTTTGCTCTTGCCTGAAAGCTGAATATTACGGCGTTGTGCTTTATTGTTTTGATCCAATATATAGACAAAAGTTTTGTCCTGTAATTCATTGATGGCAATCTGAGGGATCTGTAGGACGTCTTTTTTTACTTCTGCAATTTTTAGTGTACCACTACTTCCCGAACGTAAAATATTGTCTTGGTTTTGGAAGGTTGCACGTAGAGAAATTGCCCCTGTGGTTCTGTTTATCTGTCCATTGACAGCATCAACGATCCCTTTTTTCGCATATTCTTCGCCGTCGGCGAGAACCAGTGTTACTTGAGGAAATACCAGTTTTTGATTCTGGTTGTATTTCTTACCCTCAATACTGTCTTTTTTCGCCTGTGCTTTTGAGAAGTAGAGGAAGTCGGATTCATTCATGGAGAAATAAACATAGACTTCTTGTATATCGGAAAGGTAAGTGAGGGGTTCTTTGTCACCTTTGGAAACTAGATTTCCAATACGCTTAGGAATACGCCCAATATATCCGCTTACAGGTGCTGTAATGATCGTAAAGTCTTTACTGATCTGTGCGGAACGTACAGCGGCACTGGCCTGATCTAGGGTTGCCTTTGCTACTTGATAGTCAGATTTGGCTGATGCCAGTTTTACATCTGAAATGACGTCATTTTGAACCAACGGTTTCAGACGGTCGACTTCTAATTGCGCATTTTTAAGTTTGGCCCGCGCAACCTGTTCCGTGGCTACCATGTTGTTTAAATTTTCCTGATAGGTAGAAGGATCTACTTTGAACAACTTTTGTCCTTTTTGTACAAAAGAACCTTCATCGACATAGATTTCTTGCAGTAATCCCTCAACCTGGGGACGGACCTCTACATTCACTTTTCCCTCAATGGTACCTAGATAATCCTTGATCGTGGTGGCATCAGATTTTACAACCGTATAAAAAGGCAAAGCTACAGGTTTTTCATTGGTATTATTTTCTTTGGAAGAGCTTGAAGAACAACTTACCTGGGTGGCTAAGACTGAACAAATCAATAAGGATACGCTGAAAATAGATAATGTTTTTTTCTTCACAATACTTGATTAAATTTTTGATATATGTGCTTTTGTAATGTTACTAATACAAGATATAACGCCAAATAGTTTAATTATTGTGTAAATTAACATTTGTTAACGTTTCAATTTATAGTTAATAATCGCTCAATTAATAATCAAGTATTCTATGTATTAGTTTTAAATGTCTAGTTTTCAGTAGGTAGTAAGCATTTAGTATCATTGGTTTATTGAGCGAACCATAATCGACCAAAATAGACAAGCTGTAGGCAGTCCGAATGGACTAGAAGGAGGGGGTGGAATAAAAAACTTCGTCAAAAAAATGAGCCCAATAATACATAGATATGCCCCAAAAAGTTAGACACTATTTGGGGCATATCTCATATCGGACTCATCACGCATCTAATTTTTTAACTTTGTCCAACTTTTTAAGTGAACTTCGGTATCGGTTTTCTTATCGTATCAATCCCTTAAAATTTAAGGTGTTTTACAGTCAGTCCGTTATTGATAAGTTGTTTTAGGGCATCAATACCGATACTGATATGTGCTTCCACGTATTTCGCTGTAACCGTGACATCACTTACAGACGTTTTTACTCCTTCAGGGACCATCGGTTGATCGGAAACTAACAGCAAAGCACCTGTCGGGATCTTGTTCGCGAAACCGACACTGAATATTGTTGCTGTTTCCATATCGACACACATGGCCCGAATTGATTTCAGGTACTTTTTGAATGCCTTGTCGTGCTCCCATACGCGTCTATTGGTGGTGTAGACGGTCCCTGTCCAATAGTCCCGTTGATGGTCACGGATTGTCGTAGAGATCGCTTTTTGCATAGCAAATGCAGGTAATGAGGGTACTTCGGGGGGAAAGTAATCATTTGATGTTCCCTCGCCACGGATCGCTGCGATAGGGAGGATCAATTCTCCTACAGGAATCTTTTTCTTAATTCCTCCAGTTTTGCCCAAAAATAGCACGGCCTTAGGGGCAATGGCGGATAATAGGTCCATTATCGTTGCGGCCATCGGACTACCCATTCCAAAATTGATAATGGTAATACCTCCAGCGGTCACGGATTGCATAGGTTTGTCTTCTCCGTAGATAGGGGCATTGTCATGCATTTCCGAAAATAGATGAATATATTTTGAAAAATTTGTTAATAGGATATACTCCCCAAACTCTTCCAAAGGTCTTCCTGTATAACGTGGAAGCCAGTTGTTCACGATTTCTTCTTTGGTTTTTAAACCTGGTGTTATCGGGCTATTTACAGTATTTTTTGTAGTTTTCTTTGTCATAGTCATTAAATTTTAATTTCACTAATCTCTTATCGGTCTGTCAACATTCCGTTATGGCTATGTTATTATTGTAATATAAGATTTTTAATTCTTTTTTTTATTACGCTTTAGCTTGTTTTAAGCACTTTTATCCATTAAATTCTTTCAATAATATGTTGTTGGATAGCATTCATGAGGCGAACCAGCATCAAGAGGAACCTGTTTAAACGCAAGGGGTAAAAAAAAATCCCGTTCAGCGAACGGGATTTTTTTTTAAGCGACTTTAAGCTTTTTCAGATCGGATTTTTCGAATTTTTTCTTCGCATAATCCAAGGTGATTTCCAAACTTTTCTGTCCCGTTTGCTCTTTCATTGACGGCATTTCAAACATGGCGTCCAGCATAATTGCTTCGCATATACTGCGTAAGCCCCTGGCCCCAAGTTTAAATTCGTCAGCTTTGTCTACAATAAACGTGTATACCTCGGGATCAAATTTCAATTCGACGCCTTCATACTCAAATAATTTTTTGTATTGTTTGACCAATGCATTTTTTGGCTCTGTCAAAATACTCAACAAGGTTTCTTTATCCAGCGGATTTAAGTAGGTCAAGACCGGAAGACGTCCAATTAACTCTGGAATCAATCCAAAATTTTTGAGATCCTGAGGTGTAATATACTTGTATAGATTGTTCAAGTCGATTTCCTCTTCGTCTTCATTCATCTTATAACCCACGGTTTGTGTGCGTAGACGGTTTGCAATTTTCTTTTGGATTCCGTCGAATGCACCACCACAGATAAATAGGATGTTGCTAGTATTGACAGCGATCATTTTCTGGTCTGGATGTTTACGGCCACCTTGAGGTGGTACGTTGACAACTGTACCTTCTAAAATCTTTAATAGCGCCTGTTGCACACCTTCACCAGAGACATCTCTCGTGATAGAAGGGTTGTCGCTCTTACGTGCGATTTTGTCAATCTCATCGATATAGATGATACCACGTTCCGCCGAAGCAACATCATAATCTGCAGCTTGAAGCAAGCGTGTCAAAATACTCTCCACATCTTCTCCGACATAACCTGCCTCGGTTAGTACCGTCGCATCAACGATACAGAAAGGGACGTTCAATATTTTGGCAACGGTCTTTGCCAATAATGTCTTTCCCGTACCTGTCTCACCCACGATAATCAAATTGGATTTTTCGATTTCAATTTCATCTTTATCCACTTTTTGATTCAAACGTTTATAGTGATTATAAACAGCGACAGAAATTACTTTCTTTGCATCATCCTGACCGATTACGTACTGATCCAAGTGTGTTTTGATCTCTTGGGGACGTATTAGTTTTAATGCAGTCTGTAATGTCTTGCTTTTCCGTTGTTTTAATTCTTCTGCCAAGATTTCCCCTGCCTGTTGGATACATCTGTCACAGATGTGTGCTCCATTTCCAGCAATGAGCATCTGAGCTTCATTTTTGCTTATCCCACAAAACGAACAATGAATGTCTCTATCGTTATTCTTCGCCATCTTTATTTAATAATCTCCTTCTTAGGAAGTAAAATCTCGTCAATCATACCGAATTCTTTGGCCTCATTGGCTTTCATCCAGTAGTCACGATCAGAAGATTTTTCTACCCACTCATAGGTTTGTCCGGAGTGTTCTGAAATAATGGTATATAATTCTTCTTTTAATTTCATCATTTCACGTAAGTTGATTTCCATATCTGCCGCAACCCCTTGAGCGCCGCCAGATGGTTGATGAATCATCACACGTGAGTGACGTAATGCAGCACGCTTGCCTTTTGCTCCTGCTACAAGAAGAACTGCACCCATAGATGCTGCTATTCCTGTACAGATGGTCGCTACGTCCGGTGTGATATATTGCATCGTATCGTAGATACCCAAACCTGCATAAACGCTTCCTCCTGGGGAATTGATGTAAATCTGGATGTCACGCTGTGCATCTGTGGACTGTAAAAACAACAATTGTGCCTGGATAATATTAGCCACTTGGTCATCAATACCGCTTCCCAAAAATATAATACGATCCATCATCAAACGTGAAAACACGTCCATCTGTGCAACGTTCAATTGACGCTCCTCAACGATGTAAGGTGTAAGATTTGTCGGAATGCTAGTCTCTGTACGGGCAATAAAACTGTCAACATGTTGACTTCCAATACGGTGATGCTTTACTGCATATTTTCTGAATTCGTTTTTATCTATATTCATCTTTTTATTTTTTCTATTCTGTAGGACTAATATAAAACTATATTTTAAAAATCAAATAAATTGCAAAGATGTTTTACATCCACTTTACATTTTTTCGATACCGCCTCTTTCAGCAAAGAAAGGCATTTTTATAATAGGGCTTATCTTTATCCGTTTCAAATAGAAGTCCTTAACCGATTTCGTTATAGTCGGGAAGTTCTTCTAAAAACTGATACGATTCGTTCTCAAAGTCAACTTTACAATAATAATGATTTATGCCATTGCTCACCAGTAAGTATGGAATCCGATGCACAGAATTGTAATTGGCGATCTGTTCGAATACTTTTTGTGTGATTTTGATATACGGTGCTTTGAATTCGGCCAAAACTACCTTCTGTCCCGCACTATTATAAATCAGTAAATCACTCCGTCGCTGTAGGCTGTTTAGTTTCAATCCACCCTCAATATTCATCAGCGACTTTGGATAATTCTTGATCAATGCCAAATAGTTTATCCAATGTTGCCTGACCCATTCCTCCGGTGTCAATACCAGTTCCTTTTTTCGCAACTCATCAAAAATATAAACCGCATTATTCTTTTTGGATATTTTGGCTTTGAATGGTGGCAAATTGAGTGGTGTCGGTGAAAACATACACAAATATACTAAAATTTTAGCAAAAAAAGTAGATCATACGATTCTCTCAATTGGTTTTTTTCGCTTTTAGAATTATTTCTTTTAATCAGTCGGTTAGATCTTTTTGTCGAAATAGATTGGATAATAAGTCGAATTCTAATCGCAGGGCTGCTACGGATTTGATAGTAAAATCGTAATTTCGCCTATATGAATATAAATCCGATCTTATCCGATATAAAGCACAGATCCTTTAAGCCTGTCTATCTACTGCAGGGGGAGGAAAGCTATTTTATTGATACCATCGCGGACGCACTGGAATCTACTGTGCTGAATGATGCTCAAAAAGGCTTTGATCAATCTGTTTTTTACGGGAAGGATATTGATATCTCCACAGTGGTCAATGCGGCAAAACGATACCCTATGATGAGCGACCATCAGGTGATTATTATAAAGGAAGCGCAGGAACTGAAGTGGAAATCGGACACGGAGGAAATGTTAACGAAATACCTTGAACATCTGACACCAACAACTATCTTGGTTTTTTGCTATAAACACGGGAAATTCGATAAACGGAAGAAGATTTATAAGGTATTTGAAAAAGCCGGATTGGTTATCGATGCCGCTAAATTATATGATGATAAAGTTGCCCCCTGGATCGGTGGCTATCTAAAGGATGCAGGCTGGCGCATTCATCCACAGGCAGCAGCGCTAATCGCGGATTATTTGGGGAATGATCTGGCGAAAGTATCCAATGAACTGGATAAACTGATGCTCAATGTGCCTAAGAGTCACGAAATAAGTATGGACGATGTAGAACGTAACATTGGTATTTCAAAAGATTTCAATGTATTTGAGCTCAATACGGCTTTAGCAAAACGCAATGCCTTGAAGGCCTATCAGATCGTAGATTATTTTGTGGCAAATCCAAAGAATAACCCGCTAGTGATGGTAATTGGACAGGTCGCGACCTACTTTACTAAAATACTAAAATACCATTACCTGATTGATAAATCTGTTGCCGCCAAAGAATTGGGCGTGCATCCGTTTTTCCTAAAAGAATATGAACTGGCTGCGCGAAATTATAATCGTCGGAAAACTTTTGATGTACTAAACGTCCTCAAAGAGACTGACCTAAAATCAAAAGGCGTCAACGTGCCCAGCAATTTCAATAGCGAGGAGATTCTCAAAGAAATGGTCTATCGGATCTTAAATTAGGTAATTGCAGGCTGTCAAAGACTATTGTGTGCTTAGAAATTTTAAGACTCGCTGTGGAATTTTTGCCTGCAACCCGCGTTTATTCATTAGTGCGACGTAAGTACGGTAATCTTTTTCGGCTTTTTTGTAAGAAGATTGCCCTTTTTTGAAAAATACATCAGCACGGTTTAAATAGGCAACCTCACGCTCAGGAAAACGCTCAATTACTTTATCTAAAAAAACTTGTGCCGCATCCAGCTGATTCGTCTGCTCCAGAAAATAAGCTATCTCATTGGCCGAAAGGACATTTTTACCATGAATTGGATTTGTATTGTCAGGCTGGTCCTCGTCCAGACCGTTTTCCATAAAATACTCTGCTGTATGCTCGTTAAAAACTCTAGGTAGCAAAAAAAGACTGTTTTTAGGTATTTCTTTTAACGAACGAAGGAGAGCAGCGTAGTCTCCGGGCTTGTAGCTCAGACCAATCCGCTGATTACTTATTACTGTGGAATCATAGGATAAGGACTCAGCATCGTAGTCGTCTAGATACACCTTGACGTTTTGAGGATAGGTCATATATTCGCTGCTGCTTGTACCTTCGTCATCCGATCCAGCATTATCTCGTTCAGCCAATTGCCAGCGTTTTGCCGTCGGTCTATAAACAAAATAATAGCCCTCACTTCGACCAAAATCGTTCGGCCCCCACGAAATCGAGATGCTTACGGTATCGCGGCTGGCATTTACGTTGTAATAACGCATATTATTGCACGACACACAAAAGAAATCGTTATCATTCTTGAAGGACAGCTGATAATCATTTCCTTTTCTAGCATAAAATGCCAATCCGACTTTGGTGTAACCTGGGCCGTCAAAGCTCTTATAAAATTCATGCTTGAAATTAAGCGTATCTGCTTTTTCGTAAGCAATAAAAACTCCTGCAGGTGTTTTGCTCGTGTTTAGCTGGCTTAACTGTACTGTATCTGTGTTAAAATGTTTTGCGAAATTATCGGCTGAAAGAGCATCTACTAATCGTATGTGTCTGGGTTGAGCTACCGAAAGCAGCGATAGGCCCATGAACAGGATAAAAAAATAAGCTTTTAATGGCATGCTTGTAAAGTTTAATATTGACTCAACTGCATACAATTGTTGTTCCAATCTTTTTTCAGAGCTGAATTGATACATCGAATAAAAATTATTCGAATCTGCATCAATCGGAAAAAAACAAAAAATGTTTTGTAGTTAAATAACTACATGTATATTTGTAGTCAAGTAGCTACGTATTTAATGATTTGTAATTTATAGCGGAGAAATTCAATGCGACTGAAGTCCTAATAGGCAATACAACAGATAAATAGTGGAGCAGCAACCACAAAAAACGGGAGTCACTGAAAATCCAAAAGAGTAGGCAAAAATATAATAACAATGAATCAAGGAATCAAAACGGTGCTTTATCCCGTGAAGGACATGGCACAATCGAAAGCATTATTCACAAAATTATTGGCTGTGGAGCCGTATGTGGATAGCCCGTATTACATCGGCTTTAAGGTCAATAATCAGGATATCGGTCTGGTGCCGAATAACCCGGAAGATGGGTTAACTGCCTTTTTTCATGTTGATAATATCAAAAGCAGTTTGGAGATTCTTGTCGATGGGGGTGCCGAAATGATACGGAATATAACTGATGTCGGTGGGGGGAAACTGGTTGCAAGCGCTAAAGATAGTAACAACAATATTATTGGACTTATTCAGATCTGAGTATCATAACAAATAGTCAATTGTAAACTAAAACAATATAATAATGAAAAAGAGGGATAAAATAATTTATTGGATTGCAACGGTATGGTTGTCCTTGGGGCTGGTATCTACAGCCATTATACAAATCTTTCGGATAAAAACTGAGGGAGCAGGTGGAGTACAAAATGTAGACCATCTGGGGTATCCGGACTATATCCTCCCACTACTAGGTGTCTGGAAAATATTAGCAGTCGTAGCACTGCTTTCACCAAGGAGACCGCTATTGAAAGAATGGGCTTATGCTGGTATTTTCTTCACGGTGACTGGTGCCTTGTATTCGCACATTGTTGTAGGAGATTCTGTTGGTCTCATAGCTCCGGCACTACTTTATCTGGTCCTTATTGCTGTGTCCTGGTATTTTAGACCTAGCGAGAAGAAGTTTTTATATAACCATTAGTTTATCCTTATCAGTCGCCTATAATGTTTGCCTGAACGTTATGGGCGGCTAGGTATCGAACCCGTACTTTTTATAGTAATTTTTTCTGTCGTTTCACCCAATAGCGATATACAAACAAATCTTTAACTCGGCAATGGTCTTTCCAGCAGTTTATTGTCAGAGCATGTTTTCCGACAATTCGGATAACCGACTTTCATTTATAAAAGGGGGAGATTTTAGAGAGTGGGGCAGGCCCTTTCATACAGTCCTAAGAATCTTTTTCTAACCTCTTTTTAAGCTATAATTAGCTCTATTCTATTTTTTGTGTATTCGTTTTTCTTTCATACTATTTGAAATAGCAATAAATGGATTTTGTTTTTTAAAAATGTTAACACATTGTAATGTAGCTTTTTAAATGTTATTTCTGGTGTTTGTGTCCAGATTTTGGTGTATTTTTTTACATAAATTTAATAATTAAACATTTGTTTAAATTAAACGTTTGTTTAACTTTGCTCCGCATTTAACAAATGATGATTTTATCCTTAAAGACAGTAGGTGCAATTATCTATAAAAAGATTGGGTTTTAAATGGAATTTAACGAGAAGCAAATAGATATCCTTCTTGCCGCGGAGCGACTTTTTGCAACAAAAGGGTTTGACGGGACTTCGGTGCGTGATATTGCACAGGAGGCGAATGTCAATGTAGCCATGATCAACTATTATTTTGGATCGAAAGATAAGTTGCTGGATACCTTTTTTGAATGGCGTGTTCCAGATTTTATGATCAATGTGGATGAGCTCGCTTTGGTAGGTAATGCCCTCGATAAAGTAGATGTGATGGTTGATAGGTATGTCAAATCGATGAACTCTCATCGGAAGCTCTACCGGGTTATTGCAATAGAAAGTACCCTAAAACAGCGGATGTTGATATCGGAAGCTTTTAAAAAATTGAAGATTCATAATCTTGACGTAATCACTTCTATCATCAACAGTGGTATCGCAGAGGGGGTATTTAAAACAGGGAATGATCCCATATTAATTCATTCCATGATGATGGGGACTTTTATGAATTTTCAGATGAACCAAGTCTTTTTACAGGATCAATTGAATATAGCCGATGATGGTGGCTATGGGCAATATATTGAAACAACATTAACACAATTTATACAGAAAACAATTAAAGCTTTATTGACATATGAAAAATAAGTTGGCCAATTTAAGTGCTTTATTGCTTTTGAGTCCTCTGGGTTTGCTGGCACAAGACAACAAACACCTGAGCTTGGAAGAAATAATTCACATGGCTACAAACCAAAGTGTGGAAGCGAAAACTGCCGATACCAAAGTATTGGGAAGACAGCTAGAGGTCGAAAGTGCCAAATCGAAACAGCTTCCTGATGCAAAATTGAGCGGGCAATACATGGCGATGACAACACCGAATGTGAATCTGAAGTTGGCACTTGGTGAAGGTGGCTCGGCTCCAGATATCGCAGCAAATCAGCTGTGGTTGGGGCAGGCATCTGTCAGCATGCCTATTTATACCGGGGGCAGGATTAAAGGGGGGATAGCGATAGCAAAAGATGTTCTACAAGCTGAACAATGGAACGCTGTAGCAAACAAAGAACAATTGGCTTCACGTGCGATAGCACTTTATTTGAATCTATATAAAGCGCAGCAAACCAATTTGTTGATCGCTGAAAATATCAAGCAGTCTGAGCAACGTGTTTCAGACTTTAAAGCGATGTTGGATAATGGGCTGATTGCAAGAAACGATCTGCTTAAAGCGGAATTGCAACTGTCTAATTATCAGGTGTCGCTCCAGGAAGCGCAGAAGAATATTAAGGTGCTAAATTATCAATTGGCCAATTTGCTAAAAATTGCAGAGGATACGCAATTGGACCAGATTAATCTGGCTGAGGTAACTGGAATTGACCTCGGATTGAAGGCTTCTTATGAAACTGCAAAAACTGAGCGTTCGGATCTAAAATCGTTAGCTTCTCAACGTAAAGTTGCCGAAGATCAATTGAAAGTGACCAAGTCTTCGACATTGCCAATGGTTTCGGCAACGGCAGGTTACAACGCTTTTGGTCTACAGAAGGTCGTTACTGTAACGAATGCGGCGATGGTGGGTGTTGGAGTATCTTATGATATTGGTTCTTTGTACAAAAACAAAAGGGAGGTCAACGTCGTTAAAAATCGGATCAAGGAAATTGATGAGAATTTGGAACTGCTCAACGATCGGGTAAAGGTTCAGGTACAACAGGCAAATGAAAACTACATGTTGGCCCAAAAACAGGATGTGGTATACCATCAGGCGGTAGATCAAGCCGTTGAAAATTATCGCATCACAAAGGATAAATATGATAATGGTATTGCGGATACGGACGACTTATTGACCGCTGATGTACAACAGCTTCAGAGCAAAATAAATCTAGCGATAAGCAAGGCAAACACAATTGAAAAATACTATGACCTGCAATTGGCAAATGGGTCGTTAAACATTAAATAGCAATTAATCTAGACATGGAAAATACAGTTGAAAACGCACCGGAAAAAAAGGGTACAAATAAAAAATTCACAATTATTCTAGCCGCTTTGGTCATCTTTGGCGGGGCTTATGGTGGTTATAAATACTTGCATGGTCAAGCACATGAGACCACGGACGATGCGCAGGTTGAAAAAAATATGAGCCCGATCATTCCTCGGGTTGGTGGATTTATTTCCAAGGTTTATGTCAAAGACAACGATTTGGTGAAGAAAGGGGATACTTTGTTCACAATCGAAAGCCAAGATTACCAGGTTCGAGTAGATGAAGCTGATGCAACATTGGCTGCTGCGGAAAGTAGCTTTGATGTATCAAAAGCAGATGTATCAGCATCATCTGCCAATGTAGCCATCTCTGACGCAACAATACAGTCAAATTTGGGTAGCATTGATGCAGCACGTATCCGTGCGAAACAGGCAAATAACGATTACATTCGTTACCAAAATCTATATAACAATCAGTCGATTACAAAACAGCAATATGAGCAGGCTTTGACGACTAAGTTGGAAGCGGATAAACAAGTAGAAATCTTGCAACAACAACGCAATGCCAGTGCTTCTCAACGTAATGCGATCGTAAGTAAGACTACAGTAGCTTCGAAACAAACTTCTGTGGCTGAAGCGAATATAAAAAGAGCGAAAGCGCAATTGGAAGCTGCAAAATTAAATCTCTCGTATACCGCAGTATTGGCTTCGGTAGATGGTCAAGTATCGAATATCAAAGTGCAACCGGGGCAGATGATCAACCCTGGTCAGTCTTTATTTTACATTATTGATAATATTGAAACTTGGGTCGTAGCAAATTTTAAAGAGACACAATTACAAAAAATGAAACCGGGCCAAAAGGTGGGTATTAAAGTGGATGCTTATCCAAATATCGAATTTGAAGGCGAAGTCAACTCATTTTCTCCAGCTACAGGTTCACGTTTCTCCTTGTTGCCTCCGGATAATGCGACGGGTAACTTTGTGAAGACGGTACAACGTCTGCCGGTAAAAATCAAATTGTCAAAAGATAATAAAGCTGAAAATGTGGCTTTGCTCAGACCGGGCATGAATGCTGACGTAGATGTGCATGTTCAATAACTATGGAAAATTTAAATCAACAAGATAGTCTGGTTGAATATGGTTTTCGACGCGTAGTCATCACGATTACGGCTGTGCTCTGTGCCCTGCTGGAAATCGTGGATACGACGATTGTGAATGTGGCCCTAAACGATATGAAAGGTTCGTTGGGTGCAACATTGACAGACGTGGCCTGGGTTATTACGGCTTATGCCATTGCAAACGTAATCGTTATTCCGATGACCAGTTGGTTGTCCCAACAGTTTGGAAGACGTAATTACTTTGCGGCGTCAATTGTCATATTTACAATATCTTCATTTTTATGTGGTAACGCGACCAATATCTGGGAGCTTGTGGCATTTCGCTTTCTACAAGGGATGGGTGGGGGAGCCTTATTGGTGACCGCACAGACCATTATCACCGAAAGTTACCCCAAAGAGAAACGGAGTATGGCGCAAGCGATTTACGGTATGGGGGTTATCATTGGACCAACTTTAGGCCCGCCATTGGGTGGTTATATCATAGACAATTTCTCCTGGCCTTATATTTTTTATATCAATGTGCCATTGGGGATTATAGCTACTTTACTGACACTGTCCTTTGTACGTAGTCCTAAATATAGCCAGAAGCAATCGGCAAAAGAGGTGGATTGGTTCGGTATGATCTTTTTGATTATGTTTATCGGTTCACTCCAGTTTGTATTAGAACATGGTCAACAAGATGATTGGTTTGATGATCCATTAATTTTAGGATTGTCGATTTTATCTGTATTCGGATTGCTGTTCTTCATCTGGCGAGAGTTGGTGTATGACAAACCTATCGTAAACCTCAGGGTATTGCGTGATAAAAACCTACAGGTAGGGGTTGTGATGAGTTTTATCCTTGGATTTGGTTTATTTGGATCGACTTTTATTATTCCGATCTATACACAATCCATATTGGGATGGACCGCAACAGACGCAGGTTTGCTATTGTTGCCAAGTTCAATCATGACCGGGATCATGATGCCTTTTATTGGTAAAATGATCCAGAATGGTGTTCCGCAGAAATATATGGTTGCGGTAGGTTTGAGCATCTTCTTTGGCTTTTGTTTCTGGATGTACAGCCTGATGACAAATGACACTGGATCTGAACATATGTTTTGGCCGCTTATCCTTCGTGGCGTAGGCCTGGGCTTATTATTTGTGCCAGTAATGACATTGTCTTTATCCACGCTACATGGAAGATCCATCGGAGAGGGCGCGGCATTTACTGGTATGATGCGTCAGCTTGGTGGTTCATTTGGTATCGCATTGATCACAACATTTATTGCACGTGACTCTCAAAAGCATCGTGTTGATCTGGTTGCTAATCTGGATCCCAGTAAGTTTGAGGTACAGCAGCGTGTGCAACAGTTGCAAATGAGTTTTCAGGCGAAAGGCTTTGCTCCAAATGAGGCCTTGGCCAAAGCTCACCAGATACTGGACATGACTGTCATGAAACAGGCGACGGTATTGTCGTATATGGATGTATTCCTGTATTTGGGTGTTGTATTTTTAATCTGTGTACCTTTTGTACTGATGATCAAACAGGGCAAAACTCAAGTGGATATGTCAAGTGTGCACTAGCGATCGTAAGGAATACGTTATTCTCGAATTTATATAATTTGATCAGCCCTCAAAAAACATGTTTGTTGAGGGCTTTTTTATATCCAGAAAGACATAAAATGAAAACCTGATTCAGAATTGATTGTTAAATAATAAAAGATTTCTTTGGAATTTACTTCTATCAGATGGTCGATACGAAGAAGTTCTTATTTTAAAATAAACAAGTATGGATACAAGAAGACTTAATTTTTTAGCTTTTATTATCCCTTTGTTTTTGGTGTTGATGTTGTTGGAGTATTGGTATAGTCTGAAGAAACAAAAGCGATATTATACGTTTGATGAATCTATCGCTAATCTCAATGTCGGCATTGTCGAACGCATGTGCGATATGTTTTCGGTTAGCCTGTTCTACTTTTTTTTCATGTGGATCTACCAAAATTTTGCAATATTCCATATTGAAGCGAATCTTTGGACATGGATCTTACTTTTTCTATTTACTGATTTTTTATGGTATTGGTATCATCGTTATAGTCATGAGATAAATCTGCTATGGGCGGCACATGTGGTTCATCATCAAAGTGAAGACTATAATTTTACTGTTGCAGCAAGGATTACTATTTTTCAGGCAGTATTTCGTTCCTTGTTTTGGGCCTTTATTCCACTTTTAGGTTTTCCGCCTTTTATGATGACCGCAATCTTATTGGTTCATGGTGTGTATCCATTTTTTTCTCATACACAAACGGTGGGTAGTTTGGGTATTCTTGAAAAAATTCTTGTCTCCCCATCTCATCACCGTGTACATCATAGTAGCAATGAGATTTATTTGGACAAGAACTACGGTGATATTTTGATTATTTGGGATAAAATGTTTGGAACTTTTATCGCTGAGAAGAAAGAAGAGCCCTGTGTTTATGGATTGACCAAACCCATTCATCGATACACGTTCCTTTGGCAGCATTTTCATTATCTTTTCGAAATAGGGCTGTCTTTTAATCGTGCAATAGGATTTAGAAACAAGATGCGGACGATATTTGGTCGTCCTGATGATATACAACCAGAAATTAGGGACGAGTTGGAACAGAAAATCTTTGCAGGAACCAAAGTTCAGGTACACGGAAAGAAATTGAGTCAATATATTTTTTTCCAATCGATGCTAACCATGGTACTTCTGTTTTTCTTTTTGTTTTATGGTAATTATCAAAATATTGTACAATTGCTTGTAGGTGGTCTCTTTATTCTGTGCAGTGTCATCTGTATCGGTGGATTGTTGGAACATGAGAAATGGGTCTTTCCGCTCGAAATGTTGCGTCTTTTTCTGTTGTTATTATTTATAGCAATTACCTTCTTTTCTTTTCCAGTACTACTTGTCCTCTCAGCAACCACCATCATTCAGTTTGTATTCTTTAATCCAATAAAACATTACTACGAACGGATTCTTCATTTGTGAATGAGCTAGGCTTGTCGTTTGATTGGAGGTTTTGGCAGAGTTCGACGAAGGTATGACAATAGCTTCTGGCCATGATATCCCAGCTGAAATCTGCACTGGTATTGTTCTTAAATTGTTGTCCAAGATTTTGATAATAGTCGGGATTATCCAAAATGGATTGCAATTGTCCGATCCAGGTATCAATATCCTGACTAGTGAGCAAAAGGCCGTTGTGATTATGTGTAATTGCACTCGTGATTCCTTCCAATTCGGAGGCTACGACAATAGTGCCCGCTGAAGATGCCTCAAGACAAACCAGACCGAAACCTTCCATATCTCCCGGTACGTGAATATTGGGCATTAGGAAAGCCTGCGCATTTGCAAGAAGATGCTTTAATTGGGCGAAGGGAACTTTCCCCAGATGCTGGATTTTTTCGGGATAGACTTTCAATAATCTGCGCATTTCTTGTTGATCAGTTGGATGCCCGAAGAATAAGGTGGACAGATGGTAGAGTTTAGCTGGTAAAAGATTGAGCAGACGCTCTTTCAAGGTTGGTCTTTGGTCAAATGGCCCTACCATCAGGAGCTTGAAATTGCCTTGAAGGGCAGGAATGACTTGCTGCATCAACCAGGAGAACCCTTTGCGCTTTACAGGCCTTCCCAATGTGATAAAATAAGGCGGGAACTTATCATCTTCTTGCATTGATATCGAGGCCACGGGATCTACTCCATTTGGGATAACTGAGATCCTGGAAGAATCAATGCCACGCGATTGAGCGGCTTCGGCGGTGGCCTGACTGACCGCAATAACCTGATCAAATGTATTGAAGCGGGGGATTACTTTACGTTGGAAATAAGGAAATGGAAAAACAATATCAAGGCCATGAAGGGTGACAACTTTTTTTAGATGATCGTAGCCCTTGTGAAAAGATGCTAGAGCAGCAATTAATCCATCGTTAAAATGAAGAAGCCGAATGCCAGGATTGTCTTTAATTTTTGATAGGATACGTTGATTTAGGCGAAAGAAGAACGTCAAAATGGATTCTTCGTTGTCATAAACGATTGTATGTACTTTGAGATAGAGTGCAGCATTATTAATGAGTTCAAAGCTCTGTTTTTCCATCCCCCCAACCGCGGGTGGATATTTATGGCTGATAAACAAAATTTCTATTTCAGATGGAAACATGTACGGTTTTTCTTTTGATGCATAGATAAAATATAGCGCCAATAGCTGTCCAGAATACCTGGCGGCCACGACGCAGGAGAGAAACACTCAACCAGATACTTCCACCAGAAATTCCAATCATGCTAAGCAGTAGTTTGTTGGATATTTCCTCAACGCCCAGTTGACCGGGAATAAATGCGCCTGCACTCTTAAATAGGATGACACTCATGTCTAAAATTAATCCGTGAATAACCCTGACATCGACAGCCAGAAATTTTAAGATCAGATAGAATTCTAGGCTACCAATTAGCCAATGTATCGCAAACAGCAGGTAGGAGTACCAAAATACTTTATTTTGTTGTTGATAGAAGTCTTTCGTATCCCAAAGTAATTTCTGGAGCTGATTTTTTGATTTCGATACAAATGAAGTATCAGCAGGGTTATTTTTAGGAGGTATTTTAGTGGAAACTAACCAGTAGAATATTAAAATTACGAATAACAGCAAGACTACGCATACGACATAGATAGCGTATCCCGTATACTGCATCACCTCTTTTTTTAAGGGTGAAAGCATCAGCCAGATCATGGCCAGTAAGAAAATGCTTAATTGGGAAAGTATGGCTGTAATGCGTGAGATGGCGACAGCGCTGAGTCCCTGCTGTAAAGGGATGTCATAGCGGGTTATCAGCTCGGCTTTTAGTAAATCGCCTGCAATAATACTGGTGGGATTAAAGAGTCCAACAGTTTCGCCTATTTGACGCACTGCAAAAAGTTCGAAAATATTGATCTTTTTTTTTGAAGGGCCTAGACAAACCCACCAAGCTAGCGTTCCAAAAAGATAGGCAACTAAAGTCGTAAATACGATAAAAATAAAGCGGTAGCCAATCGTTGACAGTTCTTTTTTCAACGCAGAAAGATCACTGTGGATTACAAAAATTACCATAGATGTCAAGATCAAAAGTAAAAAGACAGCTTTGATCAATTGACGGGATGTTATTAATTTGCCCATGCGAGGTCTGCGTCTTGCGTTTTGTCAGCAAGTAATTCAATGTCATTAAAGTACTGTTGGGATAGTCGTGTCCAATCTAATTGGCCTGCATAGGAAAGTCCGGCGTTAATCAGGTTTTTTCTTAGCATTTTGTCAGAGAGAATTTTCTTTAAATAATAGACATATCCAGCTGCATTTTCAGGCTGACATTTAAACCCGGTTACCCCATGTTGAATAAGCGATGCTGAACCACCACCATCAGCAATCACACATGGAAGGCCCGATGCCAATGCTTCGACTACAACGTTGCCATAGGTTTCTGAAACTGAAGGAAAAACAAAAACATCTGCTGATGCATACAGCACTGCAAGTTCCTGATGTGTCTTTTTCCCCAGAAAAATAGCATTAGGCATTTCTTGCATTGCCGTTACTTTGGCCGTTCCTTCCCCGACAACTATAAAATTGTAGCCCAGTTGTTGGGCTTGTATCTGCTGATAGATGTCAATTAGGGCTTTGATATTTTTCTCCCAAACGATCCGACTAACGAATAATACCGTTGGTTTGTCATTTTTAGTCAGTTGTTGAATATAACTGCTATTCTTTTTTTGGGGTGTAAATAATTGCGTATCAATGCCCCTTTGCCAGAGTTTTAAGCCGTCCTGTTCAAGCCCAATTTGTTGGAGCTCGGTTAGGATAGATTTGGTGGGAACATAGACAATATCACATTTGTTATAAAAATTGTTCATCGCCCGTTTCATCCATTGTTCGGTGGGTTTGACCAGAGGGAGGATATTTTTGAAATAGTAGGCTATATAGGATATAAAGTGTGTGTGGTAGATCGTTAATACGGGTATATTTCTACGTTTGGCATAATTTAATGCAAAAAAACCGAGGAGAGATGGGGTTGCGATATGAATGATGTCCGGTGCGAATTCATCCAAAGCCAGTTCGAGCTTTTTTTTGATGAGCTGCGGAATAGCCAGACAATAATCATCATTGACAGGTATTTTAAATGTAGGCACTTTGTAAGAATGAAAGTCCCGGAATTGTGTGGGGCCACCACCATAAATAAAGAAATACTTAAAATTCTGTTGGTCAATACGGTTTATCAACTGAAACATTGTGCGAGATGCACCGTCGAAATCCTCAACGAGTATTTCTGTAAAGAAGGCTACCTTTCTCATTTTATTCTTATTAGGGGTTTCATAAAAATATTCGAAAAGCATAACTAAAAAGCTATTTTGATATTAATCTTTTATCATTAAAGTGTTTATAAATTGTTTATTATTAATAATTTGTAAATAATTTTTATAAATAAAATTAATTCAAGAATATAGTTAAGCTAATCTTGGCGCTTTACTTTTGGAATGAACAAATTATTCAGTCCATGTTGTTAGATTTATTGTTCGAAAGGAACACTAGACTTAAAGGTCTTCGTAAAGTTCTTATTTTATCTGTTTGTGCTTCTGCAGGCATCATGTTGGGATTCAAATTGAAACCCAAACAAGTTAGACCAATGAACATGGTATATGTCGATATGCCTGATGTCAGCGAGGGAAAGCTTAACTTATTAACTTATAATATTGCTGGTCTTCCAGAGTTAATTTCAAGTGCTGTAACGGAAAGAGCTCCGAGCATTACATCCATT
Organism: Sphingobacterium sp. GW821-FHT03E03; assembly: GCF_059420745.1. Lineage (NCBI taxonomy): Bacteria > Pseudomonadati > Bacteroidota > Sphingobacteriia > Sphingobacteriales > Sphingobacteriaceae > Sphingobacterium > Sphingobacterium sp. GW821-FHT03E03. The sequence goes on from NZ_JBWKUH010000022.1 coordinate 67,046, forward strand.
GGCGAATTGGTGAATCCTTTTGATATTGTGAATGTACAAGAGGATTTCAACTACAATAAATTTTTGTACAGCAAGAATAGACATAGCTATCGAACGGAAAATATGGGCGGTGTACCTTTTGGTGATGGATTGAGCACGTTGTCGAAATATCCGATCCAAAACTTTGAGCGGGTAAGGTGGGACGCTTGTAATGGGGCGGATTGTTTAACTCCCAAAGGCTTTTCCTATGCACGTATTCAATTGGCAAAAGAGGCTTTTATTGATGTTTACAATGTACATGCAACAGCCCAGGATGATCCTGGTGCGGCAATAGCGCGTCAGAAGAACTTGAATCAATTGAGGAACTATATTCAAAAGAACTCCGCAGGACAACCTTTGTTGATCATGGGTGATTTTAACGCTCATTATGCGTACGCATTGGATAATATTGTTTCTTTTCAAGGAGAATTAGACTTGGTAGATGCATGGGTAAATTTGAAAAATAGTGGTAAAATACCTCAGAGTGAGCAAAACTTTGTCGCCCCGGTCGCATTGGAGTTAACAGATGACTGTGAGGGCATTGATAAGATCTATTACCGTAATAATGATCAGATGATATTTGAAGCAAAGAACTATCAGGTTCAAAAGAAACTTTTTCAAAATAGGGAGGGACAGGATTTGTCTGACCATTGTGCGGTATCGCTACAATTGGGGTGGCATCTGATAAAACCTTCAGTTCAATAGACTTTCTCAATTCTTTCATATCAATCGCGATTAGCACTGAGTCCCCTTCAGTGCTTTTTTTGTGTTTTGGCATTTTCGACTGTCCAAACAGGGGGCACCTACAAATAAAAAGCCCCATAAAATGAATTATGGAGCCTTTATAAAATTGGGATAAATTACTTATTTATACATTTCTGCGCGTTGTGCTTTGACAACATCGCTGTTGATATACTCATCATACGTCATTAACTTGTCGATGATTCCTTTTGGTGTTAATTCAATGATTCTATTTGCAACAGTCTCAGTCAACTCGTGGTCACGGGATGTGAATAACATTGATCCTTTAAAGTCTGATAGACCATTGTTCAATGCTGTGATTGATTCCAGATCCAAGTGGTTGGTTGGTTCATCAAAAATCAAGAAGTTAGCTCCCTGTAACATCATTCTTGAAAACATACAACGCATTTTTTCACCCCCGGAAAGCACCGAAACTTTTTTCATTACTTCTTCACCGGAGAACAACATTTTTCCTAAGAATCCACGTAGGAACTGCTCATCCGCTTCAGGGTTTGTTGTATAGTCTCTTAACCAATCGACCAAATTTTCGTTTTTGCCTTCAAAAAACGCTGCATTTTCAATTGGCATATCGGCAGGAGTGATGGTAATACCCCATTTGAATTCACCACCGAAGTCAGTGTCTCTACCTGTGATAATATCGTAAAAGGCTGTTGTGATTAGGGAATTAGGACCCAACACCGCAATTTTATCGCCTTTATTAATCATAAATGTGATATCCTTGAAGAAGACCTCTCCATTGACCGTTTTGCTCAAACCTTCTACTTGCAATGTTTGGTCACCTGGTTCACGGTTCATGGTATTGAACATGATCGCAGGATATTTACGGTTGGAAGGTTTGATCTCATCAATATTGATCTTATCCAAGGCTTTCTTACGGGAAGTCGCTTGTTTTGATTTGGATGCATTGGCCGAGAAACGACGGATAAATTCCTGAAGTTCCTTAACCTTATCTTCCATCTTTTTGTTTTGATCAGAACGTTGTTTTAATGCTAATTGGGAAGATTCGTACCAGAACGAGTAGTTACCTGTATAGATGGTCATTTTACCAAAGTCAATATCGACAGTGTGTGTACATACAGCATCCAAGAAGTGACGGTCGTGGGATACAACGAGTACAATTGCTTCATAAGTAGCTAAAAAGTCTTCCAACCATGCAATTGTATTGATGTCCAAGTCATTGGTAGGCTCATCGAGAATCAAGATATCTGGATTACCGAAGAGTGCCTGTGCCAATAAGACACGTACTTTTTGATTACCATCAATTTCAGAGACTAACTTGTAGTGGAGCTCTTCTTTAATGCCCAAGCTACTCAATAGCGTAGCTGCATTGGATTCTGCATTCCATCCGTCCATTTCTGCAAAAAGACTTTCGAGTTCACCGGCACGTTCACCATCTGCATCAGAGAAATCCTCTTTCATGTAAATAGCGTCTTTCTCTTTCATGATTTTGTAAAGCTCTTGGTTACCCATCATGACAGTTTCTAATACCGTATATTCATCGAAAGCATAGTGATCCTGACTCAATACAGACATACGTTCGCCAGGTGTGAATGCCACCGAACCTGTAGAGGGATCAACTTCGCCAGAAATAATTTTTAAGAAAGTAGATTTACCAGCTCCATTGGCACCAATAATGCCGTAACAGTTGCCAGGTGTAAATTTTAAATTGACATCTTCGAATAGTACACGTTTACCATAACGAAGGGAGAGATTTGACACGTTAATCATGCCGCAAAGATACGTTTTAATCTTGTATTTTTTAACTATTTCCGAACATCAGTTCCTTACCGAACAAGCCCAATAATAGATCGCGAGAAATATCGCTTTCCAAGCGATTGGCGGACTGACGGAAAATATGAAATATTACAATTTGAGACAGTTCAGATGATAGGATATCGTTGAAAAGATGTACATCAGATTAATAAATTATGAAGTGGGATTTTACTAATAAATTGGCTTCTTTTTTGTGGCATTGGTGTTGAAATAAAATCAATTATGAAAAGAAATAGCATTACGTATGTTTTAGTACTCGTTGTTGCATTTTTGCTGAATTTGCAGGGTGCTCATGCTCAATTTGGTGGATTGCTTGACAAAGCAAGCAAGGCAGTTGCTTCGAAAGGAAGTAAAGCATTAGGACTAGACAAACTTTTAAAGGAACCTGAAGCGATAAGCACAAGTTTTGAGGATGTAAATCGGAAAGGTGAACAGATGCCTGATTTTCAAAATACGGCTACCTATAAGCCGTTGGAAAATCTGCAGAAAAATGGCCAGGACGGCTATTTGCTTGAAGCTGGCCATTTTGAAATGACCAACAAAAGCTATTGCCTAAAAGCAGGAACTTATGCGCCTTCTAAGGGGGATGGCTATATGTATGCTCCCACATTAGGGAAAAAGCGGGAGGTTGTCATTGCCATCTTGAAAAGTGCGGAAAAACATCCGGAAGTTGAACAATCATCAATACAGATGTTATTGTGGACAATTATTGCTAAAACTAAATTTATAGACTATTCCGGGGAGGTCAAGGAAACGGCATTGAGGTTGTTGACACCAGAGCAATTATTATTGCTGGAAGGCGGGGCGCTTGGCATATTGCCGTTTGATGTGGTGCAAAAGGCTAAAGACCAGATGCCCCCAGCTGTGCAGGCGATATTTGAAGCAGAAAATAATATCAGACAATTGGTTTCTTCGGGCAACTATTCTTATGCTGAGTTTGAAAAATACGCAATAATGGCGGGTATGGCCGAACCTCGTACGGATGTTCCCAGTGGAATCTGGACACTTCATCCCGATGGGTATTACGTACGCTATTTTCCGAGCGGTTACTCTGTAACCAAAGTACAGGTGCATGTACCGGAGGAATTGATCACGAAATTGAAAGGTAAAAAGTTGGTTTATGATGCGACAGATGATATTGCTTGTCCAGCGAATACAGGATCGCAACGTTTGGCACAGACAAATGAACCGATTAAACACTAAGAATGATGTGTGCAAAAATGGGGATAAGTTTATTTCGATAGAAATTCAGGGAAAAACAATAAGGGAGATCAATTGATCTCCCTTATTCATTAAATTTCCTCTTTTGCCTCCTGTATAATATAAAAACGATGACAATAATTGCTATGATCCCTAAAATGATGTAATGGGAGCCTGATTGTTGTTGATGTTGGGTTGTATCCTCTGTCGTCTGCGCATATGTAAAATTTGCTACGAAAAGAAGCACCATGAAAATCCACTTCTTGCACATAATAAACGGTTTATTAACTATAATAGCAAGCTAACTATTTTTTGCAATAAAGACAAATTAATTTTACAAAAATGACAATATTTAAATGTGGTTTTATATACTTTGTATTGTAAGGTGTTTATTTTGCGAAGTATACATGTTTTAAGAGGGATGTTTAAAGTCAAATTACTCCTATAATTGGCAAAGTTGTTGTTAAAATATTGGATTTGGAGCGGACCGGTGAAAAAGAAGATTTTCTTCGCCTGCTAATGGAGCAGATTCAGGTAATGCCGCTCAGAAGGCGGATTAATGGCCGTAAAGTTGTATATTGTGAACTTTTTAAGTGTTTAAAGATATTATCGTCATGTCAAAACTTATTAATTTAACTGTATTCCGAGAATTTTTGAAATCTAGCTTTGCTGGTGGGATTATTCTGTTTTCCTGTGTTATCTTGGCACTCATTGTAGCGAATACGTCACTATATGGATCGGTAATGGACTTTCTTCTTCTGGAGGTGGGACTTGAAACAGATAATATTCATTTAAAATATTCATGGCTGCTATGGATCAACGACGGGTTGATGGCTATTTTCTTTCTATTAGTAGGATTGGAAATCAAAAGAGAAATCATTGAGGGAGAATTATCTTCAGTAAGTAAAGCTGTTCTTCCAATTCTGGCAGCAGTAGGAGGGGCACTCCTGCCTGCGGCAATCTATTTTGTAATCAATAAAGATGCCGCCGATACCGCTCACGGATGGGGGATCCCAATGGCTACGGATATCGCATTTGCACTTGCTGTTATCACCCTTTTGGGAAATAAAGTTCCGGCTAGCCTCAAGATTTTTTTGGCTGCTTTGGCTATTGTGGATGATTTGCTTGCGATCTTAGTCATCGCTTTGTTCTATAGCAGTGGAATTCATGCGACCTATCTATTTATTGCACTGGGGATATTTGCTTTTCTGATCATTCTAAATAAACTTGGTGTAAAAGCCCTATGGGCCTATCTTATTCCCGGAGTATTCATTTGGTATTTTATCCATCATTCGGGCATTCATGCGACTATTGCCGGAGTTTTGGTTGCCATGACTTTACCCACTACGCCAGATGAAAAAGAATCTCCATTGGAAAAATTGGAGCATCTACTGACCAAGCCTGTGAATTTTATAATCATTCCTTTATTTGCATTCGCAAATACATTAATTCCAATTCATGCAGAAATGGTTGGTGGCTTAACATCCAAATTGGGACTAGGTATTATTGCAGGATTGATTGTAGGGAAATCAATTGGTATATTTTTAATATGTTTTATTGCAAAGAAATTGAAAATAGCACAGCTTCCAGAAGGTGCAAGCTGGCCACAGATATTCGGTGTTGGTTTGCTTGGAGGTATTGGTTTTACCATGTCTATCTTCATATCCATCTTATCTTTTGATGATGCCTTCTTAATTGAGGAGGCTAAATTTGCGGTACTCATTGCCTCCCTTTGCGCAGGTATATTAGGATATACGATATTGAAATTGGCTGGTAATCCCAAAAATAATCTAGACAGTATAAGCTAAAAATTGCATGGATTTAAAACGCTGCCAGCGGGTTTATCTTCGGTATAGCCCTTAAGCGAGTAAATGCTGATCTCATATATAGATTAGTTTTAGTAACTTAGCACATATTTAATAAAATAATAAAATTTGAGATTTACTGAATTTGGTTTTGTTCCGGAATTGGAAGAGGGCTTAGAAAGCATGATGTTTGAAGAGGCGACGCCTATTCAAGAGCAGACAATTCCCATCATAAAAGAAGGAAGCGACATGATTGCCTGTGCGCAGACGGGTACGGGTAAAACGGCAGCATATATGTTGCCAATTTTAGATGCTGTTGCTAGAGATGCAAAGGAATCTATTCGTTCGATTATCCTGGTCCCGACAAGGGAATTAGCCCTGCAAATAGATCAACAGATCATGGGCATGTCTTATTATACAGGAGCGACTTCCATCTCTATATATGGAGGTGGAGATGGAATGGGATATGAACAACAGAAACGAGCCATTCGAGAAGGGGTTAATATTATTGTTGCTACCCCGGGCCGATTGATCAGCCATCTTACTTCGATGAAAGTCGATTTAACTCATCTGACGCACTTCGTACTGGATGAAGCGGATAGCATGTTGGATATGGGCTTTCAAGATGATATATTGCGTATCGTCAGTTACTTACCCAAGAAGAAGCAAATGTTGCTTTTTTCGGCGACTATGCCTCTCAAGATCAGGAATTTTGCGAGAAAGATCCTTTATCAACCTGTTGAGGTCAATATTGCCATTTCAAAACCTTCAGAAGGTATAGACCAGCGCGTATATCTGGTATATGATAAGCAAAAAATGGATCTTTTGAAGATCATCTTACAGGACGTTAATTATGTTTCTGTTATCATTTTTGCTTCGCAAAAAACTACAGTTAAATTATTGGCGCAGGAGCTCCAAAAGCAGGGTATAGATGCAGAGGGTTTTCATTCAGATCTTGAGCAGGCTAAACGTGAGGATATCATGAGTAGATTTAGATCACGTCAGGTGCGGGTACTTGTGGGAACAGATGTCATCTCACGTGGTATCGACATCGTAGGTATCAGTCTGGTCGTAAACTACGATGTCCCACCGGACCCTGAGGATTATGTACACCGTATCGGACGTACTGCACGTGCAGCGACAACAGGTACAGCGATTACCTTTGTAAATGATAAAGATCAACAACGGTTTTCTCAGATCGAAAATCTGATCGGTTATCCCGTAGAACAAATCGCTTTACCGGAAGGCTTTGATGCTGGGCCTGAATATAATCCGGCGAAGAAAAGCAGCAATCCACAAAATCGAAGACGTTTCAATAAGAACAAAAATAAAAATTACCAAAAACAGAAAAGAGCTTAATGTATCATTAAGCTCTTTTCTGTTTTTATCCAATATTCACTTTTATAGCGCCTATTCAGTTGCCCATACGGCCAATTCATAGCCATCGAGGTCTTTGAATTGAAATCTTTTACCACCAGGAAAGCTAAAGATATCTTTAACGATGGTGCCACCCGCACGGACGACTTTATCACGTGTGGATAGCAAATCATTCGAATAGAGGACAACCAAAATGCTACCGTTTACCGGTGTACCGACTGTAAATCCTCCATCCACATATTTGCCATCGAAGGCTGTATACTCAGGACCGTAATCCGTAAAGTTCCAGCCAAAACTTGCTGAATAGAATTTTTTAGCTCTCTCAAGATCGCTAGATATAAATTCAAGGTATTGAATTTGTTCGTGGATAAGTTTGCTGTCTGAAGAAGAATTGCTCATGATATTTTTTAATTGATATTGTCTTTTATTGGAGGAATCGACTTAAATTTCCAACATCAAATGGATGCCTGATGTTATGTAAATATAGGACTTTCTCCGAATAAAATTTAAGCTTCTTTGTTTGACTTGACATCGTTTAATCTGATAGCAATCAGACCATATTATTCCAAGGTCATTTTTGATGTATTAATTCCCTGTTTTTTACTCATGAGAGCCTGTATAAGTACAGAAAGCATAACCAGAGAAAGCCCGATGTAAAATGAAAGATTGAGCTCTTTGGATTCATTGAAGAATAAAAATGCAATCAGGATGGCATATACAGGTTCTAGATTGAGACTTAAATTGAGCGTAAAGGCAGAAATTTTCTTTAAAATTTCTGTGAATGCAAGGTATACAGCAACGGTACAACACAACGACAAAATTAGGAGGTAAATGAGATCCATTGTATTGGGGATAAAAGATGATATCGGATAATAATAAAGATAACAGGGGAGAATTAGCCCAAGTCCGACACTCCCACCAATCATTTGGTAATAGTTGATTACTATACTGCTGTATCGCTTGATCAAGCGTTCGTTATAAATTGCATAAAGCGAAGCAAAGGCAGGTGAAATGATACCCAAAAGAATGCCTAATTGATGTACTGTATCAAAATGAAATATTAAAGCTATACCACAAATCGTTAGTCCACTCAGAAAAAACTCTGACCGTTTAAATCTCGTTTTGTTAATGAGAGGCGCAAAGATCGCGGTAAAGAAACTTGCCATACAGTAACAAACTACTCCGATTGAGATATTGGAATATTTAATACTGGCATAAAAAAGTAGCCAGGAGGCGGTAATCAATAGGCCATTTTTTGCAATCGTTAATTTTTCACGCAACCTAATTTCACCAGCTACTTTTGACCATTTTAAAATAAAAAAAAGGAAAATGGCCGAAAAAAATACACGATACCAGGTTAGCATACCTTCATTGAGACTGATGGCTTTGCCTAATACACCAGATATGCCCAAAAATACCACAGCAAGGTGTAGTATGAAATATGAATGTTTCATAAAATGTTGTCTTCCAGATCTGTCTTAGCAAAGACAGATACTATTGTTATAAAATTTGATTGAGAATATAAAACATGGGGAATCAGCCGATTATTCGGTGCCATGCTTTATTAATATTAATTAAAATATTAAGCGATTGGAGGAGGAAGACAGCTTGTTCTGTTCATAACATTCTATTTCTTAACCGAAGATAATAAAATCTAGTGGTTTAATTCAAATAATTGTGGAGAATATCAGTAAGTAGTTAAAGGAGATTGTGTTTTATATGATGACTAAAAGCTATAAAAAGGGCTAAACTTTCGTTAGCCCTCTTAATTAAAGTATTATGATCCTAAATATGCTCAAAAATTGAACTAATCAAGGTTAGTATACGCGATGATTTACTATTCGCTGTCGTTTCCTCCTCCCAACGCACGGTATAGATCCACCACGGCATTAAGTTTTTCCCGTTTAATGCTAATCTGTTCGAGATCATTTTGTAAAGCATTGTTTTGCGCAGTAATGACTTCCAGATAATTTGCCATGCCACTTTTGTACAACAGGGCAGCATCTGAAGTTGCTTTGGCCAATGAATTGGATTTAGCTTCAATCAGCTGAAGTCTCCGGTCGCTATGCTTAATTTTCGCTAAGGCATCAGATACCTCCGAAACTGCGAGCATAACAGACTGTTTAAACTGTACCGCCAATTTTTCCCGTTCGATTATCGAAATCTCATAGTTTGTCTTTAACGCACCTTTTTGAAATATCGGTTGGGTGATGTTTCCTGCTATTGTTTTCACAATGGACCCCGGTAGATCAAACCAGCGATTGAATTGAAAAGAGTTTGTTCCGATCGAAGGTGTCAAACTTATCGAAGGATACATAGCTGCTTTTGCCAATCCTATTCTACTGTTAGCTGCAACAACAGCATACTCAGCCGCTTTGACATCAGGTCTCCGGCTAAGCAGTTCGGCCAGGACTCCCGTTGCTAATGTCCCACCGACAACAGTTGCATCAAGACCTTCCGAACGTTGAATTTTATCAGGGAAACCACCACATAGTATACTTATGGCATTTTCCTCAATAGCGATATTCTGGTCTGCTAGTGGAATCAACAATTCAGCAGTTTTCTTTTGTGCTTCGGCCTGTTCTACAGCTAAAGAACTCACGAGCGAGGAATTGTATTGCAGACGTATCATACTCAATGTACTGTCACTAAGTTGTACATTTTTTTGTGCAATCTTTAACTGTTCGTCCAATGCGATCAAATTGTAGTAAGATTGGATAACCTGAACTATAATGCGGGTTTTCAACGCAGATAGATTCTCCTTTTGTCCAAAGAAATTTGCTAAAGCTTCTTCTTTCTGCATCTTTGCCTTTCCCCAAATGTCTACCTCCCAAGAAAGTCTGAGTGTAGCATTGTAGTCATCCATATAAGGTGTCCCAATAAATTGATCGCTGAGCGATCCATTAAGGGAATTGGTGGATAACCAAGTCCTATTTGCTCCCACGTTTAGATCAAGTGTTGGTAAAAGGCCCTTTTTTGATTGTTTATAGGAGAGTTCCAACTGTTGCATACTCAAGAGTGCTACACTAACATCAGTGTTTTTGATCAGTGCTTTTTCAATGAGTGCAGTTAAATTAGGATCTTTCACAAACTTCCGCCACGATAATGCCAGTGTGTCTGAGGTCAGGACAACTTCGTTATTTCTGAAATTGTCCGGTAACTCCATGTCTTGACGTGTATATTTTTTGCCTACACTGCATGAAGCGAGAAGTAGGGAAGTACTTGCTAAAATAATAATATAGTGATGAAATTTTTTCATTTTAATCGTTTGTCTTGTCCACGAGTTTTTTACCTGAAACCTTCTCCTGTAAATATTGAAACACCAGATACAATAACGGTATAACGATCACACCAAGGATCACACCACTTAACATACCCATAGCTGCTCCAGTACTAATAGAGTGATTACCTGTTGCTGTTCCTCCAGTAGCAAACATCAGTGGGATCATACCCGCTATAAAGGCTAGTGAAGTCATTAAAATTGGACGAAGACGCGCTTTGGCACCTTCCAGTGCAGAATCAATAAGTGAAGATCCCGCCCGTCTACGCTGCAATGCAAATTCAACAATCAGGATCGCATTCTTCGCCAAAAGACCAATCAACATAATCAATCCGACTTGAACGTATATGTTATTGTCAAGACCGATAGCACGTGTTCCTAAGAACGATCCTATGATCCCTGTTGGGATCGATAACAGTACTGCCAGCGGCAATAGGTAACTTTCATACTGTGCGGAAAGTAAGAAGTAGACGAACAATAAGCTCAATGTCAAAATGATCATCGTCTGATTGCCGGAAGATTTTTCTTCCAAACTTAGTCCTGTCCATTCGTAACTATAGTCTCCTGGTAATTTGTTCAGCACATTTTTCTCCAGTGTTTCCATAATAGCACCATTACTGATACCTGGATTACTGACGACGTTAATGGTAAGCGAGTTGTACAAGTTGTAACGTGTCACGGACTCTGGCCCATAGACTTTGCGAAGTGTTACCAATGTATTTACCGGTAGCATTTCTCCTTTGTTGTTCTTGACAAATATTTCATTGAAAGCGTCCTTATCCGTTCTAAAAATTCCGTCTGCTTTTACAGCGATACGATAGAATTTACCAAAGCGATTGAAATTCAATGATTGGTCACCAGCAAAATAGGTCTGAACAGACGAAAGCATTTCACTGACATCTACACCAAGCTGAGCCGCTTTATCTTCGTCAACTTCCAATTCCATTTGTGGATAATCTGCTCTAAACATGGTGTAGGCAAATTGTACACCTGGTTGTTGCATAATCTTCGCAATAACAGAATCGGACATTGCCTTAAGCTCTACTGGAGATTTTCCCGCTCTGTCTTGTAGTACAAGTTCGGCACCGTTCATCATACCATAACCATCAACAGGAGGGGAGCGGAAAGCCATTGCATTGCCTTCCTTAACAGTAGTTAGCTTTTGAGAAATCACCTGATGAATCTGATCAATATCATTCATTTCGCCACGTTTCTTCTTATCTTTTAGACGGATGAAACCTGTTGCGTAAGCCGCACTGGAGTTGTTACCAATCATATTGAAACCAGTGATACTCGTGTGGCTTTCAATAGAAGGTAAGTCAGCCAATAGTTTCTCTATTTTTCCTACAGCTTTTGTTGTCCGATCGAGACCGGTACCCGGAGGCATCTCCAAACTGTACACGACAAAGTTATCGTCTTCCATAGGGACAAAGCTTTTTGACGTACTGGTCATGAGATATCCCGCAGCCCCTATTGTAGCAATAATTAATAAAGCTGCTAACCATTTTTTCTTAACAAGAAATTTCAGCGAGCCAACGTATCTATTTGTCATGTTTTCAAAACCAGCATTAAAGGCTTTGAAAAACCGTTGTGAGAAGCCTGTTTTTTGAGTTTGCCCATCATGATTTTCGGCATGTGTGTTTTTCAGTAACAAGGCACACAGAGCTGGCGTCAACGTCAATGCATTGATCGCTGAAATCACAATGGCGATAACTAGTGTATAGGCAAATTGTTTGTAAAACATTCCCGATGAACCAGTCATAAAACCGATAGGAATAAACACTGCACACATGACCAAGGTAATCGAGATAACCGCACCGGTTATTTCACTCATGGCGCTGTGTGTGGCCTCATTACCGGTCATGGTCGATGTTTCCATCTTACCATGGACGGCTTCGACGACGACAATAGCATCATCGACCACAATACCAATGGCCAATACCAAGGCGAAAAGGGTTAATATATTGATGGTAAACCCAAACACCAGTAAGAAAAAGAATGTACCTACGATGGCTACCGGTACCGCGATCGCCGGAATAATGGTCGATCGGATATCCTGCAAGAATAAGAAAACAACCAAAAAGACCAAAATGAACGCTTCAATTAATGTTGAACGCACTTGAGCGGTACTTTCATCCAGGCGCTCTTTGGTACTGATCAGTTTAAATATCTTGATTCCAGGAGGAAATGAGCGTTGCGCTATTTCGATCTGTTTATCGATACCTATTTCAATTTCGTTAGCATTGGAACCAGAAGTCTGGAAAATACCAATAGTAACAGTATTTAAACCATTGTTTTGCGAATTACCGCTATAACTTATCGAACCGAATTCTATCCGGGCAACATCTTTCAGCCTGACGATCTGAACATCATTATTTTTAACAATAATGTTTTCATACTGTTCCGGAAGATTCTTTTTCCCTTTATATCGAATCACATATTCCAACGGAGCCTTTGATTCTTCACCTAATTTTCCTGGTGCGGACTCCAGACTCTGCTTGGAAATTGCAGCGATGACTTCTTGAGGTACAAGACCATAACTCGCCATTTTCTGAGGATTCAACCAAACGCGCATAGAGTAATCTTTCGAACCAAATACCATAGCTTGACCTACACCCGGAACACGTTTGATCTGTGGAATCAAGTTGATATTTACATAGTTCTGTAGGAATAGTTCGTCATACTTTTTATTATCTACAGTATAGATATTAAAAATCATGATCATACTATTCTGCTGTTTAGAAGTTGTCAATCCCATGCGCACAACTTCCTGTGGCAGGATCGGTGTTGCCTGTTGCACCCTGTTCTGCACGTTTACAGCTGCTTGATCTGGATTTACACCAGCCTTAAAGACAATACGTACAGAGAATGTACCATCGTTACTTGCAGTTGAGGTAATGTATTCCATGTCCTCAACGCCATTGATCTGCTCCTCCAGCGGCGTAACAACTGACCGTAATACGGTCTCACTATTACCACCGGGATAACTTCCCGTGACTTGGACTGTAGGTGGAGCGATATCGGGAAACCGTGTCTGAGGTAGCCTTAAAAGACCAATTATCCCGAGTATGACAAATATGATAGATATAACAGTTGCCAAAACTGGCCTGTCAATAAATTTCTTCAGCATTTTATTTTAATTTTAGATAAATCTAATACAGGCTTTTATTTTTTAGTAGGTTGAACCTGCATTCCGTCATTAAGCATATCAATTCTATTCATTACGATTTTTTCGCCCGCTGTCAGACCTGATTTGAGTAGATAATCATTGGCCGTATTTCCGGCAATTTCGATCTGCTTCATGGCAATTTTGTTTTTGTCTCCAATAACATAGACAAAATAGCGATCCTGAATGTCTTTAACAGCTGACATAGGAACTAACAATACGTTATCATGAGCCTTTTTTAAGACAACTTTGGCAGAACCGCCAGAACGAAGTATCTTATCTGGGTTGGTGAAAATTGCTTTTAGTGTCATGCTACCAGTCGTCCTATCGATATTACCACTAGCCATTTCTACTTTTCCAGGGTGATTATAGACTGTACCGTCAGCGAGAATCAATGTTGCTTGTTGATTGCTTGATTTCGTATTATGATCCTTCATAAAGGCGATAAAATCAGCCTCACTCAACGAAAAATAAACGTTCACGGTATTGATTTCAGACAATGTTGTTAATGGCATCGCGTCAGCTGCGGTGATCAGATTTCCAACACGATTGGGAATCCGTCCAATGTAGCCACTTACAGGTGCATTGATTAATGTAAATCTTGCATTGATCTGTGAGGAGCCTAATGCGGCTTGTGCTTGAGCAACCTGTGCTTTTGCCGCAGCATAATTCGCTTCTGCAGTTTTAAGCTGAAGGTCAGTATACACTTTACCTTCTACGAGTGGTTTGATTTTTTCAATTTCCAGTTTCGCATTTTGTTCCGCAGATAGTGCCGCTTGATAGGCTGCTCTGCTATTATTTACCTGTTCATTGTATACATCGCCTTTTATTTTGAAAAGGGCTTGGCCTTTAGTGACATAATCCCCTTCTTTGACATAGATTTGCTCCAAATAACCTGTTACCTGAGCTTTTACATCAACATTGACGGCGCCCTCCAACGTACCGGGGTATTTTTTTTCCGTCTCCGCTTGTGCGGGGGATAATTCGATAAAGTCAACAGTAACTGCCTGCTCTTGCGGTTGTTCTTGGCTGCCTCCACAGGACGATAATAGTGTAGCTGCTGTAATAAATGTAAGGATAGGTTTTAAAGTCATCGTTCTTAGTGCCATTTTATCATTTTATTTAATGCAAAAGAAAGAATTCTTTTAAGGGATATAATAAGGAAATCTACCGAGACGTAACAATTGCTTACTGAAACGTAGCTATAATGCGCTGAATTTTGATGTTATTTAATCAAAACAGTTATTTTTTGTCGTTTTTCTTAGAAAGATGCTACTTAAACACCTGACTGCACTTCGTTGATTGTGCACAAAAATTTCGAGATAAGAACCACTGTTTACTAATAATCCAACCAGTTTTTTAGGAGCTGGGCTTTTTCCCGACTGACAAGGATTTCGACATCTTCGCTATGTTTGATTTCGATTTTAAGTTTGCCATTAAAATGGTTATGTAATCTCTTTATTGCATCTATATGTACTATAAATTGTCGATTGGCACGGAAAAAAACTTTGGGATTTAATTGTTGCTCCAGCTCTTCTAAGGTTTGTGGTACAATTTCGACGGTACCACATTTCAGCTTGGCATGTGTTAACTTAAACTCTGAGTAAAAATATTGAATGTCTTCAACCAGTATTGTTTTATAACCATCTTTGTAGGGAAGGAGAAACCGGGTTCTGAAATCTTTGGGATAGATAAAATCCAATAAGCCCTGGATCGGAGCCTGACTCATCTGTTGAAGCTGTAGACTGTCTAATTTGACCAATGCATTTTCTAATTCTTTTTTTTCTACAGGTTTCAGGAGATAATCTATACTGTTGAATTTAAAGGCTCGGACGGCATATTCATCAAACGCTGTCGTAAAGATAATAGGGCAGTCAATTTTTATACTTTCCAGGATTTCGAAACTTAGACCATCAGAAAGACGGATATCCATCATGACCAAATCCGGAGATTCATTACTTTGAAACCAAGTGATACTGTCCGTAATATTATCCAAGACATCCAGTATCTGTATTGATGGCTTTATTTCCTTCAATAGTCGTTTTAGACGATCAGCATTAAGTTTTTCATCTTCAATAATCAATACGTTGGTTATACTCATGAGTTTTGTTCTATAAGAGGTAGATTAACTTTGAATGTCTTACCATTGTTCAATATCTCTGGTTGCAGATTCGACAATAAATCATATCTTTTAATGATATTCGAAATACCTATTCCAGATGACTCCGATACATTTTCTATTGGTATTAAGATATTTTCGACAACTAATTGGTTCTGCGCATTGGTGTATACCTTAATTTTTAACGAACGTTTTTTTTTAGTTTGATTGTGCTTTAGTGCATTTTCAACCAAAAGCTGTAGGGTGAGTGGTGGTAGTTGATAATTGGATTTTGCAGGATCTACATTTATTTCAAAATGAACTCCCTCTCCAAATCGGTTCTTTATCAGGAATATATAGGAGTCCAGGAAATTAAGTTCTTCTTCAAGAGAAATAACATCTTTTTTTGAATTCACCAACAGGTAACGATATATTTTAGAGAAATTTTCAGCATATTCATAGCCCAGTTGCTGATCTTCTAAAATTATTTCGGATAGTACGCTCAAATTGTTGAAAACGAAATGCGGGTCAATCTGTAGCTTCAGCGATTGAAGTTCTGTTTCGAGAATAACCTGCCCCAGTTTGGCGGCGCGTATAGATTCATTCTTCCAGTTGTTGATCAGATGAATCCCAATGTTAATCCCCATAATCATTAAAGCGATCATAACACTGATGGAGATGTTCTGTATGGCACCTCTTTTTTCTTCTAAGGATGTTGCAATCGTGAGGTTTTGTAGCTCATAATAATAACGGGAAATGATGTAAACCAGTAATAAATTGATGAGGAGAACCACGATGAGGTTAATAACGGTTTCAATCAGAAGCCTTTCTGTTGGATTGTCTTTCCATGTTAAAATACGATCCAATTTATTGTGGACAATAATACTGAACTCTGAAATAAGGAAACTGTAAATAATGGTAAAGGTCCATTCTCCCAATATTTCAAACATATTTCGCTGAAAATAGCCATTCCAGCAACTAGAAAATGGGTCTATAATATAGGCAACAAGATAGATGAGAAAAAATGACAGTAGGGTAAATAATAACCTTTTCTTGTTTGTACTGATTAGATTTTTCTCATTTTTATA
>NZ_JBWKUH010000023.1:0-77132 GCF_059420745.1 Sphingobacterium sp. GW821-FHT03E03
GATGATTTAACGACTTTTTAATGAAAAAGTAATCATTTGTTTTATTAACATGTAATTAGATGTTCTAACCACTCCAGTTGTTTCCTCAACTCAATAATCATTTTTTGAATCAGTCTATCCCGTTTTGCTGTTCAGTATAACGTTGATTATATTTCTTGTCTTTCTATTCGGATGTTTTTGTCTTTCCGTTTTTGGGCAAAGGAAAATAAACTTGGCAGACGCAATGCAGTTGCCTGCGAATAATCTAGCTTTGAAGCAAGGTGAACTAAGAGAGCAAATTGCTAAAAATAGTGTTGAAATTGCTAAAGGAGGAATGTATCCAAATCTGTTTTTTAATGCCAATAATCATCATACGATGGGGATGTTATTTGACCAGATTTCCGGTAAACTTATTACCGGTAACCAATGGTCAAGCTATGCAATGGGTAATTTGGGTACGAGTGTTATTCTCTATCAAGGCGGGCAAAAGCAAAATGGAATTAAGATAGAGCAATTAAAACTCGAACTTGCGGCATTAGACAATAAAAGATTGATACGCGAATTAGAACTTCAATTATTAGCTATTTTCACTCAGGTACTTGTTAATCACGATCTTTGGGAGGCCGGAAAAAGTCAATTGAAGTTCTCAGAACAGCAGCTCCAGCAGGAGAAAACTTTAGTGGATATAGGTAAGCGTACACTGATAGATTATTCGCAGGCAAAAGCAAAATATGCCAATGATAAACTGAATGTAGTTACGGCAAAAAATGCATTCGATCTTTCTTTAATGAAGTTGAAGCAACTTTTGGAGATGGATTTATCTGAAGAAGTGGAAGTACTGGCACCTAAAGAACTGTTGGCCAATTCTGTGTTGCCTATCTATAATTTACGTTCTGATCCATATCTAAAAGTTTTAGATAAACAAATAGAAATCGGGGAAATACAAATAAAGCTGTTGCGTAGTACCTACTTCCCGACGATTACATTAAGTGGAAGTTATGGAACTAACTATTCTTCACAGCGTCAGAATTTATTGACCGAGAATACCATACCTTTTTGGAATCAGTTTAACCAAAATAGGACACTTACAGGGAGCCTCTCACTTTTCATTTCAATATTTGATGGTTCTAGGACAAGGTTTACCGTCAAGAGTGCAAGGTTAAATCAATAGAGCCTCCATTATGAAAAAGAAAAGATCAAAAGGGAACGTTTACAAATCGTTTCTCAGGGAGTAATGGAGTATCAGTGAGCGTTATAAATTTGGGAAAAGTTCTTCTATCGATTTGTATAAAGCGATGACCGAGTTTAATATCTCCGATGTTTAGACTGATTACCAGTAATTATTCAGTGTTCTATAAGCGAGAGTTTCTATTGCTTATAGACAATTAGATTTCATCATTCTGCTATCGTTGACTGCTAAA
The DNA here is from genome assembly GCF_059420745.1 of Sphingobacterium sp. GW821-FHT03E03. Lineage (NCBI taxonomy): Bacteria > Pseudomonadati > Bacteroidota > Sphingobacteriia > Sphingobacteriales > Sphingobacteriaceae > Sphingobacterium > Sphingobacterium sp. GW821-FHT03E03. The sequence goes on from NZ_JBWKUH010000023.1 coordinate 1,401, forward strand.
TCGAGCAGCAATAGCAACCAGTTCACATCCCGAGTAAATTAGTTGTTTCCCGATTTTGGTGGCCAGGATGTCTTCAAGATTGATAGAAATAGCATATTTTAAACATGAACAGCGTAAAGGGGGAATTAGTTAGTTGCTGATAATAATACATTTAATTTAATCAATGCATTATTATCAGCAACCGCCTAGAATCTCAAGAAAATGATACTTAGTGTAAAAAATAAAAACACTAATAAAATTAACAAAGTTCTTTTTGAGCCCATCACACTAACTTTGTGCTATTTTCGTTGTCCTAGACTAAACTCCGCGATTTGCATGGTATTTCCTCCAGATGAGCCTTTATCATCCACTAAAACAACCTTTAGGAATCTATACTTTACAGAATTGAAATTCATTATAAAAGTGTCCTGTTTAGGTAATGCATTTATGGTCGCGAAATTCTCATACAATCCTCCAATTTCGTTTGTACCATATAAATCGTAAACATAAGGTCGAAGTCCCTCACCCACGCCTTTTCTATGGTCTATCCTGATAAAGTCGAAGGAATTCGCTTGTTTCATATCTATTACAAAGAAAACTTCAGCATTCTTATCCACACCAATATCATTGTATTTCTTGCCAGCCTTCACCAGAGATAGGGCAGTTTTAAGATTTCCATCGATTAAGCTCTTGCTCGAGTTTTGAATGGCATCGTCTTTTGGAAGGTTGTGTGATGTAGTAACTGTCCAATTTGTTCTATTCGTAGGTGGATAACTCATTTTACGTACTTCCACTTTTACTACGCTCGACACAGAACTGCCATCCTTGGATTTGATCGTAATATCTGAAGTACCAATAGCTGTTCCAATTAACTGGCCTGAAACAGTATCTATTTTTATCACATTCGTATCAGAACTAACTAGATCTACTGATTTATTGGAAGCATTATTGGGTAATACCTCGAAAAGGTTATATATTGAAAAACCGTAGTTTACTGTTGTTTCCTCTTGTAATGGTAAGACAAAATTGATCGCCTGATCGTTCAGAGCAATTTCTCTTACAACGACAATTTCGTCGGCGACACGAACCAGGTACCGGGCTAAGATATTTGGATTGTCTTCTAATTTGATTGTCAAATTAGCTTCACCGGGTGTAATTCCCCGAAGCAAACCATCTTCATCGACAGTGAATATCCTTTCATTACTTGAGATATAAGTTATGGGAATAATTTCTTTCATAGCATTATTTATGGGATAGGCGTCAACTTTCAGTTGAAAAATACTGTCCGTTTTTATACCGATAAGGTTTTTTATCCCTCTAATGGCAATACTTTGAATCTCTTTGGAGTCGATTAAGTTATGTTTTTCCTTTTCACATCCCTGAAAAAGTATAACACCCACTATAAATACGAGTAAAATATGTTTTGTTTTCATCACTTAATAAATGTTTTATAATTTTCGTCCGTCACTGTAGCGACATCAATTACCGGCTTTCTCAGATTTAAGAGCTCAATTTCTTCTTTTAGATCGTCAACCATATTTTGGCTTAGCAGTATTTTTGACTTACCCAAATATTTTATTGTGGGCTTAAGCATACCCCACTTCTCAAAAAAATCCAACAAGTTAATTTTACTTGTCTTACAAACCTGTCTTACGAAATCCATTTGTAATGCACCTTCATAATATTCGCCGAAATCTTTCGAGGGTAGATCATGTGTCCTGAAATATTCGAATAGATCTTTATAGAAGTCTTTCTGGCCTTCAATTTCGACTATATATAGGTAAAGCTGCCAAAACATTGCTGCTTTTGGAATATGGTTTTTCGGTTCCTCCGGTAAAAACCAATAATTTCGTACAGCGATGATTTTTTGAAATGCAGCAGTATATCCATCTTTAGTTGGCGGATCTACGAGTCTTTTGGAATCACCGTATAGTATCTTTTCATTGTACAATGCAAACAAATTATTGGTGACTTCCACTGTTCCATCCCATCTAATGTTAGGACGTAACTGATTGACATGGCCAGCCTCATGCCCAAATACCCACATACCACTTTTGAAACCTTCTTCGGAGCAGATCCTATCTGAAATTCCCGCATTATAGCCAGTTTCAAAATCGTTAGCCCATGCTGCGTCAGTATTATAATCAACCCGGAATAGCATCCGATTTCCCGGAGCCTTATTATATTTATATAGCCCCGAAAAGTCTTTTTGCTGACCAACCAGGTCATCAAAAAGTTTGGTCTGTTTAACAATATCTGGCCTATACTGTCTGTAACCACTAACGGGCCAGATAATATGTGATTGTATACCTAATACATCTATTTCTCTATATTTGGCATATCTTGACAAGGTTTCTTCCCAGTCTGACTGATCGTGGACATTCAAATCGAACACCCCATTTATTTCTCCGGAATAAATGTTTATCCGAACAGACCCTGCATCTGCATTGGTCTTATCTTGGGCGGTAGATAAAGTCAAAGGGATTGATTCATCAATATGATTAAAGATATACATAAGACCTCGCTGCGAGGGATAAAAAATATTGATTCCTTCTTTAAGTGTATGCGTTTCCGTTTGACTACCGCTTTTGTCAAAATTTCGAATATGCAATTGTATGTTCCGGTTCTTGATATTGCCAACGAACAGGATAATCTCATCAAAGGGATCTTTCACAAAAATACCAGTGGGATTATCCAGTAAACTATATTTAGCAGTCTTATTACGATCGGAGGCAATTTTGGGATTTTCAAAAGGGCGATACACCTTAACCCTATATGCCGAGTTGTATGTTCCGTCAAGAATGCCCAAAGCGAGTCTCTTATAAAACAGACTTGTCAATTTTTGGACGTCCTCTCTATTCACCCCTTCTTTGATTTCGCTTAGAGATAGGTCTTTAAACACCGTCAGAAGATTTTCGGCTGATTCATTGAGATCTGCAACACCTTGTTTCACAACAAGATCGCGCCTTTGGTATTTCCCTTCGATCGTTATTACGGCATTCCTTTGACCTTCGGTTTCATTGTCTATACTGGTAAGCAGAATAACCGAATCCTGAAGCTTGAAGGATAGCCATTTTTCGCTGCCTTCCGATAAAGTCACTTGAAGACTATCATCAAAGTTCTTTTTCAAGATTATACGTTTTGCCGATGCACCAGAGGGAAGTTGTATAAATGCCGTGTCTGTAGTAAGCTCGTAACGCTTAACTACATTGATATACTCTTTCTTACAACTTGAAAGAAAAGCGAAAAGCAAAATACATAAAGCAATTAAATTGCCAATGATCGACCTTCTAATGTATTTTAGGCTTATTCCACCGGAAGAGGTGCAAATTAAATTTTTAAAATTCATAAAACACATAATTTAATCATGAGTAATTTTATTGTTCCCGAAGCCTCGTCAGTTCTGTATGTCAATTTTGTCAAGTCAGTCAGGATAATTCTTGAGATAAATTGTAATTTTATTGAGTTAGTGCAGACATAGAACCCATCAGGAAGTATTGCTTTTCGGGCGAATTGTAGCTGCGCCTATTTGTTGAATCTTGTTCGCTACTGACGATTCACCTAAAAAATTGGGTTTTGAAGCATCAAACAAGCTGCCTGTAAGGACTGCCGTTGCAAAGGTACTATTGAGGAATAGGTGCTGTTGACAGGAAAGCAAATAAAAGCCTGAAATCAAAGACACAAAAAATTGCCATATTTCCAACCTGAGTGGAAAAAATAATATTCTCGTTTTGAAATTTATTTTTTTCATAATGTTCATACTGGTTACTAATTGTTTTATTTTAAGGTTCACTTTTTAAATTCGAACTACATCTTTGCACTTCCCTTATTTTTAGCTACGTCCGATGTTTTTCCTAGAGCTATTTTTATGACAAAAGCCTCCATAGCAGCATTTTTGCGGTGTTGCTGAACAATTGGACCATACTTTACTTCAATGGTTTTTTCAGGTTTTATTTTTGGTCGTGCATAATTCTTTTGCGCATGGGAAGTAGAATATAGACCAAAAATTAACACTATAAACATTGTGTAATGAACTTTTTCCTTACTAAATAGAAATACCATCTTTTAATTGTATTATTTTGTTAATAAATCTCGAATTTGTTAAAACGAACATTAGATAGTGACAAAACCATACCTACAAGAAGTTAAAAGGTAGATCTGTAAAGAATAGACGTCTTCCCACATTTTTAGGCATATTTAAATTCATAATATTCAGATTTTTTATCAGTTTAATTTATTCTACCTATTGAATGGGTAGATACCTAGAAAAAATTCTAACCGTTCATTGATGTTGCTATAAATATGAAATTTTTTGTCTAAATAATGCAAATCTTAATTATATATCAAAATACAACTATTGATTACGGCTTAATTTTATATAATTTAGATAACTGTGTAAATATTTAAGGTAAGTAGAATTATGTAATCAATTTATTTACAGCTAATTGCATTTCTAAAACATAGTGTATGAAGAATAATCATATTGTTTAAATTACACGAAAACGTTATAGTAAATAAGACAAACGATTGTGTTTGGGGTAAAACAGATAATTTCTAAAAAAAATGTTTTAACTTGTGGATGTTTTAATTTTTGTCTTAAAACAATATCTTTTTTATTCTATTGTAACAAACAAATGGATATTAAATTCATTACTAGCGTCCAAAACGATTAAACCAACGCATAAAAAAAAGTGGCGCATTTCGAATTCAAAAAATATTATATTGAAAACACAAATACGCCACCGGTGCAATGGTAAATATAAACGTTTTCAATCAGCTTCTATCCATGATAGATTGGGATATTTTTAAAAAACTTGTATCTAAATACAATAGCGACAGCATCAGAAAGGTCTTAACAGCTGGACACATCTAGTGAGCATGCTTTTTTGCCATCTATCGTCCAGTGATTCGGTCCGGGGCATCAGTAACGGTCTTCGCAGTACCACGGGCAACATGAACCATATGGGTATTTCCCGTGCTCCCAGCAAATCGAGCACCTCCTATATGAATGAACATCGCGACCATAAGCTGTTCAAGGATCTTTATTTCGCTCTTTTGGACAATCTTTGGAACAAAAATCCCAACCATCGTAAAGAACTCAAGGCATTGAAGCGAAAGGTATACCTAATGGATGCCAGCGTGATCCCCTTATGCCTGTCGATATTTGACCGGGCTAAATTCCGGAGCAATAAGGGTGCAGCCAAATTGCATACCGTACTTGACTATGATGGCTGCCTGCCTGTTTTCATGGAGATTACCGATGGTAATGTGCATGAAAGTAAAAAAGCTAACAGCTTTTCTTTCCCCAGGGGCAGCGTTGTTGTCATGGACAGGGGTTATGTTGATTTTATCGTATTCCTCGTGTGTTCCGATGAAACGGATATCAACATATTTGTCTATATATTCAACTTCAATTATTAATTTAACGTGAGTTCGGGATAACGGGAAATTTTCCGAGGTATAAAAAAAGGTTTGATTATTTTATGTAATTATTTGAAAGCCAATTTAATACAATTTAAAATCAAGCCTTGTGCTTAGAGGTAAAGTTATTGAAATATTTGTTAAAGCCCGTGATTTCTGTTAAGAAATCGGGCCAATGATGAAAGACAAGTTAATTTGAGAACAAAAAGTTCGGTAAGTGAATTCGTAGGAGGATTAATCAGCACAGAGTCTTTAAGGAAACTGCAGAATGTGGACAGTGTTCCATTAGTTGGTTTTATGGCTTTAAACTGCACCTGATCATCAATGATAAAGGCGAAATCCTTTCGTTTTATCTCACAAAGAGGAATGTCGATGACAGGAACCTGCGCCAAACGGACAAAATTATGCTGAGAAAAAGAGCGATTATTGAATGTGTAAATGATGAACTTAAGAATATCTGTAAGATACAGCATACAAGACATAGATCTCTCAACAACTTCTTGTTGAATATCTTGGGAGCGTTGGCTGCATATGCCTTTTTTCCAAAAAAACATCATTAAATATTCAGTTTGAAAAGCATGATAACCAATTATTTCTTGCTGCTTAAGCCGAATTCACGTTTTTTAAGAACTGACAAACAAAGGAGTTTATAAAAAGTTGTTCAGGACGATGAACAAATAGCTAGAAAAGCATAATCATCGTAGAGACCGAAGCAATCCTAGATGCTAGCACGGTAGTAGATAGCGCCCTCAAAGTCAGAAGGGAAGGCGACGCACGAAATACAGGTTAATCGTGGCGCTGAAAGACGGAGTATCTATATGAGCAGTCCCCTTACTTATAAAAAAAATAATCATGTGGATAGTCGCCGTTAAGTAACAATTTTAAAGCCCACTATTTTGGTACAACTGCTCGTAAAGATCGATGACCTTTTTCTGAAGTTCGATGACTTCGCTATCGCGTTGTTGCAACTTTTTCGACAGGGCATTAACTTCATTGACATACTCTTTATCCTCTTCTGAGTCGGAAGTAGATAATAGCTGTACAACTGTCAAATTGAATAATTTTGAAATTTGATTTAGGCGAGACAGATTCAAATCTGTAATTCCAGTTTCAATTTTTGAAAACGCCGGGATTGAGATATCCAATCGCTTTGCAACATCCTCTTGGGTCCACCCTTTTTGGTGTCTAAGTATTCTGATTTTTTTTACTAATGCATTCATTCGCACGGTGTCTTATCTAAATATATAAAAAAATAATTAACGATGAAATTTATCACATCTACTTTTTACCAATTTTTCGAAGTCTTAAGAACTAACTTCGTGTACATATTCATTGAGTATTTCGTATAACGTCCGGTATAAATTCTTCATCGATAAATAAATAACCAGAGAGAATAATTAGTTTTGTAATTATTTTCAATTCCAAAGCTGTGACTCATACCCCCGTATTAGACCGTTGGTCGTTTTAGGTTTAAGAATACCAAATGATCGAATCTCTTCTGATCATGAATGGCCTTTTTGGATCTTTACTTGTGTTGTATCTGAAACAGCATAGTTTCAAAACCTTCGGTCTCTTTCCATCTCTCATCGGGAAGATTATCAAGGCCTGCATTAAATGATATTTCTCTAAAGGAGGATCATTGAAATTCTTCAAATACCATGACCATATAACTATTAAAAATGATTGCCCAAGCGTCATATTTGATACTTGTCACGCTACTCAAATACTGGACAATTGTATAAATTTTCAAATTAACAGTTGAAAATGGGAAAATAACGTAAAAAATTCAGTCTGAGCTTTATGGCGAAGGCCACCTGTTAATCAGCGCTTTTTTTGTGCAGTCACTTTTGAGTTATATAACTTGGAAAATATTGGCATATATTCTTGCATTGTCAATGCGTAAGCCACCAAAAGGCAAGATGGTGCAATTGGGTCAAGGGCGCTTGCGAAGGAAATTCTGTGCGTGGAGCGTTTATTATACCCTTGCCCTTTGTACCATCGTGGGTAAATTTGCTGGGTCAGATGACAGTTGAGGTTTCCTGCCGGACCATTCATTTTAATATGGTTATGGATAGATCAAATAGGAATTGCCATTATCTCTTCTGTCCCCTTTTTTTCTTTTTTCGTTTCCTTTTTCTTTCAGCATTTCCCTGATCTCTGCCAGCATTTCCGTTTTGAACAGCTGGAGATCATCTTTTGTCAGGATGTCCAATACAATAGTATATCAATTTTGTGAACAATATCTGGCGGGCATGTATGCCGCGCCGCCAGCACAAAATTGTGTATTGGGAACGCAGATCAGACGACCAACAGGTCAGGATGGTCATGTTCAGAAAGTAAATTGGATAAGATCAGTCGCTCTTTTTGGGAATGATAACGAAGCGCTTGTATTTGTATTTGGTGAGTTTATGACTAAGGAAAGTTGGGGGGCTTGTAAATATAAATATTTTCTATTCAATACATTTCTTTAAGCACCTGTAATACAGATCTTATTGTAATGTTAACACGATAGCGTTTTCGTGAATTGCACAATCGATTGTCTCTTTAATTACAGATATTAATCATTTATTTCGTTTAATTTAAAAGTTTAACGAATGGGCTGGAGCTGTCATTTAAACGTAGTGATATTGGTTTTGATAGCGATAGAAATTCTTATCACGATATTATTCTTCCCCAAGATCTAACAACCAATCGGCCATTCGTTGTTAAGCTAGACCTTGGTAAATCGAAGGCTAAGCAAAAACAAAATTCAGATGCAAAAATGTAATCGTATCTGTTTTCTTTATAAATTAAATACGTATTCAATTTTATGGTGCAATTGAATGAAAGTGATCCGCCTTCCCATATACTTTTTAAATGTAAAAAATACTTGTCATTATGTAAAATTTGTTTTACATTTGTTTTTATAACTTAGATAATATTATATGAAAGTAATTCCATTGTTACCAAGGTATTTCCGATGGATCGGTTTACTTTTAATCGCTACCAGTATTGTTCTTTATCTTAACGACGTGATGCGGGATCGATCGACAAAAGGCGGATTATTCTTAAAAACTTTTGTTTTTATTAACGATAGTCCGATGAGTCCGCCGGTTTTATTTCAAGTAAAAGAAGTAGATATATTATTGACATTAATTTTAGTGTTTTTGCTAATGGGGCTATCATGTATAGCGTTTTGCAAAATGAAAACTGAGGATGAAATGATTAATTCCATACGACTATATAGTTGGTCTTGGTCTGTTATCCTAATGATGGTTTTCGGCATAATAGTAACCATTTTTGTCTATGGAATGACATTTGCAAGTTTTTCGTTTTTCTTTGGACATCTCTTGTTGTTAATGTATATCGCTATTTTCAGAGTTAACATTTGGCAGATGAACAGGGGGATTGCACATGAAGAATAAGATAAGGATACATCGGTTGATGAAAAATTATTCTCAAGCACAATTGGCGGACTTGGTTCATGTAAGCAGACAGACCATCAATGCATTGGAGGCTGAAAAATATATACCGTCCACTGTACTATCACTAAAAATATCGCATGTGCTCGAACAGCCTATTGAGGTATTGTTTGAGTTAGAGGAGCATGATTAGGATTCTATTAAGTAATATACGATATCACCCGTTGTCATTTTAAATAATGCTAATTTTTAAATTGTTGATGTTCCTGTTGATGTACTGAATAACTGTCATTGTGGTAATTTTTGGCAATATTCTAATCTTGAAACCGTGGAAGATTTGGCATAATTAAGCCTGATCATAAACATAAAAACATGTATGGAAAGATTCAATCGTAAAAATCACTGGGAAAATATTTACCGGACCAAAGAGCTTAAAGAGACAAGCTGGTATCAGCAAACACCGCAAACATCCTTGGATTATTTAAGTGCTCTTAATGTACCTGTCTCTGCAAAAATTATTGACGTTGGTGGTGGCGATAGCTTGCTGGTAGATTATCTATTAGATTTGGGATATGAAGATATTACAGTCTTGGATATTTCCGAAAAAGCTATTGACAGAGCACGACAACGGCTAGGCGATAAAGCTGATAAGGTAAAGTGGATCGTCGAGGATATTACTCATTTTGCACCTACAGAAAGCTATGATTTCTGGCATGACCGTGCAGCTTTTCATTTTTTAACAAGCGAAGATGATATTGCAGGTTATCTAGCGAAAGTAAAAGAAAATATAAGTCCAGATGGCATTTTAGTTATAGGCACATTTTCTGAGCAAGGCCCCAAAAAATGCAGCGGCATTGAGATCAAACAGTATTCCGAAATAAGTTTAACAAATCAGTTCAAGGATTATTTTAATAAGATCAATTGCCATAGCGTAAACCATCGGACACCATTTGACACGACACAGAATTTTGTATTTTGTAGCTTTCGGAAGTCGGTAAACCAACTCTTTACCAACACGAAAGAGTAATAGTAATCCTTGAATCTATCGGTAAAAGTTAGTTGTAAAATAAAAAATATAAAAAGACGAGAGTACGATTTTAAATGTTCACCTACTGAACGATTGCCTACTGTGAAGTAAATTATGTAATTACATCCTAATTTCAACAGGAATAGCTACTCTAGCTTTTTTAAATATATTCTATTTGCCAAATTTTGTAAGTCGGCGGTGTCTGTGTTGCAAAGTATTATTAAGATTTTATCGAAGTTTTTATTAACCATGATTTCGGAATTAAATCCTTCAATACTACCACTTCTTCGATAGACATTTGCTTTATCATCGTAGTAAAACCCAAATGTAGGTTTTCCAGAAAGCCACCTAACATTATCGTCAGTTTGCGGTTTCAGAAGAAAATTGTTTTTTGAATTCTCAGAAATCAGCGTATTGTTTCTAATGGCAAGTAAGAGTGTAAATAAATCTTCGGTAGTGGAATAAATTCCGCCCGCGCCGAAATAATTGGATATATATCTTCTGTCATTGAAAAGAGGTTTATTTTTTTGTCCTTCCCCAAATGAATAATTATGATAACCATACGCTAAATGCTTAATAATTTTATTTTCACTTACAAATCCTGTATTTTTCAATTTTAAAGGTATTATAATTAAATCTTCGATTGCTTTTGAAAATTCTTTTTTTGTGATAATTCCGATTACTTTAGAAAGTAATATAAAGTCAACATTGTTATAATTGAATTTTACAGTATCGTTTGATGATTTTCTTACAAATTTCCTTATGTAATCATCGATAGAATATTTACTAACCACGGCTTTTATGGGTTCGTTTTCTAATCCGGAATAGTGAGCTAATAAATCCCGGATTGATATGTTTTTGCAATTTTCGGGAAGTTCAGGGAAAAATTTTGCCAGCGTGTCTCTGAAATCGATTAACCCTTTTTCTTGAAGCTGTACAATAGCAAGTGATGTGAAAAGTTTGCTAATGGATGCTATTGGAAATCGGGTTTTATCATTGATTTCTACATCAAACTGAATATTAGCAAATCCTTTATTAATTTTTTGCTTTTGTTTTCCATCAATATATAAAATACTTCCATTAAAATGCCCTTTTTCGTACTCATGGTCGATTAGGGTCTGAATATTATTTTGTCCAAACAGGATTAAAGGAAATAATAAATATAGTATTAAGGGAAATTTCATTCGTTATTCTTTTTACAATTGATTCAGTTAAAATTACGCGTAAAAATTTATAATGGTAAATGTACAAAATTTGAATATTTCCCCAATAGACATCAGGATAAAAATCAATTCTAATAAGCGGAGTTCATTCTTTTTCTTCTTATAACAATAAAACCTTGCACTTCCAACTTTTTTCTACCGCATCAATCGCCGATTGATGGGATGGTCCATCGTTTTCTCTTGAGGATTAGGAACTTTTACAGAGGTTGTCTCAACAATTCCTCCACTAACCTAAGCTCCAATAGATATTCTCTTGATTGCATTCAAAGTGAGCTCCTCCTATTTTTTTGGACTATTCTAAAGTTGAAAATCCCGCTGTTTTGACCTGTTTTTCGATAAACATTTCAGGTGTCAAATCCCCCAAACAGCTGTGAGGTCTGCAGGTATTGTACTCTTCCCTCCAGACTTCAATTTTTTCCTTGGCATCTTCCAATGAAAGGAACCAATGTGCGTTTAAGCACTCGTCCCGAAAGCTTCCATTGAATGATTAAATCTTCGGATTATCTATCGGTTTTCTAGGTTTGGAAAAAACTAATTCGACTTTCTGCTCATATGGCCAATCTAAGCTTTTTTTATTTGGTATAGAAAATACTTTGATTGGTATAGATATTTTTAGGTAAAACGATAATCTAACACCCGTGGTGCATTTAGGAAAAAAATATAAGCTGCTCATTATGAAGTAAATACCTAAATTTAATTGTCTAACAAACGATTAAATATGAACAGCTTCACTGCAAATTATGAAAAAATATTACAGACTCTGGTAAAAATAGAAAGTAAAATGAATTTTTTGAATCAAATTCGCAAACCCAAATTGTCAGATCTTGAGTTAATCTGCATAGACTTAACTTCAGAATTTATGGGTATTGACTCAGAACGAGACTTATTCAGAAAGTTACCTTATAATTTATCATCAAGGATAGAGCGTAGTGTTTACAATCGTAGAAAGCGCAACTTGTTTACTTATCGGGATTCTTTAAGAAAAAAGATAGCCTGCAAAATATCTGTTAGTGATTATTACATTGTAGATAGTATGCCGTTGGAAATATGCAAATTAAGCAGAAGTTCCAGAAGTACAGTTTGCAGGGAAAACTACTTTACGAGCCCCGATAGAGGTTACTGTGGCTCTCAAAACAGTGCTTATTATGGTTATAAATTACATGCTGTATGCAGTACTGATGGGATTTTTACTGATTTTGATTTAACACAGGCATCTGTACATGATATTCACTATCTGAAAGATATAAAGCACCTATATCGAGATTGTACGATATTAGGCGACAAGGGCTATCTGAGTGTTGATTATCAAAGAGACTTATTCTCCTACAATCGGATTAATTTGGAAGTGCCTATGCGGAAAAATCAGCATGAATATAAACCACAGGCTTATATTTTTAGAAAATCAAGAAAGCGCATCGAAACCCTATTTTCACAATTGTGCGATCAATTTATGATTAGAAGAAATTATGCGAAATCCTTTGATGGCTTTAAGAACAGAATACTATCTAAAATAATGGAACTGACTGTTATACAATGGATTAATAAACTAAACAATAGAAATATCAACAACTTAAAAACTCGAATTGCTTAAATGCACCACGGGTTATTACTGTCTTTTTGCTGTAAGCGGATCTTTATCATATTGATATTTTGCTTAGGGGATAACAATACATTTGCCATTTCTTCAAGTCGTTTTTAATGAGTTTTTTATGTTCCTTTGCGATGTCCGCTATCGAACAGTTAATGTTTGATAACGGACATTTGCTATCTTTATTCATGAAATTATTTTGAAGTTAGTTCACCATGAGAGCCTTACTAATAATAGATATGCAATTGGGGAGTTTTAGACCCTATGAGCTGCGGTATGATACCTTTGCTGTTATTGATCGGATAAACAGACTTTCTGAGGCGTTCAGAAAGAACGGGGATCTGGTCATTTTTATACAGCATGATGGGACAAAGGAAAACTGTTTTCTGCCCGGGACAGAAGATTGGTCGTTATTACCAGAGCTGATCAGAGGGCCCGCAGATATATTTGTCTCTAAAACAGCAAATGATTCGTTTTATCAAACAGAACTTCAAACGTTATTGACCAGCAGCGGCGTGACGGAATTGGTCTTTACCGGATGTGCCACAGATTTTTGTGTGGATGCTACAATAAAATCGGCTTTGACGAAGGACTATTCTATTACTGTAGTTGCCGATGGACATACCACTGCTGACAGACCAATGATCCCTGCCCGGCAGGTGATTGAGTATTTTAATTGGCTATGGTTAGAAATGACGCCCACAGTTGGGATGATTAGCGTTGAAACTTGTGATGTAATTTTATAAAATGATACCAAAACAAAAAATAGAGTTAGTTTTTTAAGAGGGTGAAAATTTATGACATATATAAATATATTAATTCCGATAGTTTTTCTTTCTTTATTAATTCTTGTATTTAGGGTCTGCTGATAAAGTCAGCAAACCCTAAATATTTTGATTTTATTGTTATGGATTATCGAATTTATTAAGGATAATATCCATAGTTGTGCTAGCTCGGTCAATTTGACTAAGTTTAGCACTAGAATAATGCTTGCAATCCAAGATTCGCTGGTTGCTGATAATCTAGCCATAATGCGGTTCAGACCATATGCTGTCTTTCCCTGACCAAACTTACCCTCAATTGGATTACGTTCGCCAGGGCTTACACGATTCTGCGTTGCCTGTGCCGAAGGTCTGCCCAAAGGTTTTGCAACCAAGCTGATACCTAACTCTTTCAGATATTTTCGATTGTCACGATTGCAGTAGATCTTATCTGCTAGTACCTTTTGCGGATAATAACCAAAGCGATTTCGATATTTTTCTACACTTGATTCTAAACGTGTGCCCTCATTGTAAGCATCCCATTCCAGATCATCTAAGAATGCAAAACCATTTACCAAGCTGACATTGATCTTTGCTCCAAATTCTACTTTTGCTGTAGATTTGCCTCGTACAATAGGACGAACATGAGGCTGATGGATACTGACAATCCTATCTTCGACACTGTGTACCCGAGTCTGGTACATATGCAGTTGTTGGGAGTAGGCATGCTGAATAACTAACCAGTATTTGTACTGAGATGGAGAAAATGGAATACTTTCACAATTATCCAACAAGAATTCAATACTGGATAAGTTTCGCTTCAAATACCGTAGCTGCTTCCCTAAAGCGATGTGGATCTCTTTACGACTTTTGTTCTTTTTCTGGGCTGTACGGAGATAATCTCTACGGGCTTTCTGTCGATAATTTCTTGGTTTACATTTCAGAGCGGAATATGCAAACACAATGTCCATCAATTCTTCTGATTTTTCCCTACAATCATTTAATACCCCTAGATCCGTCGGATAGGTAATATCCTGAGGACAGGCAGTAGCATCAACGATCATATTACCTCCATGTGTTGGCGGATCTTCAGAATTGTTCTTATCATCGGCATTATTTGAAATATCCTTCTTCGGATTTTGCGTATTCAAGCGGACAATCAGTTCATTTATCTTGACTAACTCTTCTTTGCCCAACCGTTTGCGAAATTCTACGAACAAGGACGCATCAAAAGGTTCTTCATTGCTAAAACTTGAATAGCCTAGAAAGTACTGCATGTACATGTTCTCCGATATTTGAGCAACTGTTTCTCGATCATCAAGATTACACAGGTGCTTAATAATGATGGAACCGATGACTACTCGCGGGCCTAATGCTGGACGACCTGTATATTTCTGGGGAAATGATTTCAGATAAATATTACTTAAGGCATCCCATGGAATCCTTCCAGCTAATAGAACCCAGCGGTTACTCGGATCTAAGCTACGTGAAAAAGGAGTTTCGAATCCTGGTATCACTAATTGATCAGGACTGCAATATTCGGGAGATGATGCACGCTTTTTTCGGGTATTTACCATAATCCTTTGCACTTGTTGAACTAAGGTAGCACTTAACTAACTAAAAAACAATACTTAAGATGTTAATAAGCAGACCCTATTTACCGAATTATATCCGGAGTTTATACAGGCGTTGAAATCTCTCGACCCGAAAATTAGAACGACAGAATTGGAGTTTTGCGCTATGGCCTTTCTTAACTTTTCGACAAAAAATATTTCAGAGTATACCTATGTCACAATCCGGGCGGTACAGGTCCGCAAGAACCGATTGCGTAAAAAATTTGACATACTTTCGGAGGCGGATTTCAATAATTGGATGCGTGAACTCGCAGATACTTCTGTTCAAACACAAGTTCCTGACTAGGACTAATTGTTTCCTTAGGGTTATACGGTTGATGAAGAATTATTGTAAAGCACAACTGGCACATTTGGTCGGTGTGAGTAGGCAGACACTCAATGCATTGGAAGCGGAAAAATATATACCGTCTAAGGTCCTGTCATTAAAAATTTCTCGCATACTCGAACAATCTTTAGCATAATTGTTGAATAGGAGGAGAACGATTTTCTCGCCTGAGATACAGTATCTATTTATATGTACACAGTTTAAAAAAAAGCGGAGGCTAAAACTCCGCTTCAATTCAAGCTTTTATAACACTGATTAAATCTTAAAAACCTATTCGATAGTAGGTATGGATATAGATTTATCGGTATTAAACACCCCAAAACGCCCTACAGGCTCTGAAGAACGATCCGCAACCGCCATTTGTATAGGTCTCCGAAGTGTGCGTACCTACCAATTGTGCAGTATCATAATCATAAAAGCTCAAGACAAAAACACAGCGTGTAAGTCCGTTCTGCATTTCCGTTACCTCTTCGGTAACCTTCACCGTGGTGTTGGTTTTGGGAAGACGGTAAGTAGATGATTTGACAGTTGCATTTTTGTTGGAAGCATTTTCCATGGTTTTAGCCGAGGCAGCAGTTGATAGCACAGCTAGCGCTACCAGACTCATCGTTAATTTTTTCATTGTTTTTATTTTTTTTGTTATACGATTACATGCATCTGAGGCATGCTCTTTATAGAGGTAAAAGTAGGGGTTTGTTTATTTGTCTATATCGTTATTTATTATTTGTTGCTGGTCATTCAGTATTCGTAGTTAGTAGCCTATTATTCGTTTTAGTACGCTACATGTTCCAGCAGTAAAATGTATTCAAATGGAGAATAAACTGTTGAAATCTTTTCAACAGAAGCCAGCTTTGTAAACGAACTGGAAGTGATAGCCGAAAGAAAATGTACAAAATAGAACCTGAGAAACTCTGATGAAAGGCTTAAAACTTATTCTGAAAACAAGTGTCAGATTCGTGGTGAAATGGTAGAAACAGTTTCAGGAGAACAATATAATTTGGTACGAAAATAAGATGCAAATGATCATAGCTTCCCAATAAAAATTTTAGAAGCTATAATCTATCCCAAAGCTAATATAACCGGGCAACAGTTTATATTCAGTACTGCTGTTGTAAAGGTCGGTCAGTTCAGTATTTCTGAAAAAGCGGGTATTGAAGATATTTTTTGTAGTCATACTAAATCTTGTCCGGTGTTGTCGAAGCTCATAAGATAGGGAGAAATCCGAAAAATAATAGGTCTTGGAATCTTGAGCAAGGAAACTGCCAAAGCGATAGGACTCATTCTTTAGATTGCACTGTATGTTTTTACCCATGTTCAAAAATATATTCAGGAATCCACGGCTATTTTTTAAGGTATTCTTACTTTCTGAGCGATAGGTGATAGACTGTATCGTATATCCGGTATAGATATTTAATCGAGATTTCCATGTACTTCTGAACGATAATCCATAATCGTAAGTGTCTGTATGGATTTGTCGGTTGCCCAATCCGGTCACGACCGTTTCGTAATCTGCGCTATTTGCGCCTAGATCCAGCCGAAAATTTCCGCTGAGGACTTTCAGGTAGTAATTCAAGTCTGTTTTATAAAAGACGCTTTTTTTGTTTTTGAGCAATAGTTGTTGCGCGAGATTGAAATTGGGATCCAGACTACTCTCCATACCAACATAATCAAATAAAATCTGATGCCCGATATTGAGGTTGGCAAAAAAACGATCCGTCATACTACCATAGGTGTATGTTAGGGTAGCCCCCGAACTGCTTAAAGTAGCTATATTAGCCATTCCCTTTATAAAATTTCGAACTCCTGTGCTGTAATAGTTAGGGACGAGTTCAGTGAGTGAGGCATTCTGCTGCTGAAAATAGAGCTCAGTTTCCAGCCTCCCTTTGTAATGCACGGCCCATTTACCCAATAGACTGGGAGCAAGCTGCAGGTTATTTTTGTGGCTGCGTTTTCCAAAATCTGTTAGTCTATTTTGAACAATACCAACTTGCAGACGGGGTGTCCATTCCCATTTGCTTCGTTTAAAAGTATATTTGGAAATAAGATTGGTCTGGAACACTGCAAAATCCATCTGATTGGAAAATTCCTCAGGATAGATCTCGCTTTCCCCAGCCTTTCTTTGATCATCCTGCAGTATGAATTGGCTAATCAGTTGTTGCTGTTGATAGGCAGTGGTCAGGGCGAGCTCAAAAAAATCACCGTTTTTCTTTCGGTTTAGATAGTGCATGGTGGCGCCAAGATAGTCCAGGTTATTTTCGATATGCTGTTTTACCCCAGTTATATCCTCTTTCCCAAAAAGATCTTTGTAATAGTATCGATCGATACTGTAGTTTATAGGCGATTGCTGCTTTATCCAACGGATGGAACTGACCAAGGCCTCCCGCTCTGAAAACTTGTGGCTATAGCTGAGGTTGTGGTTGGTCAGGTAGCCTTTGCTTTTGGTCAGCTCTTGGCTTTGGTCACCATTAAAGAGGAGGGCACCTATATCTTTTTTCCCTAGAGAGCCGAGTGTACCACTATAGCTCAGTGTCGTGTGCGCATTGGGTTCGAACTGCAATTCTAATTTGGTGAAATAATTATCAATCTTGCGGGTGAACTGATAATCTTCGGTATTGGTAAATTGAATATCCTCTAAATGATAGTTCTGTACTGTATTGCGGTAGAATGATTTTTTTGTCGGATTTGCGAAGCCCAGCCATTTGATTTTAAACTGTGGAGCTGGGTTTAGAATGGTGTTGAGAGACAGTAATTTGTCATTGTTGAAGTTTGTTCTTTTATAGTCAAAACCGGGTAAGCTCGGGGTATTGTCGATCAAGCTCGGGGTGGATATTCCTACACCTATTTGTCCGGGCTCATCGGCCGAACCAGACTGGATCAGGTGATTGATGCTGCTAACGGCATCGACCCCATTGTTATTGGCGCTGCCCAATAAATAGTATTTGTTTTTCTTTCCAAAATTCATGAGGTTGGCATTGGCCTGATAATATTTTGGGCCTATAGGAACGCCCTGTGCATCCACCGAACCTAGCCACTGCGCTTTGCTATCTTCCTTCAATTGTAAGTTTAGGGCAACTTTGTTTGAGTTTTCGATGCCTTTCAATTGTTTGTTGTTGGAAAAGCGCTGCAGCACCTGAATTTTTTCCAGGGGCTGTACCGACATATTCTGTGTCAGCAGACGGTACCCCTTTTCAAAAAAATCGTCTCCTTCTACCATCACTTTCTCCACTTCCTTATCACCTATTTTGATGCTGCCATCCGTACCTACATTGATACCGGGAATCTTTCGGAGCAGATCTTCCACTGTGCGTTCATCACCCTGCAAAAAGGATTTCACCGTCAGTTCGATGGTGTCTCTACTACGACGGTAGGACTGTTTGGAATGGACAATCACTTCCTGTAATCGCTTCACACCCCCAGCAACCAACTGCACATCAATCAGGGTATCAGTCTGTGTTGCTGTTAGGGGCAGGGAAACTGGCGCGAAGCTGAGTGCTTTGTACAACAAGGTGAACTTTCCGCTTTGCACTGTTTGCAAATGGTATTTCCCTTCGCCATCGCTAAATGTATAGGCCAGCATTTTGGCATCAACGTCACGTTGTAATTCAATCCGCACACCGCCCAATACCTTTCCATTGGAGTTGACTGTTCCGTGGATTGTAATTTGGGCCTGAGCAGCTATACTTAGTAGACAAAACCCGATCAGGGTCAGCACTAGCTTATTAATGTTCCCATTCATATACTTGCTCCACACTACCACGGACTTTTTTTCCTTCTACGTTCACACCTTCAACTACAGGTATTTTACTATATAAAATGCGCATTTGCTCTTCGGTAATACGGTCATTTTTCTTGACAAATTCTTCTAGCGTTAGTTTCGGCAAAGACTGAATGTACGTATTATTGATGGGGGTATTGCCTGCATAAGGATAATTTACCTCCTTCAAATACCAGTAGTTGGGATTGGCACTTTCGTTGTAAAGCATCACGATAAGTCCTGGTAATCCACCAAATTTTGATGGTCCTACGGGTACGGGAATATCATTGGTATAATAAGCAACCAGCGTAGTGCCACGATAAGGTGCTGTTGCTTTGTGACACACGTATTTACCCAAGGTATCGACATCAGTATAGTTGGTATTCCAGACCAGAGACGGGAATTGGTCGGTCACTAAGTAATTAACGCCTTCGATAGAACGGGTCTCCAATTGTTGTGAAGAATTGTTTTGCTGTATCACGATCTTGTTGTAAAGCTTGCCTGAGCCAATGGTCATCGAAAATGTCGGCGCGACCTCACCGTCGATATCCTTGTTGATATCTTGGTTGCGTTTGGGTAGCGAATCACGAACGGCTATCTTCATCGTTCCGTCATAATAGACCTGTTCCTGAAAAGTCGCCATAGGCGAGGGCATATATTCATAGACCGCATGAAGCCGCTGTGCAAAAGAAGATCCCGAAAGGAACAGAAACAGAAAGAATATATAATATTTATGCATGTTATTTAGTTTGGTAAAAGCGGGGCTAAACCCCGCTTCAATTCGTGTTTTATAACACTGATTAAACCTTAAAAAAACTCATAGTAGGTATGAACACTGGCTTATTGGGATTATACTCCCCACCATTGTCTGCAAGCTCTGAAGAAATCTCCACAGCCACCATTGGTATAGGTCTCGGATGTGTGTGTACCTACCACGTGTAGATCATCAGAACTTAAAAAAGTCAAGACAAAAACACAGCGCGTAAGTCCGTTCTGCATTTCTGTTACTTCTTCAGTAACCTTCACCATGGTATTTGTTTTTGGAAGGCGATAAGTAGATGTTTTAGCCGTTGCATTTTTGTGTGATGCATTTTCAGTTGTTTTAGCCGAGGCAGCAGTTGAAAGCACTGCTAGGGCTACCAGACTCATCATTAATTTTTTCATTGTTTTTGTTATTTAATTGTGTTAAACCATCGCATGTTTTTGAGGCATGCCTTTATTGTACTGCGGTAAAAATAATAGACGGTTTTAATTCGTTATAGGGTTATTTATTATCCGTGTAAGGTGATGCATTATCCGCGGCTGTTAGTTTATTATTCGCTATGGCCCGATCAACCTTGAACTAAGGGATAGATAGGGAGACGCTGCTATGCAGAAATAGCCCGATGCATGTTGATTAGAGGTTTGAAGCATTTATTTCCTTCTCATAATGGAAATTTTCGCTATCAAAATGAAAGACTTTGCTCGTTATTTTTTTGAATGTGTTGCTTCATATTGCTTGTATTCAGAGTTATACAGCTCTTTTGTGTGTTATGGAATACTTTTTGGCATCAGCCTAAAATAAAAATAGCAAATGGATTGGCCGGGTATATACAAATATTAGAAGAACTTCCTGATGCATGGGAGACAGGTTTTGACAAATAAAATAAATGTTATGGAAACAGATCGTATAATCGTACGAACAGCGACAGCAGCGGACCTAAAATATGCGATGGAGATTTCAGCGGAAACGGCTTCATCAGCAAAAGCACGAGGTACAGGAATAGGGACACGGACCCCGCAGTCGATATGCAACAAGATCCTTGACGGTAATGCGGTCATCGCATTGACTCAAACGGGGGAATGGGTTGGCTACATTTACCTGGAAGCCTACAGCGAGGAGAAATTTATTTCGCATTGCGGTCTTATCGTCTCGCCATCTTGGCGACGTAGGGGCATCGCAACACTTATGAAAAGACAGATCTTCGAACTTTCGAAACTAAAATATCCCAAGGCAAAGATCTTTGGCATTACGACTTCGCTGGCTACTATGAAGATCAATTCAAAACTGGATTTATTTCCGGTCAGCTTTTCGGAAATTACTCAGGATCCTTCCTTTTGGAACAAATGCCAGAACTGCATCAACTACCCAGATCTAGAGAAAAAGGGATTCAAAAACTGTTACTGCACAGCCATGCTTTTTGACCCCAGTGCAGTACAAAATTTTAATATAGAAAAGACCCGAAGATCTTATAGTAGTCCGACCATCCATTGATCATACTTTATTCTGATTGAGCGGATTTATATATTGGTAAATCGTTATCTATCGCTTGACCTCGCCAAAAACCTTCTTTCCTTTATACAACGGAAGGGAGGTTTTTTATATATATAAGTTGACGTATAAGATGTTCATCATCTCAAAAAAAATTCTTAGCCGAGCAAACTAATCCATTGAAATATTATTAATTTCGAAAAGGAATGTAAGGGTGAACAGCCACTTAGCTGGGAAGATAGATGTGCATTTAAGATCAGCTTTTAAAGTAGAAGAAAATAAAAAATTCGATGAAAACTATTGACCAACATAGAACCCAATTTGATAATTTCGTTTGGATAGATATCTGTCAACCAGACAAAGAAAGTCTGAACAAAATTGCTGAGGAGTATCAACTAGACTATTTTCAGATAAAGGATAGCCTGGAACCAGGGCATCTGCCCAAGTTTGAAAGTCAACCCAATTATAATTTTTTGATATTGAGGGCATTTACATCCACCATTGAAAAGGGGGCAACGACAATCAATGAATTATCAAATAAAATAGCCTTTTTCTACAATGGACACAAGCTTATTACAATACACCGTAGCCAATTTGCTTTCTTAGACACCGTAAAGCAAAAATATGAAACCTCGGAAGAACTACTCGTCTATTTGATTTATAAAATGGTCGAAACTTACCAAACGCCATTAGATACACTGGACGAAAAGATCATTGAAATAGAACAAACAATATTTCTCAAAGATTATGCGCGGGTGTCTTTAAAAGATCTATATTTCCTGAAAGCACAGACCCGGATTACAAAGAAACTTTTACAGATTTTTCAGAACGTAACCCACCAAATTGAAGTGGCGGAGAATAATAAGACTGCTTTGCAGGATATAAAAGACAAATTATTGAATCTGATACTCAGTTATGATGAAGTCATCGAAAATGCCAACAATTTATTGACCACCTACCATTCTGTCAATGCCCAAAAAAGCAACGATGTCATGAAATTGCTGACTATTTTTTCAGCATTCTTTTTACCATTGACGTTTTTAGCAGGAATTTATGGAATGAACTTTGAAAATATGCCCGAATTGAAGTGGCGCTTCGGCTATTTTATCACGCTTGGAGTAATGGCGATTATTTCGATAATCATCTATTTATGGTTCAAACGCCGACGGATTATATAAACCTTCAATGCTATGCTGCGTGTAGTGTCATCAAAAAATAACGCCTATATTTTATTAAAATAGGGAAATACAACCAAGTATTGTTGAATACAACTAAAAGTAGTGTAAATACAACTAATGGTAGCGTTGTTTATTCGCCGCTATACTGGCCTGCAAAATAACTTTGTAGTATCAAAAAAATATAAAGACATGATGCTAAATTCTAAATCAATCGGCAATAAAATAGCCGAAGCAAGAAAGAAAACAAATCTTTCACAGGCCGAACTTGCTCAGCAGGTTTCGATCAGTCCACAAGCGGTAGGTAAATGGGAGCGGGGTGAATCGATGCCAGATATCATGACATTGAACAGGCTTGCTGAAATACTTACTGTAGACCTCAATTACTTTTCCGAAAGTTTTCATAGGGATCAGATTGACCATACGGATCGGGAGCCCACCGATCAGCAGATTTACCTGACTGAGCCGGTATCGAAATCCGAAAATCAGGTTGGCCGTAGCTGGGATATGTCGAAAGGCAACTGGGAAAATGCTGATTTCTCGGGTTTAAAGAATCTGAAAGAACAGTTCAGCTCTTCCAATATCAAAAATTGCAAGTTTACAAACGCAGATCTATCGGGGTTGATACTTGGCAAGAACAATATTGAATTATGTGATTTCTCATCTTCAGACCTCACAAACAGTAAAATACAATCTTCCAACCTGCTAAAGAATCAGTTTAACCGTTGCTCCTTTATAGATGCTGATTTTTCGAGGAGCAATATCGGAAAGTGTAATTTCTCTGATGCAGATTTTACCGGTGCCAGATTTGATACTGGCTGTTTTGAGAGCAATGAAATGACCAATGCAGTGTTGAAACATACTTCATTTAAAAATACGGGGATCAGTGATGTTATTTTTGAAGGTATAATCGAAGACTGTCATTTTGAGGGCTGTGGTTTTTATAAAGTTAAATTTCAGGGAGCCACAATCTTGAATACCTTTTTTAAATACAATAGCAAATTTAAAAAAGTAGAGTTCTCCGATTGCAAGGTTGACAGACTGACTTATGCTTTTCTGAAGAATAATGAAGCAAACTTAACGGGGATAACACTTCTAGAAGAATCAGCGTACTGATCTGAAAAGCTGCCCCCAAAAAGTGTTTAGCTTTTTGGGGGCATTGTGATTTTGGACACCCTTGTTTATTAAAAAATAACAGAGATCCTTACAGTAGTAGTAGTGTAGTTTCCGCTAAAACCGCTGTTGATGGTTATGCCTTTCGCTCTAACTTATTTTCGGCAAATGGTACGATTACTAGCGGATATTTCTCTGTTTCAATATTGCTCCTGTCCAGTCCAAAATTGATATAGTCTTTTACGGAGAAATAACGTAAGTTGTAGTATCCCTTCATAACGAAATTTTTCCAGAACGGCATTCGGTTATCATAGGAAAGAAAACTGTCCATAATCATAAATTTAAAATCCCCAATTTTGTTCTGTTGATAAGCCTGTTCCAGCGAATCTTCGACATCTACTTCATTCTTTTCGATCATATCATTGATGACCTGTTTAAAGTAATAGCCAATCCGGGGATCTTCACGGAACCCCAGATCAAATTGGATGTAATAGACATCGTTTCGGATGACAGTTTCGACTGAATACCGTTGTAAATAGGGCTCATCTAGAATATTGACATGTACAAACCAATAAATGTCAGCACGTTTTGGAAGACCGAATTTTAGGATCG
The DNA here is from genome assembly GCF_059420745.1 of Sphingobacterium sp. GW821-FHT03E03. Taxonomy (NCBI): domain Bacteria; kingdom Pseudomonadati; phylum Bacteroidota; class Sphingobacteriia; order Sphingobacteriales; family Sphingobacteriaceae; genus Sphingobacterium; species Sphingobacterium sp. GW821-FHT03E03. The sequence goes on from NZ_JBWKUH010000023.1 coordinate 25,665, forward strand.
AATCCATAATTGTTTTTTCGATCTTTTTTTCAGAATTTGAAGTCGTCAAATACACGAGATTGGTTGCATATTTTGGAAGTTTTTCGTCAGTACTCAATTTAGTCAGCAAGGGTAGGTGTTCCGATAGTTTGACAAAGGACTGAATATTGGATTTGATCTGCCGGCCTCTCCACCAGACGTACATCACGGTAAAGAGCGAAAAGCCCAATAGCAGAGTTATCCAGCCACCTTCTTTCACTTTAAGCAGATTGGCAGACAAAAAGCTTAGTTCTATCGCCAAAAAGATGAAGGTGATCAATATATTAAAGATAAATGGTACACGTTTGATACGCAGATAGGCATTGATCAAAATTGTGCTCATCAGCATGGTGAGGGTAACACTTAGACCAAATGCGGCTTCCATTCTTGTACTTTGTTTAAAATATAAAACCATCCCAACGCAGCCACACATCAGAAACCAGTTGATTGCAGGGATATACAATTGGCCTTTTACATCGCTTGGGAATAGTACAAGATGTTTGGGCCAGATATTGAGTCTAATCGCTTCATTGATCAACGTAAAACAGCCACTGATCAAGGCTTGAGAGGCAATAATGGTCGCCAATGTTGCAATCCCTAATGCAAACCAAAATATGGATTTCGGAACAATATGATAAAAAGGACTGAGACTGCCCACTTCTTCACCAACATGGTTGAGTAACCATGTTGTCTGTCCTGCATAGCAAAGTATAAGCGCAATTTTTATAAATACCCAGGTAATCCGGATGTTGTTCCGCCCACAGTGTCCCATATCGCTATACAGTGCCTCGGCACCAGTCGTACAAAGGAAAATACTGCCCAATAACCAAAATCCTTTGGGCTCATTGACCAGCATTTGATAAGCGTAATATGGATTCAGCGCTTTAAAGACATTCCAATTATCTCCAATAGATAGGATGCCTATTACAGCAATAAAGCCAAACCATATAATCATCAAGGGGCCAAATATCTTCCCGATTTTATCAGTGCCGAACTGCTGAAAAACGAATAGTAGGATCAAGATCCCAACAATAATGGGAACGGTATTAAAACCAGGAACAACGGCTTGTACACCTTCAACAGCCGAAGCAACCGACATTGGCGGCGTAATAATACCGTCAGCCATCAAAAAGGCGCCTCCTGCCATAGCTATAAAAACAAGCCATTTACCGCTGTAACGTCTGACTAAGGCATAAAGAGAGAAAATACCACCTTCACCTTTGTTGTTAGCCTGCAAGGTAATAAGGACATACTTGATCGTTGTCTGAAAAACAAGTGTCCAAAAGATACAACTTAAACTGCCAAGCGCTATTGCTTCTGTAATCACCCGATGATGAAAGACAGCATTGAGTGTATAAAGCGGTGAAGTACCGATATCACCGAAAACAATCCCTATTGCAATCAGTGAGCCGGCGAGAGTGATCCTCTTATGGAATTCTGCGGTGTTATGTCCAGACATAATTTAGTTTTTCCTGCAAATTAAGTTAAAATTTGCATTGAAATCTAGAGTCTTTTCTTTTTTTGCTAACTAGCACAAATTAGACGAAATATAGGACATCTGATTACACCGCTTTATTATCCATATTAAGTGTAAAATAAAAGGTACTTCCGGCACCGTATTCACTTTCGACCCAGATTCCTCCGCCCTGTGCCTCAATGAATTCTTTACTGATACTCAGGCCTAAACCAGTACCTTCTTTTTTGGTACCGGGAATACGGAAATACCGTTCAAAAATCTTTTTTAGATATTGGGGCTGTATTCCTTGTCCGGTATCCGAGACCGAAAACCTGACCTGATTATTCTCCCGTTCCGTTTTGATGGATATCTTCGAATTTTCATACGAATAACGTATGGCATTGGAAATTAAATTGGTCAGCACCCAAGCCGATTTTTCACTGTCGGTCACCGCTGTCGAGGCGTTCTCGTCCATTTCAATTGCTATCTGTATGTTTTTATTGTCGGCTGCAGATTTATTCGCGTTGACAGCATAGTCGATAATGGGCTTGATCTCCGATGGCAGCAGATTGATTTGTATGGAGCCGCTTTCGACCTGTGTTATATTGAGCAGCTCTCCCGTTATTTTCAGTAGTCTATCTGTATCGTCTTTTATCCCATTGATCAAGTCTTTTTGCTCGCCATTTAAAACCCCTACTTTTTCATTCTCTAATAGTTGTACGCCCATCTGAATGGATGAAATTGGCGTTTTAAATTCATGAGATACTGTTCCCATAAAATTTGTTTTCGCGAGATCAAGCTCTTTAAAGGGGGTAATATTACGCAATAGGATTACCTGGCCGATAAATTTAATATCTGTTTCGCCTGTCGGAACGATATTGATGTCGATTACTTCCTTCTCAAAATAACTTTCTTTACCATCTGCATAGATCTTTAACTGTTCTGCTTTGTTGCTTTTTGGCGCTGGTAGAAAGATATCTTTTATAATATCCCGGATCAGGTCATTGGTTACGGCGATATCCTGTACAGCTTTTCCAATGAAATCTTCTTTCCGCAGTCCTGAGATATTCAAGGCTTCATCGTTGGCAAACAGGACCTTTTTATTTTCGTCTATCCCAATAACAGGATCATGCATATTGTCGATCAAGGTTTCGATCCTCTTTTTCCCTTTTAGGATCTTTTCTAATTTGCTGTCCGAATATTCTTCCAGCTTCTCGGCCATGGTATTAAATGATCGCGCCAGATCTCCAAATTCGCTGTGTCCGCCGAAATTGACGCGTTTTGAATAATTTTGGCTGGCAATCTCCTTGATGCTTTCGGTTAGCTCTCGTATAGGATTGGCAATATTGGACGGAAGGTTGACCAATAATATGACTGCGATCAGAAAACATAATGCTCCTGTAAATGAGATGATCAGTATCGCTCTACGGGCGGTTTCATCTGCAATGTTACTTTTTCTGCTGATCGCATCCATATTAAGCCGCATTAATTCGGTGATGTCTTTTCGGATGGATGAGCTTAGTTGTGCATCGTCGGGTTTATTTTTAAGCGAATTGAAGTGCTTGACAATTAGGTTTGTCCTTTCGATCTCGCCGATTTCAGTCACATTTCCCATCTGTAGCGTCAAATTATTTTGAAACGTATCAATTGCCGCTGCATCCTTACTGATATCTTCCAGCGCCAGGAGCATATTCCGGGAATAGAGCAAGGTGTTGTAATTGGCAACAAGTATATTATTCGTGTCTCTTTTGAGCTGATTAACATACCATCCGCTAATAACAGCTAAGGCTACGATCAATATAAATAGGAGCCCTACTCCAAATGTTAATTTTGCTTTAATTTTCATTTTATGACAATATTACGAGATCAATATTTTCCTGGGACAATTTATTCAATAAAGCATTGAATGTATCGGTTGCAAGGATGATCTTAATCAGATTGATATGTGGTTTACCGATACAGACCGTCGTGATCATACGTTCTTCACATTCTTTAATAATGGCTTTGGTAGCGTTCTTGGCCTTTACCTTAATAATCTCAGCACCCAGTTCGGTGGCCAATTTAAAATTATTGATAAGGTGTCGCTGTTTATCCAAGGCGATCCGGTCCACGCTCTCTTTGGGAACCTGTACATACATGACAAACCACTTGCTATTATAGTAATTGGCTAGACGGGCAGTTTTCCTGATGACATTTTTGGCCGTATGTTCGTTTGAACTGATACAGGCCAGAAAACGTTCTTTTTTAACATTTCGATTGAGGACAACCTCCGTTTCGACCTTCCTTTGCACCTGTGAGGCGACCTCCTTTAATGCTAGTTCGCGCAGCTGCAGAATATGTTCACTTTTAAAGAAATTGTTGAGGGCTGCGGTTATTTTTGAACTTTCATAAATCTTACCTTCTTTCAGCCTATTGATCAGCTCCTCTGCCGTTAAGTCTATATTGACAACTTCATCGGCCTGGGCAACGACACTGTCCGGAATCCGTTCCTGCACATCAATACCTGTGATATCTCTGACTTCATCGTTGAGACTCTCGATATGTTGGATGTTTACAGCGCTGATGACATTGATACCGGCATCAAGGATATCCATCACATCCTGCCATCTTTTTTCGTTTTTGCTGCCTTCTATATTTGTATGTGCCAGTTCATCAACGATAACCACTTCGGGCCTAAGATTAACAATGGCCTGTACATCCATTTCTTCAAGCTCCTTGCCTTTGTAAAATAAGGTTCTCCTTGGGATAATGGGTAGACCAGCCAGCAACGCATGGGTTTCGATGCGCTGATGGGTTTCGATATAGCCGATCCTGACATCGATACCACTCTGTAAAAGTGCATGTGCTTCCTGAAGCATACGGAAGGTCTTACCAACTCCGGCACTCATCCCGATATAGAGTTTGAATTTACCTCTTCGGGATTTCTGAATCAGATTTAAAAAATGTTCTGCACTTTTTCTTTCATCCATAACATGTGATAACTTTTATAAACTTACAAATTCCCCTTAAACAAATTGCCAAGGGGAATTATTAATCTATCCGCCCTGCTTAGCCGAAATAGCGGCTAAACAAAGCCTGATAGTTTCATGGTTGGAGTTTTTTATCTGCTCGCCACCTTATCCAAGGCGATGTTTAGTTTTAAAACATTGATTTTTTGAGGGCCGAAAATTCCCCACAAAGGTTTTTCGGCATTGTCCTCGATCAATTGATTTATTTTCTGTTCTTCAATACCTCGTATCGTTGCGATACGTTTGACCTGAACTTTGGCTGCTTGAATTGAGAAGTTCGGATCTAATCCACTTCCGCTTGCCGTAATCAGATCGACGGGTATTTCGGATTTCTTGATGCCGGGGTTGTGTACCAAAAAAGTATCGATACGTGCCTGTACCTGACTGAGGTATTCTTCATTTGAAGGTCCTTTGTTACTCGCTCCCGAACCGGCAGCATTATAATTTACGGCAGACGGTCTCGACCAAAAGTACTTGTCGGCTGTGAAGGCCTGACCAATATTTGAATAGTACTTTTTACCATTATGCTCAATGATTTTTCCCTTTCCCGCGTTGGAGGAAAACTGGGCCATTCCCCAGACAGCTAATGGATAGATCACTGTAAAGAACAGAATCATAATGATGGTCAGCTTTATTGCGGGTAAAATGTGTTTTTTCATTTCAGTTATATTTATGAGGGTAAAATCAGAAAGAAACATGTTCTGTGAGATTTCATCCCTCTTGATTTATTTTACGGATTAAAAGAAAATGGCGACGAACATATCAATCACCTTAATACCTAGAAAAGGAACTGCAATCCCACCTAATCCAAATATGAGTAGGTTTCGGCGCAATAAGGCACTTGCTCCAATTGGTTTATAGGCAACACCTTTAAGTGCCAATGGAATCAGCATTGGAATAATAATGGCATTGAAAATAACGGCAGATAGAATAGCGCTCTCTGGGCTGTGCAATTTCATGATATTGAGTCCCTGTAGCGCTGGAATAGCGGTGATAAATAGGGCCGGAATAATCGCAAAATATTTAGCAACATCATTGGCAATACTAAAGGTCGTTAATGTACCTCTGGTCATCAATAATTGTTTCCCAATTTCAACCACTTCGATCAGTTTTGTCGGGTCATTGTCTAGATCAACCATATTTCCAGCTTCTTTTGCTGCCTGCGTACCCGAATTCATGGCAACGCCCACATCGGCCTGGGCCAAAGCTGGAGCATCATTTGTTCCGTCACCCATCATAGCCACTAAGCGGCCTTCGGATTGTTCTTTTTTGATGTAGTTCATTTTGTCCTCTGGTTTGGCTTCGGCGATAAAATCATCCACACCGGCTTTATCAGCAATAAACTTTGCTGTCAAGGGATTGTCACCTGTTACCATCACTGTTTTGATCCCCATTTTGCGAAGACGTTCAAACCTTTCGTGGATACCGGGTTTGATAATATCCTGTAGCTCGATTACGCCTAGGGCGATGTCATTTTCAGAAACTACTAGGGGTGTTCCTCCATTTTGGGAAATCGCCTTAACACTTTCTTCGACTTCTTCTGGGAATCTATTGCCAGCTCCTGTAACAAGATTTTTAATCGCATCAGTTGCACCTTTTCGGATACGTATGTTTTCATAGTCTATACCTGAACTTCGTGTCTCAGCTGTAAACTTGATGAATGCGGGGTTCTTCACTTCATAGCTCAGCGGATTAATACCAGCAAGTTCTATAATAGATTTACCTTCGGGCGTTTCATCAGCCATAGAGCTCAATACAGCTGCTTTTATTAGTTTCTTCTCATCAATACCATGTGCGGGGTGAAAGTGAGTAGCCTTGCGGTTACCAATGGTTATTGTTCCTGTTTTGTCCAACAACAATACATCAATATCACCTGCTGTTTCGACGGCCTTACCACTTTTGGTAATGACATTTGCGCGTAGGGCTCTGTCCATTCCGGCGATACCGATTGCTGAAAGCAATCCTCCAATCGTCGTTGGGATGAGACAGACAAATAGGGAGATAAAGGATGCAATGGTGATACCAACATTGGCATGATCCGCAAATGGTTTTAATGTCACACAGACGATAATAAATACCAATGTAAAGCCTGCCAGTAAGATGGTCAGGGCAATTTCATTTGGTGTTTTTTGTCTTGAGGCACCTTCTACCAAGGCGATCATTTTATCGAGGAAGCTTTCACCCGGTTGTGTGGTTACCTGCACGACTATTTTGTCGGAAAGCACTTTGGTTCCACCGGTTACAGAGCTTTTGTCTCCACCAGCCTCCCGAATGACGGGGGCAGATTCACCGGTGATGGCACTTTCATCAATTGTAGCAAGTCCTTCTACGATTTCACCGTCTGAGGGGATAATATCGCCGGCTTCACAGACGAAAATATCGCCTTTTTTTAATTGAGCAGAAGAGATCGTCTGGCCGTTTTTAAGTTTGGCTGGAGTTTCTTCTCTTGTTTTGCGCAGGCTATCCGCCTGCGCTTTTCCCCTTGCTTCGGCAATGGCCTCAGCAAAGTTGGCAAACAACAGTGTGAGTAATAATATGACAAATACGGCAAAGTTGTAACCAAAACTTCCCTGTCCTTGTGCTCCTGCCAAGGTCCATAAACTGACGATCAGCATGACCACAGTTCCGATCCATACAGTAAACATAACCGGATTGCGGAACATTGTTTTCGGGTTTAGTTTCACAAAAGACTGTTTCAGTGCTTCCTGTACCATGTCTTTTTGAAACAGTGATGTATTTTTGTTCATTTCTAATTTCTTTAATCAATGTTTAATAAAGTGAGAAGTACTCCGCAATAGGACCTAATGCCAATGCTGGGAAAAAGGATAGTGCAGCTACAATGGCTATGACAGCAAATACCATAAGTCCGAAAGTTGCTGTATCTGTTTTCAGTGTTCCATCTCCCTCAGGAATAAATTTCTTTTCAGCCAATAAACCAGCGATGGCAACTGGGCCTATAATCGGTAAGAAGCGGGACAGAATGAGTACGAAACCTGTACTGACGTTCCACCATATAGTGTTGTCTCCCAATCCTTCAAATCCGCTACCATTATTTGCCGCCGATGACGTGTATTCGTAAAGCATTTCACTAAAGCCGTGGAATCCGGGATTGTTCAGCGTTGCTGCGGTGTATTGCGGTAGTGCAGCTGCTAAAGCTGTTCCTACCAGAATTAGAAAAGGATGCAGCAGTGCGATAATCATAGCGATTTTCATTTCTCTGGCCTCCACTTTTTTACCTAAAAACTCGGGTGTCCGACCAACCATCAGTCCACTGATAAACACAGCGAGGATGATGAAAATAAAGAAGTTCAGGATACCTACGCCACAGCCGCCATAGAAGGCATTGATCATCATGGCAAGTAATTCATTCATACCAGACAGGGGCATGGTACTATCGTGCATGGCATTAATCGAACCTGTCGAAATTACCGTGGTCACGATACTCCAAAAACCGGATGCGGGCGCTCCAAAGCGGACTTCTTTACCTTCCATTGCTCCGAGAGAATTATCGACTCCCATCGCTGCAATCGCGGGATTACCTTTGGCCTCCATCATAATATTCGGAATAACAAGCAAAAGGAAGCCGATCGTCATGACACCAAATATCATCCAGGAGAGCTTCCGCCGCTTGATAAAGATACCCAGCGCAAAAATCATGGCTATGGGGATAATCATCTGCGCGACCATCTCGACCATATTGGAGAGATAGGAAGGATTTTCAAATGGGTGGACAGAGTTTGCACCATAAAATCCACCACCATTTGTTCCAATATGTTTAATGGCTATAAAGGCTGCAGCAGGGCCTCTTGATACTGCGACAGTATCACCTTGCAACGTTGTAATGGTGTCTTTTCCTTCAAAGGTCATTGGTGTACCTTCAAAGGCAAGGATAATAGCCACAACCAATGAAAGCGGCAATAAAATACGTGTACATGATTTTACAAAATAGTTGTAAAAATTTCCCAAAGTACTTGCCGTACGATCCCGGAAAGCCCTGAATACAAGTACAGCTGCCGCCATACCGATACCAGCGCTTACAAATTGTAGGAACATCAGCCAATATTGTCCCAAATAACTGATTCCGGTCTCACCTGAATAGTGTTGGAGGTTACAGTTAACGACAAATGAAATGACGGTATTGAATGCGAGATCCGCCGACATACTCGGATTATTGTCGGGGTTCAATGGCAGACTGCCCTGTGTCATTAAAATGAGCATCCCCAATAAAAACCAGATCATATTGATACTGACCATCGCAACCATTTGTTGTTTCCAGTTCATTTCCGTCTGTGGATTGATATCGCTGACTTTATAAAAGATCCGCTCTATGGGATTAAATATGGGGTCAAGTAGTGTTTTTTCGCCTCCATAGACTTTTGCAATGTACTTGCCTAATGGTATTGCAAGCAATACTGTTATGACAAACATTACGATTATTCCTAAAATTTCTGTATTCATTTCTGTTAATATTATTTAATTTCTCTACAAACTACCTGATGAAAGCCCGTGGCCCTTTTATCTACATAAGATTTTAACCTTTTTGTCCTCTTTCATCTGTTATAGTGATTTAAAATTTCTCTGGTTTTAGCAGTACGTAGCAGATGTAAATAAATACACCAATAGCTACCACAAATAGTGCTGTCATATAAAAGATTTTTGAGTGATATAGCTGTTGCTTTGCAACAAATAAATTTGTTTAAGATTTTTAGGAATCTGTTGATACATATAGATCCATTCTTCGGATGTGCATCTTCTTTTCATGCCCCGAAAAGAACGTACAAAAAGATTTTCGATGATATTGCGGACCTGTTCGTTCCCCCTTCTATAAAGCCATCCGATATATTTTAATCGAATGCCGATTTTTTCGATCTGGCCATTAGAAAGCAAGTAATTGATATGGTTCACAATGGCCTGAAATATCCCTGCGAAATTCCTTCGGGATGACAGGTCCTTGATTTCTTCTTTGATTTCCCCATAATGATCGGCAAGATATTGACTTGCGGATTGTTCATTTATTTTATTCATTCTTACTAGATTTTATCAAAAAAGTCAATTGACTTAATGAATAGACCGAAGCAGGCTACTCCCGCCAGCGTTAATATTAGTGTTATCATTTTGTTATTGATTAGACTGTACTAAAATGTTTTATCATTGCTCCAAAAATCAATACCACAAGCGTTGCAAAGAACAATAAGTGATAAGATTTTAACCATTTAGGGAACGATAGTGGCTCTTGTTCCTGTTCCCATTTAACATCTGTCTTGCTCATTTTTATTTATTTTATATCCGATATGCCAAAATGTATTCCAATAGTTTTTAGCTAGATGTAATTAGTTGTTTATTAGTTTGTTGAGATTTATTTCCTTATGCGTTAAAGACAAATAACCTATCATTTTGATAAGGTGGATTATCAAAATGATAGGTTATTGTTTTTTACATAAAAAGTGGATGTGTAGAGCGATCAAATTACTGCCGCAGACAGTAGTGGTGTATGTTATCGGTTTAGACTTCGCTGGGCGTAAATTTACCCATTTCTTAAGATATCTTATAGTGATCTATCTTTCGGTAGAGTGTCGCTAAGCCTATTTCTAGGAGTCTCGCCGTTTCTGTTTTGTTGCCGTGGGTGTAGTTCAGTATTTTCAGGATATGTGTTTTTTCTACATTGGCCATCGAAAATGTTGACATCATCGCTGTGTCTTTGTTGTCTTGTTGCAGGTCTATTGGCAGGGTATCTAAGGTGAGGATCTCATCGTCTGCTAATATCACGCTTCGTTCGATCACGTTTTTCAGTTCACGGATATTGCCTTTCCAGGCGTTTCTCTCTAATGCGTTGAGATATTCGTCTGTTAATTTTAATGTGCGTCGATTAGACTTTATAGAAAACCAACTGACAAAGTGTTCTGCCAATAATCGAATGTCTTTGGGTCTTTCGCGCAAGGAGGGAAGTGGTATTGCAAAGACCGACAGGCGATAAAAGAGGTCATTCCTAAAATTACCGAGTTCAATTTCATTTTCTAAATTGCGATTTGTGGCTGCAATGATGCGGGCATCTACTTTGGTGGGTTTGTTATCCCCTACACGCAGGAATTCACCTGTTTCCAGTACACGTAATATTTTTGCCTGTAGCTCTATTTCCATTTCACCGATCTCATCCAAGAAGATTGTTCCTTTGTGCGCTTCTTCAAAGAGCCCTTTCTGATCTTTGGTTGCACCTGTAAAAGCGCCGGCTTTATGTCCGAAAAGCTCGTTTTCAAGGAGCTCTTTGCTGAATGCTGAGCAATTGATTGCCACAAAATTGTGATTTGCACGTAAGCTGGCCAGATGTATTGCCTGAGCAAAAACCTCTTTTCCGGTTCCGGTTTCTCCGGTCAGTAATACAGTGGTCTCGGAAGTAGCGACTCTTTTGGCGAGATCAATTGCCTTAATGATGGATTTAGACTGTCCGATGATCTTATCAAAAGAATGTTTTTCACCGAGCTGCTTTTCGAGTTTTTGAACTTTTTTATTGAGCACGGCCTTTTCACCAGCTTTGTACAACAGCGGAATTATCCTGTCGTTGTCGTTCCCTTTGGTGATATAGTCAAAGGCTCCGTTTTTGATGGCATCGACACTGTCAGGAATATTCCCAAAAGCAGTCAAAAGAATAATTTCAACAGCGGGATGCTTACTTTTTATAATCTTGGCTGTCTCTACGCCATTCCCATCGGGGAGTTTGACGTCACATACGATGACATCTATCTCTTCCAATTCCAATTGCTTTAAGCCCGATTTAATACTGGAGGCCTGAAAGACCTCAAAGCCTTCGAAGCTAATAATTTTTGATAACAAGTTCCTCAACTTGTCTTCGTCGTCGATGATAAGTACTTTCACGTGATATAATTTCCTGTAAATAAAAGCATAGCAGTCCCAACATGTCCAATTTGTTGATCGCTTGAACATGTTGTCGCTTAGCTTTAAGTTAGTCTGTGTATTTGTGAATTTTGAGATTCAATAGCTTGCTTGATCGCTGAGAATATTATAAAATCACCTAATCAGGGTATCTTGTTATATTGAGCTTGTTTGAACTGTAATGGTTATTGTTATCCATTCTTTTTGCACCAAAATGTTTTAAAACTGCGCCAAAAGCGACTACTACGATAACGGCGCATAGCAGGAGGTGATAGGATTTAAGCCACTTTGGAAATGATGGCGGTTCCACTTCCTGTTTCCATTTTACATTCAATCTGTTCATTTCTGATTTATATTAGTTTTATTTTAAATCAAAATTTACTCCAGTAATAGGTTTTTATTTGTAATATGTTGTTGTTTAGTTTGTTGTGTTTTACTTGATGCCGTCATTGATTGAATAGATGCCTATCATTTTGAGAGGGTAATTTTCAAAATGATAGGCTATTGTTCCTGTAGCAATTGGATAAGTTTAAGAAATTCAATAATCTTTGAAAATCCCTCTTTCTCACTGAGGCTTTCCATCAGCGTATGCGCCTTATCTTTAGTTTCACCATAAAAACGGAGGCCACGTTGGGCTTTACGGATAAAATGCTGCATCGCTTGGATGGTCTGATGTTCGTCGGTCAGCTGGAGTAAAAAATCTGCAGGAAAATAGATCGCAATTGCATACCATACATCGGTATGTGTGCTTGATAAACTTGGCATGCCTGATGGTATGTGTATAAGGCTCCTTTACCTAATTGTATGTTCACAATTCAAGTTCGAAAGCACTTGCCCTGAAGAATGCATTTATTTCCTCTCTTTAAATACTATAGACTAGTAGTTTTTTGTTACTTCCAAAATTATTGTACCTTCAATGACAACAATTATTATATTTGCTATACTGTCAATTCATGAAAGCGAAACAATTCATATGGATCTTACTGCCATTGATGCTCCTCCAGAGTTTCTCTACGGTATGGGTATGGACTGTTTTTGAACTCAATAGAGACTATATTGCCAAAAATGAATGTATCAACCGTTTTAACGAAAAGGCTCTTTCCTGTAGAGGGCAATGTATCTTGATGAAAAAGATGCGTGAACATGAAGAAAAAGAGCAGAAGAAACTCGAGACACGCATCATCGATGTTGTTTTTATCAACAACAGCCTGAATTTTACCTTTGACAGTTCTTCATTTGAGGGAGCTTATATTAAACTTGCCTTTGCAGAACTCAAAGAAGATTATGCTTACCGCCCCATCTTTTCTATTTTCCACCCTCCACTCGTTTAATACCTTTTTAACGAATTTATTGGATGCAAAAATTGGCGTTTTATGTAAACGGTCCAATCTGTATGTGTTTTCCTTAGAAGAATAACTGTACTCATGCTGCTATGTGATTTATAAAACGGTTGGAATATTCTTCGTCTAAGAAAGAAGTCCCTTTGGCGCTATTGATCTGGCTGAATAAGGCTTATTGATGGCGATCGAATATCCTATTGATCGAAGGGTAGCACATGGGAATACTGTATACTGTTTTAAATAATTAGAAAAGAGAGTAATGAAAAATAGAATCACAATAATCCTTTCCTGTTTTGGCTTTATCGTTCTGCTTGCCTGTGCGGATAACGGGGATAAGAAAAAGGTATCAACGGACAAAGCTGCTGTGCCGGTGGCGCCATCTCCAGCAACCGAGATCTTGGACTATAAAACCGATGGAACAAAAGGGGTAGGTCCTGTTGCATCTTTTGAGCACAAACCCTTTGATGCGCAGCTTGCCAATAAGGGGGTAGAGCTATTTGTCTCCAAATGTGCCATGTGTCATGGTTTTGATCGCACCTTGGTAGGTCCGTCATTAGATGGGGTTGTCAAACGCCGTACACCGGAATGGATCATGAATATGATGCTCGATCCGGCAACAATGCTTGAAAAAGATCCTGATGCAAAATCATTGAGCAAGGAGTTTGCGTCACCCATGATCAGTCTGGGGTTGCAACAGGAAGATGCACGCGCAATTTTGGAGTACCTTCGCGAACGGAATAGCACAACGAAATAAAGAAATAATCTATATTGATGAAATCCTACAAGCTGAAAGGACTGTTCTGTCTGTTGATGGCCTGGGCACTTTGCCTACAGGCGACCAATCTGTTGTGGGTATTTATTGGCTTTGAATGCAATCGGGATTATATCGAGCAGCAGCTATGTGTCTATCGGTATAAACCTGCGGCTACTTGTAAGGGCTTCTGCTACCTGAGTGAGAAAACAGTGGAACAACAAGATGCCAGCGATGTGCTGATCAAAGTGAAAAGTGCTGAGATACCGCTGTTTGTGCAGCTTGTTTATGAGCTGACCCAGCAGCAACCCTTTACCCGAATTTTAAGAATAACCCATCCGCTAACGGAAGGCAATCCCTTGTGTCAGGGGATCTTTGACCGGATTTTTAAACCTCCAATCGCATAACCATTCCCTTTAAATTTTTTATTGAAGAAAAAGAATAAGATCATGGTAATACGAAAAGAAAAACTAGATTTTTTAAGACTAGAAAATATTGATTCGGCTTCCAATAGGATTGTTATTATGCCTATCGCCGAATATTTACATGCCAAAGCTCAACAAAAGACATTGCACGCGCATTCATACTATAGTGTGTTGCTGATTAAGAGTGGTGGCCTGACGATGGTGGCAGATAAAAGAATGTATGCCATGGGCAGGCATGATATTCTGAGCATCAGCGCCGATTGTGTCTGTAGCTTCCTGCATAATATACCTGTCGAAGGAAGTATTGTCCTTTTTACGGAGTCCTTTTTTATGCAGCGCTACAATATGGAAAGGACACACTACTTTAACTATTTAAAATGTAACGGGATGAACGGCTTTGTATTGACCAGTGAAGACATCGAAAGATGTCGCCACCTGATGGAGCTGATGCAGAATGAATATCATACAGCAAAATTGGACTCACGAGAGTTGCTACACAACCACCTGGATAGTTTGCTACAGCTGTTGGGGCACCGGATTACAAAAAATATCGGCGCTGTGCGGATGGACGAAAAGGAGGAACGGATAATGACTTTCGAGACTTTGGTAGACGAAAATTATAGAGAGAAGCGATTCCCGTCTTTTTATGCCGAAAGACTGAATATGTCAGTCAATCATCTCAACCGCATTTGCCGCGAAAAGAGAGCTGCAAATTGTGGTACACTGATCCGAAATCGGATCATATTAGAGGCAGAACATCTGCTGTATCATACGTTTAAAACGGTTAGGGAAATAGCCATTGAACTAGGCTTTGACAATGTGCCTTATTTTATTACATTTTTTAAAGCCAAGAAAGGGCAGAGCCCCGAGGAATTTAGGAAAAACCAATAGGCGAGAACAATAGTAAGAGGCGGCAACCTCAGATTCGGCAGTAGGATCGTATTTGAAGCATTGGTCTACTGTCCGAATCGTTTTCTTTTGATTTCTAGAGTGTAAGGGGGTGGCTGAATGGATAGATAAGAAGGGGAATATCCTAAACAAAAAAGCCATGTCAAAAAACATGGCCTCGGATTTCTTATAAGTCTATACTTAAGCAGAAAGCTCTTTTACAAAGTATTTTTTTCGGAACCAAAATGCAAGGTTGACCAGTGCTATCAGTGCGGGTACCTCGACCAGTGGACCTATCACTCCGACAAAAGCCTGCCCGCTATTGATGCCGAATACGCCAATTGCGACCGCAATGGCCAATTCGAAATTATTGCCTGCAGCCGTAAATGCAATGGCTGTACTTTGTGAGTAATCGGCACCGACTCGTTTGCCAGCAAAAAAACTGATCATGAACATCAGCGCAAAATAGATCACCAAAGGGACCGCTATACGTAATACATCCATAGGCAACTGTAAGATCATTTCGCCTTTGAGACTGAACATCACTACAATGGTAAAGAGCAACGCTATCAAAGTAATCGGGGAGATCAAGGGTATAAAACGGTTCTGAAACCAATTTTCACTTTTTAAGGCGATCAGTCCATATCTGCTCAAAACTCCGGCGAGGAAGGGTATTCCTAGGTAAATAGCGACGCTTTTTGCAATTTCAGCAATGGAAATATTCACGGAAAGTCCTGTCACACCAAAAATTGGAGGTAATACAGTAATAAAAACGTAGGCATATAAACTATAGAGTAAGACCTGGAAGATACTGTTCAACGCAATTAATCCTGCTGCATACTCTCTATTACCATTTGCGAGTTCATTCCATACGACAACCATTGCAATACAGCGAGCAAGTCCGATTAGGATCAATCCGGCCATATATTCAGGATATCCGTTCAGAAATAAAAGTGCCAATACAAACATTAAAACCGGTCCTATTATCCAGTTGAGGACCAAAGAAGTGCCGAGAATTTTTAGGTTTCGGAAAACCTTTCCAACCTGCTCATAACGTACCTTGGCCAATGGTGGGTACATCATGAGAATCAGTCCGACAGCAAGCGGTATATTTGTTGTGCCACTGCTATAGCTATTGATCCATAGTGCAGAAGCGGGAAAAAAATTGCCCAAAGAAATACCGAGAACCATTGCCAGGAATATCCATAAGGTGAGGTAACGGTCAAGAAATTTTAACTTCGATTGCATGGGTTAGATCTTAATATTTGAAAATACATAGCACATTTCGGCTGCAATTTCTAAACTACGTTCTGCATACACTGCTGTTTGTTCGGGTGTGCCATCTGAAATCTTGGGATCTTCAAAAGTAATCGGTATCCTTTTTTCAGCACCCGGAATAAAAGGGCATCCGCCATCTGCCTGCGAGCAGGTCATGATTGCAGCAAACTCAGAGATAGGGTTGAATGGGCTATCATATTTTTTTGAAAAGCCGATAACCGGCGGGTCGTTGTCGCCATATTTTATTGCATAGATTGGGTTGTCCGTATCAGCGATCTTAAAAATATCAAATCCCTGTGAAACCAATGTTTCTGCGATTTTAGGAAATAATGCGGTCTCTTCCGTACCCCCTGAGTAGCAGTTGACCACTGGGGTATGATGGAAGGATGCCGCCACCTGCGCCCAAAGCTGAGATAAATGGCTTCTACGGGAATTGTGGGTACAGATAAAATTGAGGTTGACCGGCTGTCCGCGATCAACCTTGTCTTGAATAAATTGAATCAAGGGATTCAATGCCGATCTACGCTCCTCAGACAGGTGTTGTCTGCTGGTAATCGTGCTGATTATTTCTTTTATTTTTTGATACATTGCTGCGGTGAATTTTAAGTGATTAACAACAGCCTGAGCCCGGCGTACAGCAAGAGGATCCGCTAACTGGCAACGCAGAAAGATTTATTTTCAGCTTTTCGGATGGTATGCCGCAAGCGTCCTGGGCAAGGCAGGCTGTGGTCTTGTTTTTCAGGACAAAGGTCTTACCATTAAAGTCAAGATCGTATTTGCCGATCGTACCGCTCTGGTATTCCACTTCAATTTCCCCATCTTCGATACCCAATTTATCTTCAGACAAATTGATGATATGTAATAGTTTGCCTGGTTTTAGACGGTGCTCATAATCATTCGCATTCCAGAGCTGGAAGTTGACCACTTTCTCCTGACGGATAACACCACCACAGTCAATGAAATTTTTTGTGATCTGACCTACTTCGGTGACATGGAAGTGTTCAGGAACAAATGTGCCATTTTCCAGCTGAAAGTCAACATGATCCAATGTTGCTAAAATTTCTTTGATTTCTGATAATTTCATAAAGGATTGATTTTATTATTTATTAAAAACTATATATTGCAATATTACGATATATATTCTTAAAAAAAGTTACTTACAGCAACTTGAAATGTTTACGTCCTGATTGAAAAATGCGTTGAACTCCTGTTGCATTTGTTTCCAGACTGTTTCATTAATGCAGTAGCAAACAGATTTTCCCTCGATTGTCCCCTGTATTATTCCTGTATTTTTTAATTCCTTAAGGTGTTGGGAAATGGTTGCTTGGGCAAGTCCCAGTTCATCAACCAGATCATTGCAGATGCATGCTTTCTTGTCAATGATATATTGAAGGATAGCTATACGTGCGGGGTGTCCTAAAACCTTAAATGCTGTTGCAAGTTTATTCTGTTCATCAGCGAAAATTTCTGTCTTTGTAAGTCCCATGTTGTTTAATATTATATTGCAATATTACGATGATAATTTTAAATAAACAAATAGAACTTGTTCTATTTGTTTATTTTAGAAAATCTTATACCTCGTTTGCTTCCTCAAGGTGGCTGTCAGTGCTGTATCTTTCGCTTTTTTAAATTGATAAAAAGTGCGGAACTATGTATTGTCCGTTTTTTGATCATGGTAAATTTTTGCTATCACGCAAAATTTGTTGTATCTTTTTTGTACGTAAATGTATGGAATGGGGTTTGGTGTGATTGATATTCGATAATTTGCTTTGTACACTTTTTAGCAAAAAATTTGTTAAGGGTACTTTGATTAGAGCGCCAAAATGGTGTTATACGATAAAATTATACATAAACCGAAATCCGCTTGAGGATTGATCTTATGCTGAAAATGCCTGCATAAACAAATTTAAATTAGCCATTAACGATAGATGAGACTTATTTTATTGATCATATTCATCCTCTTCATGGGGCATTCAGGTGCGCAGACCATGGAAATACCTAATCGTATAAAATCTGCTTTTACCGGTAACTGGGAGTATAAGACCAAGTTTCAAACCAATACAGTGATCATAAAATTTGAGCTGGGCAAGGATTATGCAAGTTTTAAAGACATTGGCAGCGGTGAAGCTCCTCCAAGAACTTTTCGGGCCCAAGTAAAAGGAGAGGTCTTGTTTATACCAGCCAAGCAGGGGCTTAATGACGAGTTGGAAATGGAAGTCATAAAAGGTAAATTGAATTTAAGGGCAAAACAGATCATCTGGGACGAAATGGGAAATAGGATGAAAACCGGAACTGTCGAAACAAGAATTTTTAAGCGTACTGCCAAAGATAAATAAAGATCCGCAGGGAAATAGAGACTCTCTCCGAAACTAAATAAATGATATGTCAAGAATAGTAGTCTTTTTCGCACTAGTCCTTTTCTCATGCCAGGGACAGTCTACCAACAAGGCACAGCAGAAAACCGATACTGTTGATGCGAAAATTATCGTTCCGAAAAATAATGCTATTTCTTGCGAGCAACTCGTAAAAAAGTTGGTTAAGTCAAGTAATGCAGTCGCATTTAGTCAATTTGGCGATACGCTTGTTCATGCCCAAGTAGCTTACCTAGGCCCTGAAAAGCTGACGATCAAGTTGTATGTCATTAATGATATTTCGGAAACCTCTTCAGAAAAAAGATTGGTAGAACATGCCGTGGGCTGGTTGGAATTTCATCAGAAAACCGGACAACTTTTGGATATAACAAACGACCCTGATCATCCCGTAACCTTGCGGTATGATAAGCGTATTGCGCAAGAAGATGATCTTTCCAAGTTATGCCGTTCCTCAGCAATGGTTTTCAAGCCGGGCAGTGGATATGCATTAAGAGATGTGATGTTGGTCAAGGATATCAAGTTTAACGGTAAGCTGGATAGGTTTTTTACCCGAAATGAATTTGAAAAAGTTTTCGGACGGCCCGATAGTATTCAATTGCTGAAGGATGAAGCCCCCTGTTTCACTATTTTTGATACTGAAGCTCCGGATGACAAATACCTGTACAAAAATGGTTCACGTTTTGAAACCAGCGGCGATAGTGTCGCAGTAGAAGAATTCTGGTTTTTAAATGGGAATTTTATGAGCTACAATGGGATCCGGATAGATGCCAGCACGACGATAGAAGACATACAACAGCTTTTCCCTACAGCTGTCAATGAACGACAGGGGATGGATAAAGCAGGAAAATTGTGGGTAATCAGATTGCGTGAAGACAATGAAGGGATTGTGGATGGCCATATCAGAATGTACTTTAAAGATGGTAAAGCGCAATCTATACACTGGTGGTCTCCCTGTTAATGCGTAAAGGGGGAGAACAGTTCATCCTCTAAAATGGATAGTTATCAATTCTAAATCTGGATAGACAGTACCAATAGACCATTGACCACCAAAATTATTAATTTGATAAAGAAGAAAATAGACCTATTTACAATCCGTGAGAAACCTTTTACGATCCGAAAAAGGCTTCTGCGTTTTTTGAGATCGCAATAGCTTTGCATTTGGTCAATGGAAAGCAGCGGTACGTCAAAATGTTTACTGCTTTCGAGAATCAAGGGCTTCCTTTGCAGAAAAAACATGAAGAAACAAGTTTTATGTGCCATCTTGTTCAGCAGCTTAGCGACGCTGACAGCACATGCCCAAAATGCTGTATCTGGACAGGTTATTGCCGATTATGTTCCGCTGTCAAACTATATCCGACCAGAAGACAGTGTAAAGACTGGCTCTAAAAGTGATTTTAAAAGGATACAATTCAATCTTGAAATACCTTTGTCGACTAAAGTTGATTCTTTGGGCAATATCAAACGCTGGTCATGGAAAATGGGGGCTGCCTACGCAAAGATGCAAAACCGCGATTATGAACAGCAGCTTTTTCCGACTGAAATGTTGAATGCCGAAATCGGATTGCAATACTTGACTTCTTTAAAGAAAAACTGGTCTCTACTGACTTTTGCTTCGGTCGGTATCTATTCGGATCTGGTCAAAGTCAATGGTAAAGATGTGCTGGGGCAGGGGGGAGTTCTTTTCATCAAACGGTTTAAACCGAATCTTGCCTTCGGCTTCGGGCCAGTATTGAGCAATAGTTTTGGTGTGCCCATGGTCCTGCCGGGACTGTATTTTGATTGGAAGACCAATGGCAAGGTCAAGTTCAATGTGAATTTCCCGCAGGGGCTTGCCGCTGCTTATCAGGTCAACAAGTTCATGGATCTCCGTGCGGTAGTCAATCTGGATGGTATGACGGCTGAACGGGAAAAGAACGGGAAGTCTACACTCGGTGGATTTATGTTGTTAACCGCAGGTCTTCAGCCCCAATTCAACCTCGGTAAGAATCTTAAATTGCAACTAACGGGGGGAAGTACACTCGCCCGGATGTATGTTGAAAACGATAGGTCCTTAAAGAGTTTCTTTAAGGATAAGAAGCAGGCCGATCCCCGATTTTCACCAACCTTCTATACTTCGATAGGATTTAAATGGAATATGCCCTATTAACGACTCAGGAGCTTCTTAAAAACTACGTTTTGGAGAAGCTCCTCTCTTTTTGTGCGGGAGATGGGCAATTCCTGTTCCCTAATGTATACTCTTCCACCCGAGATGATATCGATATGATTGACATTGACCAGATAGGATTTGTGGATACGGAAAAAATGGCTACCCGGTAAAGCTTCTTCCAATGCAAGCATGGTCTGATGGATGGTGAGGGTCCGTTCTTTAAAATGGAGCTTGGTATAATTCTGCATGCTTTCGGCATAAAGGATATCTGTCCAGGAGATTTTGACGAATGCATCACCCTGTCGGACAAAAAGCATTGTATCATTGGCAACGGGTTCCTGTGTCGATTTATTGCGTTTTACAAATTGCTGAAAGGCTTTTGTTGCTGCCTGAAAAAAACGCTGGAATACAATAGGTTTCAGGAGATAATCCACCGCCTGAAGACGGAATCCTTCCAGGGCATACTCCGAATAGGCTGTAATGAATATACACAGGGGAGGATTTTCGAGTGATTCCAAAAAATCAATACCATTGAGATAAGGCATATTGATATCCAAAAAGATAAGGTCAATATCGCCTTGTTGCAATCTGGAGGCTGCCGCTAGGGCTGAAGGAAAAGTTGCGACGAGTTCGAGAAAATCAACCTGTTCGGTCATCTCAGCAATATGCTGCCGTAGCAGGGGTTCATCGTCCACGATGATACATTTCATCTTTGTTTGTTCCATAGTCGTTTAGCAGTTAAGATTGATTGTTAGGTCGACGCAAAAACTGTCGTCTTGTTTGTCAATGGTTAAGGTGTACTGATTTTCATACTGCAGCTCCAACCTCTTTTTGACATTTTCCAGCCCAATGCCAGAGTGTCTTGTTGATGTCTGCAGGGGATAGGGATGATAACTATTTCTGATATGAAATTGGAAATAACCGTCTTTTTCAGTGCTGCTGACGCTGATTTTGCCTTTTTGATTCGGAAGTCGATCCACATGTTTGAAGGCATTTTCCACAAAACATATGAGCATCAGCGGTGCAATATGTAGATCTTCTGTTGACTGTGACCAGGTGCATTCAACCTCCAGCTCATCTCCCCAGCGCATCTGTTCAATCGTGATAAAATTCTGTAAATACTGCAGCTCACGGCTCAGCAGTACAAATGGTTGGTTGCATTCGTAGAGTTGGTAGCGCAGGATATCTGAGAATTTTAATAGTAAAAAATCGGCCATATCCACATTCTTTTTCATTAGGATATGGATGTGGTTCAATACATTGAACATAAAGTGTGGATTGACCTGATCCTGTAAAATTTTGAGCTGGCTTTCCAGAAAGTTCTGCTGCAACTGGCTATGTTCTCGCTGAATATTGGCATGTTCCTGGTAAAATCGGATACCACAGGCCGTACCATTGATCAGTACGGAGGAGGGAATAGCTTTATAGCTCTGCACAAACAAAAGTGTTGCGCGACTCTCCTCCGACAGCGCCTGGCTATGGATAATAAAGTACGCATCTACCGCACCAATCAGCAGTGCCAAAATAAGAACGAAAAAGATGGCTTTGAAAACAAAGGGTTTCATTTTTTGTGTCTTAATGGCTTTGGGTAAGATACTGTCACTTAGGAGTTGCGAGATGCTAATGGAACAGATCATGACCGATGAACTATGGATCAGCGCGCTGATGGCGTCCATATCCTGCTTCACTTGTATCCAGACGGCAAACCAGAGGACAAGCCAGAAGAGCGTGAGAAACAGGTGCCGATGGAGGTAATTTTTTTTGAGAAACATGGGACAAAAATAGTCAAATATATCACAAAAACCTTTGAAGGCGAATACAGGATTGCCTTCAAAGGTTTTAGCGTTAAGGGTTGTATTAGAATATGAAGTAACCTACGCCAATGGAAAATGCCTGTGGCTTGGATTTAAAAGAATTAGACAAGTCTGAAAAACCACGCTCATAGCGGACATCGATACTGAATTTTTGGATGTCGACCCCAAGACCGCCTGTAAACTGTACATTGGACTTATCAAAATGTTTGACGCCTTCTTTGATAGCCTTCAAGGGGGATAAATTGTCATTCAGGGTATAGTTATATACTGCACCGGCAAATAGACGAAAGTTCATATCCTGCTGCTGGTAGATTTTATAACCAACCATCACGGGAATATCGATTGCATTCCATTTGAGCTTGGATGTAGTCTGTCCCTGTGGTTTGAGCGCTGCTTTACGTTTGCTGAAAAGTGCCTCGCCCTGAATGTATGCTCTTCCGAGGTTGACACGTGCCATACCACCGACGTGGAGACCCATTGCATATTTGTCGTCCAGGTCTGCAAGCTCGGTGTTGAGCTTGTTGATACTGCTTCCACCTTTGATACCAATCTGAATAAGAGGTTGCTCTTGGGCAAATACCATTTTACTTAACATCATCGCGAAGAGTACAACGCATGATAAAATTGCTTTTCTGTTCATTTTTATTGTTTTGATATGTACAAAAAAACGAAGGCCAGCGGCGATACAGAAAAGTCTTTGACGAACGGTATACTCGCGGTGACGAAAGTAAAAACGGTGATGTCAACTCTGCTATTCGTCCTTCAGGCTCTTCACTGGATTGACCATGGCAGCTTTGATCGATTGATAGCTGACAGTTAACAGGGTGAGTACGAAGGTACCTGATCCTGCAATCAGAAAAATGTCCCAGGTAATCTGAATGCGATAGGTATAAGAACTGAGCATGTCGTCGGAAATATAATAGGCGATCGGAAATGCTATAAGGCATGATAACAACACCATGAGAAGAAATTCTTGCGACAGCATCTTTGTGATCGAAATGATAGACGCGCCAAGAACTTTCCGGACTCCGATCTCTTTGGTTCTGGTCTCCGCCATATATGCTGTCAAACCGTATAATCCCAGGCATGAGATAAAAATTGTCAGTAGTGCAAAAAGGCTGGAAAGTTTACCTAATTGATTGAAATCTTTAAATTTTTTTGTATAATTCGCATCAACAAAAGCGTACTCGAAGGGGTATTCGGGGTTATATTCCTTAAATATTTTCTCAATTCGAGCCAATGCATCCTGTGTTTCAATATGGTCATTGAGTCGAATATTGGTTATTGTAGTGCCTGCAAAAGCTCCTTGGATAACCAGCGGTGTGACGGGATTAAATGGTGATTCTTGAACAAAATCTTTGATGACACCGATGATATGCCAATCCCTTCCATCAACTATTGTCTTTCCGATCGGATCATCAAAATTAAATACCTTGGCAGCCGATTCGTTAATTATCATGGCGGAAGAATCCGTAGGAAATGTGGTCAGGTCAAAGTCGCGCCCGGCGATCAATTTCAATCCAGCAGTATTGACTAAATTGTCGTCTACCCCAATTCGTGTAAACATGGTGTTGTTATCTTTTGGTTTACCATCCCAGTTCATGGAGTTGTTGCTCCAGTTTTCTGTTAAAGGGGAAGACGTTCGTGAAACATTTGAAGCAATACCGGAGGAAATTAAAGCATTTTTTATCAGCAATTTGTTTTTACCGATCTTTCCCTGATCTATAATATTGATCAATTTATCTTTGTTATAGCCAATTTCTCTATTCTGAGCATGTTTTATTTGTTTTTGAATGGCTATTGTTGTAACGATGAGGATAATGGCAATACAAAACTGGACAATGACCAGTACTTTCCTAGGATTGAAATTCCGCTGGGCGTGCAACAACTTGCCTTTTAATACTTTTACCGGTATAAAAGAGGATAGATAAAAGGCAGGATAACTGCCTGAAAGAATGCCAGTAAAGAGGATAAAGACTATAAAAACAGACCAAAAAGGGATATCTGTATAGGGCATAGCCAATGTTCTTGAAATTAAATGACCAAAGTAGGGCAGTGCCAGCATCGTTATCAGCAGCGCTAATATACCCGCGATACAGGCAATGAGAATGGATTCGATTAAGAACTGATAAATCAATAGACCTTTATTTGCACCCACTACTTTTCTTACGCCAACTTCTTTCGCTCTTTTTTCACTTTGTGCTGTACTTAAATTCATAAAATTGATACAGGCGATTATCAATATAAAGCAGGCAATAGCGATAAAGGATCGCACCATTCCGATTCTACCGGATGTCGGCTTACCCATTTCGGTGTAATTACTGTAAAGCCATTTATCCGCAATAGGCTCAATAAAATTCTCGGCTTTATTTTCAGTATGTTTTTGTAAGAAACCTTTTATATTTTTCTGAAACTGATCAATGTTAACATTTTGATCCAATTCAATATAGGTCTGAATGGAATTATTTCCCCAGTAATCATCTGAATACCCTATTTTTTCCATCAATGTCCATGGAACAAGATAAGTCGTCCCCTTCATAAAGGAATTGTCGGGTATGTCTTCAATGATTGCAGATACAGTGGAAATCTGTGTACTGTCCAATTTGATGGTTTGGTTCAGCGGGTCCTTCTGACCAAATAATCGATCTGCGATTGATTTGGTCAGAACAATCTGATTAGGTTTTTTCAGCGCTTCAACCGGATTTCCAGCTAGGACTTTATAGTCAAATATTTTCAGGAAAGTACTGTCAACAAAAACGCCCTGTTCTTTTGATAATTTAATTTCTCCTCGTGTTAATAAAAAACCGGTCCCCTTATTGACCCTGGCTACATTGTTTATTTCCGGAAAATCAGTTTTTAATGCAGCAGCCATTGGTTTTGGGGTATAAAAATGTTTTACGATCTCACCACCCAAAACATCTTTTATTCCTACAGCATATATCTGATCAGTTTTTGAATAAAATCTATCATAGGTAAATTCACTTCTTACCCAAAGCATGATCAAGATTGCTGCCGCCATTCCGATAGCTAAACCCACAATATTGATTGCTGTAAACCCTTTATTCTTCTGAAGATTACGAAAGGCTATTTTGAGATAATTTTTAAGCATATTGATCAGTTTAAGTTATTTCCACCAATTCGTCTGCCAATTTTTTAATTTACTGATATGTAGTGTTTTATTTTTTATTTAAGGTTCTAAACTGTTCGATGTCGGACGTTTTTTGTACGGAAGCGTACATACACATCGCCTGTTGAAATTAATCAATCTGGTCGTTTGGCTGTTGCTTGTTTACGATCAGCTCTTGGGCCGGCAAAGCCAGTGCAATATTTTCTTGTCGAAATATATTGTTGATGGTTACCATGACATCACTTTTAATCTGACCTGTATCTTTGTTTGTCTTGACCCAGAAAAAAAGGTCTAGTGCAACAGATTGTGCGGAGACAGATGCGAACTGTACAATAGGTGTTGGGAAGCTAAGAATCTGCTCATTCTTTTCTGTAATTGCTAATAGCAAACTTTTTACTTTTTCTAAATCGGTCCCATATTTGACTTCTATATGGCTGCTCAGGCGTTTGCGGGCTGTTCCCTGGCTCCAGTTGGTGACGCGCGAACCAAGTAGGTCTCCATTGGGTATAATTAGGTTTGCCCCCTCTGTGGTCATGATAACACTACTCCGAAATCCGATGGATTTGACACGACCGGATTGCCCACCAACCTCTATCATATCATCTACATTGACGGGTTTTTCAAAGGCGATAATTAAACCACTGACCAGATTATTGACAAGTGTCTGTAGACCAAAACCTATACCTACACCTAATGCTCCAATGATCAGGGTAATCTGCTGAATAGGAATACCTGCGGCAGCAAAAGCAAGAAAAAAGCCCGTGAAAATAATTGTAATACGAATCAGCAGTAACCAGCTTCCAATATGAAATTGTGATCCCTCACGTTCGTTGTGGTGAGGCTGTGGACCGGAAGCAAAAAAAGAGACAATCTTGGAAAGTATGGTTGCACAAGCCATGATCAGGACAAAAACCACAATGTTGATGACCGTGAAACTGTAGCTGCCCAACTTGTGCGTGTTGTAAAAGAAATCGTGTATAGGTTCTGACAACAACCTGAATTCGTAAAAATTGCGCCCAAATAGCACAAACCAGCCTAAAATAAGGATCAGGTAGAAAAATAAAGGTGCCCGTTTGCCAACACGGTCGTAGTTGATATAAAAGAGCTTTCTCTCTTGCTTTTTATAGATTGAGGAGGCATAAGTAAGTCCCTCATTAACCAGACGTAAGACCCATAGAAAGATAATTGTCACCACTACATTCAATAGGCCCGCAATCAGTAGTACTTTGGCAATATTAAAACTACCGGCGAGGTTAAGTCCAAGTGATAACAGTTCCATTACTGTCATCAATCCGATCGGAAACAGGATCCAGCGCTCCCGGAGTTCCGCATGACGAGATCTGTTTATTAACGAAAACAAACCGAGTAAAAGAGTCGATAATGCAATAAGTATCATACACCATCGTTCCGATCGTGAGGCTTGTAGAACCATATTATCTAGGACAGCTAAAATATATAAACCCAATAAGCCGAGCCAGATTGTCATCCAGTAACTGGAAATATGTTTACGAAGTATAATGCTAATGAGTATCGCCTGGGTAATGATAAAGATTGTTGAAAATACAAAAGGTGGATTGACAAACAGAAACTGTACAACACTCAGCGCAATGACCGTTCCTGAAATGAGAGGTTGCGCTAAGAGCATGGCTGATTCCGCTAGCATCTGTCCCTGATTTTTTAAACTATTTTTCAATGAAAATAGATAATAAACAACCATTATCACTGCAGCGATTAAAAACAGAAGCCTCGCCCAGTTGCCCTTTAAATAGTAGATGAGTGCAAGCTTCGCCTTGATAACAGACAAATGGAGAATCTCTTGTATCGGCCTATTGTAAACGCTCTCTTCCCAGAGTGGTGCAAACTCCTTATCAAAGGTTTTTTCGGCAATCTGTTGTTGATAGTAGCGTATTTCCTCCGTATCATTTTCCAAAGCCATCAGTTCGAGATTCAGTTCATTCTGGAGTGTCTGGATAATACTGATATTTTTTGTAAGCTGCTTGCTCACTGGCGATATCTCTTTTGATAAAACGTGTAACCTGCCCAAGTATTGACTCAGTTGTACGGAATCTTCCGAAACGACAAAGAGGGATTTATCTGTTGTGATTGAGTCTATTTGTAAACGGTAATTGATCAATTGGTCCTGATAATTGTCTACTCGTTTTTTGTAGGTTGATACTTCGGTTGTGAGGGTATTTAGAATATTAAAAGTGGTTGTTAAATTTCTGGAAGAATGGGCAGATCCCTGGTTGTTGAATACGCCATCTTTTGACAGCTGATGCCACCGAATAATTTCCTTTAATTCTGTACGGACTGCTGCGGTATCAAATCCTTTTTTTAGAAAAGATCCGGCATGTCGTGATATCGTTTTTATCTGTTCGAAAACCTGATTTCGCCTTACTGATGCACGATCCTGTTCGAAGTCGATGACACTCTGCTTGGCGGACTTGCTGAAAAAATCCTGCATCCGCGATACATAATTGTCTTTCACTGAATCAGCTGGCACAGCTGCGCTTTGTACCGTAGCGGCAATGGATTTTGGCAATGGCTTAAGGCAGCACAAAATAATCAACGAAATGTATAATAATGCATACCTCCTTTTCATACTAGTAAATTGGGTTTCGATAGTGGTAAAAATAATAAAAAAACAGGAGATTTGATAGCCATCATTTAAGGAGAAATAGGCTAGATCATTAATAGTTCTGGTCACGATGGTTTTGGGCTTCAAGATATGATAAAACCATCCAACGGATTTGCTTTTCTGTTCATTTGACGAACGGCATACTCACAGTGACGAAAGCGAAGATGAGAATGAGATCAAAAATGATGTATTACTGTATTTGACTAGTGTAGAACACGCATTCGAAAAGTGATAGTTGGCCTATTTATATGCAGATTGGGAAGACTAAAACTGTCCTACAATTATCGAATCCATGAGAACTAGATTTTGGTATTGTTATTTGATGTCGAAGGGCATTAATTGTGTTTTGGAAATTTAAACTCAAAAAGGAGCCGTATCAAGCCTTAACTATCCGATACGGCTCTTTTTCTTAAAATTTGAAGACAGTCTTCAGTTTAGCGTCTAGATCGTCATCACTACCACCACCGCCACCGTAACGACCCACGATAACACCATTCGGATCAATGAGGATCTTGGTTGGCAATGTATGGATGCCATAGGCTTCTGAGCGGTCTTCTGATTTATCAAAATCACCTTGAGGACTTGTCTTTAAGCCACGTAAGACATGCTTCCATACACCAATCTTGTCTTGATCGACCGCTTTTTTCCAAGCTTTGGGATTAGAATCGTCATCTGAGACACCGATAATTTCAAAGCCTTTCTTTTTGTATTTGCTGTAGAGTTGCAAGAGGTGCGGGTTGCCCTTACGACAAGGCACACACCAGCTCGCCCAAAAATCCAGTAACACATACTTACCACGGTATTCGGAAAGTTTAAGTGGCTTACCGTTGATATCTATTCCTGCGAAATCCGTGGCTGTGCTTCCCGGTGAACCTGATTTTAATTTCGTAATTTCCTCCGCCAGTTCCTGACCATTGGCTGAGTTTCTGATTTCAGGTCCCATCTGCTCGTAAATGCTTTGAAGTTCTGCTAGGTCTATACTGCTAACGAAAAAGCGAAGTTGTGCCGCGGAAATAACTGAATTAGGATGCTGTTTGATATAGGAAAACTGTTTGTCGCGTATTGCTTGCTGCATAGGGGACATGTCTTCTTTGATTTTTTCAAGTTCATCAAGTTTAGCGTTGAGAACTTCCTCCGAAGCTCCTTGTTTTTTCAAGGCGATGTATTCGTTGTTTTTATTATTGTACGACGCGTTGAGTGGTTTTAAGGCAACGATTTCGGCTTTAATCAAGCTGTTGTAGCTATTGAATTCATCCTGAGTTTTTAAACCAGATAGGACTATCTCCTGTGGAGAACTAGCATCACCGCTGATCTGTAAAACACCTGGTTCAATATAAAACTGCAGGTATTGTTCGTAGGACTGTGGCGCGCCGCTTTTTCCATCGCTAAAATAGCCTGTGGCGTGTGTGGGGCCTTGTATTTTGCCAAGATAACTGAATACACCATTGAAAATCTGGGTACTGTCAACAACTTTCTTCCCTGTAGCATCGGTATAATGTATATGGAACCAAGATGCTTTTGCTGGATTTTCGATTTCTCCCTTAATGACGAGGGTATTTTTGTCCATGGCGGGCGCCCCCAGGAGCTCTGCTAATTTCTTGTCCAAATGCTCTCCGCGAAGATTTTTGGCGATGATCACACCATTCGGATCAATCAGAAGGTTAGAGGGGATGGATTTGATATCATAAAGCACGCCGACTTCATTTTTCCAGCCTTTGAGGTCAGAAAGTTGGGGCCAGTTTAGATGATCACTATGAATTGCATCCAACCAACGTTTTTGCTGTCCGGGGTAGTCGAATGAAATACCCAATACGGTGAAGTTTTTGTTTTTGTATTGCTGGAAGGCACTGACTACATTGGGATTTTCCATACGGCAGGGTACACACCAGCTGGCCCAGAAATCAACTAGGACATATTTACCCTTGAAATCAGCTAGAGAAACTTTGTTTCCTAAGGTATCGGCTTGTGTGAAAGGCAGTGCTGTGCGGCCAATACCAGTCAGTTTATCGGTTTTGATGCTATGTTCGATAGCTTTGATCGGGGCATTATTTCTAGCTTGTGGACTAGCCTGTTGTAACAGCTCATCCAGTGAAGCAAGATCGTCACCATTGCGCAGAGTAAAAAACATCGGATATACGATTGCGGGACTGTTTTTATGTTTTAATACAAAGCTCTTGTCCAGCGTGGCCTGCTCAGCATTTTTGTGGTCTATCTCTTTTCGTAATGTGGCGATTTTATCTTGGTCCTTGTTCTTGCGGGCTTCACCAAACTGATCATATAAGGCATCCAACCCCGTTACTTTGGAGCGTTGCTCGAATAGGTTGTAATAATCTGCGAGTTTGCCGCCACTATATTTTGCATCTTTGAGCATTGGGGTTTTGCTGCTAATATTAAGCTTGCCTTTTTCTAAGAATATAAAGGCGCCGTTCATCTCTCCCGAAGCTTTCATTTTGCCTACCTGAAAAATGTAAAAATCACCTTCACCTTCAGGGATATCCAGATCAAACCGAAAGCCTTTTTCAGTCTGTTGCACTGAGTCCTTCTGTCCGTTTCCGAATCCGGAAAGATAAATCCATTGGTCCTTAGGCAGATTGTCTAGCTTGCCTGTCAGTACGGTATTTGTTTTTTGCGCAAAAGCCTGACTGGCCAGGGCTAAAAACAGGAATGATAATGTGCTCTTTTTCATATTGCTGTTGTCTATATGCTCGTATGAGCTATAAGGTGCTGAATGCTGCTTTTAATTGGGCATCCATTTCTTCTTTAGAGGTGGTATGAATAATAATTTTTCCTTCTTTGTCCAATAAAACATACGTCGGCAAGCTCGGAATGTCGTACAGGGTTGCGATCCTCGCCGGACTATTCTTGATAGGGAAATCATCGGCTACTTGGATTCATGGCATTTTTTCCTGATCGAGTGCTTTGAACCAGTCTGGCCAGCGGCTGTCATTGGTGACGCCAACGATTTCTAAGCCCTTATCATGGTATGTTTTGTAGGCTTCCTTCCAATGGGGGATGGCTTGGCGACACGGTACGCACCAACTGGCCCAGAAATCGAGAAGGACATACTTGCCACGTAGTGAGGAAAGCTGGAAATTGCTACTGTCACGTTTTAAAGCTTTGAAATCTGGCGCTTGATTACCGGGCAACAGCGCTTTTTTTACGGCCACTTTGCTTTGAAGATCTTTGATGTATTTGGATTCTTTTGCGGGAGATTGAAACACTTGAAGACGTTTGTCGAGTTCCGTAACCGGCATGGATTCATTAAAGAGCTGATAGCGCTGCAAGAGGTAGGCTCCTGCTACGAGTGATGGATGCTGCTGAGTGATGCTATCGATCCAGTGAAGTTCCCAGATTTTGTGTTTATCTCCAAAAGCTTCCATTTCTGCACGGATGGCCTCTTTTTCTTCAGTTTTGCCTGCGGCCTCGTATTTCTTGTTGAGCTGTTCAAACATCTTTTTGGCGGCAAGGCTTTTGGGATGGTTTTCAAATGCATCAAACATGTCCTGGTTTTCGGAACCGCTCAAACTGAAATTGCGTAAGATGGCGCCTTTACTATCACCATAAGCGGTATAATCATAATGGGTAGATCCACTCGTATCTGCCTGGAATTGAAGTTCACCCGATTCGATAAACAGGGTGGCCGACCAGTTGCCAGGTTCGATCTTGATAGACATCATCTCTGGCCGATCAATGGGGCCTGTTAGCTGGAATGTACCGTTTTGTAGCGTGGTGCTATCTATAGTAATCGACTGTCTGGTAGCATCATCGAGACGTTGTAATTTGATTGTCCCTGAGGTAATGCCTTTGATTTGTCCATGTAATGTATATTTTCCGTCCGTTTGTGAATTTTTGCAACCCTGCATAAGTAGCAGGGTTACAAGGGATAGTAAGGTGTATTTCATCTTATTGTGTTTTAAAAATCTCGTTCAGCTTTTGTTGTAGGGATGCGCCACGTAGGTTACGGGCAATGATTTTTCCATTGGGATCTACCAGTAACGAACTTGGTATGCCCTGAATACCATAATAGGTGGATACTTCATTTTCGAAGCCTTTTAATGAAGATACTTGCGACCAGGGCATACCGTCATCTTTGATGGCTTTTTTCCATTTTTCGGCGTTGTCATCCAAAGAAATCCCAATAACAGTAAAATTATTGTCCTTGTATTTGTTATAAGCTTTAAGGACATTGGGGTTTTCGGCACGGCAGGGGCCACACCAGCTTGCCCAAAAGTCGACCAATACATATTTTCCTTTGAAGCTGCTGAAACTGATCGGTTTGCCTTCGGGGTCATTTTGTGTGAAATCCAAAATTGTGGCTCCTAAGGCACTGCGTTTGAGCACTTCCATACGTTCGGTAAGCTGTTTACCTGTCGCCATAGCAAGTACGGTTTTGTCGAGTACATCGTAAAGAGGTTTCACCTCCTCGTAGCTTCCCATGGCCGATCGGTCAGAGACCAGACTCAGGCTAAAGGCACTATTTGGATGTACGCTGATATAGGCTGCTGCTCGAGCCCGACGTTCGGTACTGATTGCATCCAGTTGTTGTTCGAGTTTTAATTGTTCTGCTTCCGTACCTTTTTCCCCATTGCTGATAAAGTGGGTTGGATTGTTGTTCCAGGTCTTTTAAGGTCGCTTGGTAACGTTCGGCCTCAGCTTGTATTTTGCTGCCCTTGGCTTTTAATAAGTGTAATGAATCGGCCTGGCCAGTGATGCTGATATTGCCCGCTTCGAGGAAGAGTTCGGCGTAACGCGATGGGAACATCAGATAGACCTTTTGGGGTTCGGGCATATCTGCCTCCCAAACAAATTTATCTTTCTGGATCTTAACCGTATCTGTTTTCATCTTGCCATCTTTTAGGTAACCAATAGCCACTTGAGCGTCGCCAATACCTTTGATCAGACCGGAAACTTTTGCCTTTTGTGCCAGGGCACCTAGTGTTGTTGTGAGTAGTAAAGCACTAAGTATATAGTTTTTGCAGTTCATATTGTTATCTTTTAAATTTTTTATCAAAGTCTTTTATCTTACAGATCAATATTATAACCCGGGTTTTGCTCGCCAAATTTGGAATTATCTGCAAATTCACTTTTTGGTACTGGCAATATATATTGCTGGATATTGGTTAATTTAGGACGGATGGACGTCACGGTAGCTAATGGCAAACGCAGCAGACATAACCATTCCTGTCCATCTTCTGCTACAAGGCTCTTGGACGTTTCCTGGTAGTTGTACTTTAACATTTCTTCACGACTCGTCAGTGCATCAAGTTTGGAAAAATCGGATAAGCCATTGTGTGAGCCTATTTCTTTGAGGATCGCTTTGGCCTCAGTGATAGATCCATTATTGCGCAGCAAAGCCTCAGCTTTCAATAAATGTACTTCAGTCAGGCGGATTGCATAATACGTTTCCGAAACGACTGTTGGGACTGTACCTTCAGCGATATACTTTGTGAAAAAATAGTTGGCGTAGTTTTTACGGAAACTACCGACCATCCAATCCTGTCTTGGATCAGCTGTCAGGAGATCGCGTAGACCTTGCGTTGCGCAATATAGGGATGATGCACCGGGATAAAACTGTCGGCTACGGCTGTAGGCATAGGCAGGTTGGTTGGGCTGCGGCGCTATACTGAGCATGACTTCTGTGCTACTGGCTCCTTTGGTCCGGAAGATATCTTTTGCGAGTGGCTCAAGTCGGTAAGGACTATCGTTGATGATCGCATCGGATAGCTTGATGACTTCAGCATAATCACCTGCCTGGCCACGACACATCAGTACGCGGGCCTTCAAAGCTCTTGCTGCCCACAGGGTGGCATAATATTTTTCATGCTGAGCGGGACAGTGCAAAATGGCGTAATCCAGATCCTGTAGGATCGAAGTATAACTTTCTGCTACTGAGGAGCGAGCCTTAGGGATATTTCCGATTGTGACAGCCTCATAGCGTAATAATACGCCATAAGGACTGGAGTAATCAAACCATTGTCCATAGAAGGTTAATAATTTGAAATTCCCATAGGCCCTTAGAAATCGCGCTTCTGCTTCGATAGCCTCACGTTCCGCGGTTGGAATACGACCTTGAGGTAATTTATCCATACCACCGATCAACGAATTTGCGGCATTGATAATGCCATAGCTATAGGACCAGTAGATATCGGACGAACTGAGCATTTGGTTATCTTCTGGTGCTCCGGCGCCGGTACCATATCCATACATCATGTATCCGGTCAATTGGGCGGGAAGGCGCTCGTTGTTGGTCCATTGGGTGATGCCATTGTCTTGAGACACGTTCGCAAAGCGAAAATATACACCATTCAGTGCGATGCGAGCTGTTGGCGCATCCAATACAGTATTGCCATCGACCTTTGCATTTTCAGGTAGGGCACCGAGTTGGCTTTCGCAGGAAGTTAGACTCACACTGCTCGTTATAGCGGTTAATCCAAATAGTATATAGATGAGTTTTCTTTTCATATTCTCGTCATTAAAGTGAAAAACGTAGTCCTAGAATAAATTGTTTAACAGCGGGGAATGTGCCTGGGTCACTTGCGCCGTTGACTAGGCTATAGGGGTCGTTGCTGACCTCTGGATCCACACCAGGATAGCTTGTCCATGTCAGAATATTGGTCGCTGAACCGAATACCGAGGCTTGAGGAATACCGATCCGTTTACGTAATCCCGCAGGGAGGACGTAGGTTAAGGTCAATGATTTAAGGCGTAAAAATGATCCGTCATATACTGCTGAGCTATTTGTGTAAGCAGTTCCATTTTGTCCATAAAGAAGTCTTGGCCGTGTAGATGTAGGATTCTCCGGTGTCCATCGACCTAAAATTTCTGTTGTCTTGTTTGATCTGTTACTCACATTGTTATTCTGGATATCACCTTGGTACAGAATGTCGTTTCCATAGCTAAAAGTAAATAAGGTTGTCAGACTGAGTCCTTTATAGGATATACTATTGGTGTAACCACCGTAAAACTTAGGTTCTGCACGTCCAATGATTTCATTTTCAGGGAAAAATTCACCTTCTGGAATTTTATAGCTTGGATCACCTATTCCCAAATAAGGGTCAAAATACATCCAATACTGATTTTTTTCCTTATAGGCATCCACCTGTTCCTGTGTTTGTAATAGACCCGTGAATACCTTACCATAAATCAGTCCGAGCGGCTCACCTTCTCGGACGATTGCATTACCGAGGTTATAGTCTGTGATGTCATTTGGATTGGTAAAGTCGCGGTTCACATTGGTTACTAGGGAGCGGTTGAACGAGATATTAAAAGCACCATTCCAAGATAAGTTCTTCTTTTCTAGAAAGGTACCACGTACGGCGATTTCCAGACCCCGGTTGCGAATATTGGCCAGATTGGCAATGACACTACGGTAGGAAGAACTACCAGCAACTGCTCGTGTAAACAAAATACCAGAAGTCGCTTTTTCGTAAATTTCTATACTGGCACCAAACCTGGAGTTAAATAAACTGATATCCAAGCCTGCGTCTTTCTGCAGAGTAGATTCCCAACGGATCGCTTCATTGCCGAGTTGTGTAGGTACCATGGCACTTTTACCGCCGTATGCATATGGGCTGTATAAGGTGTAGAACATGTTATCGCCAATATTTTGGGTACCTGTGTAACCTGTGCTTGCCCGTAATTTGAGGTCATCTACCCATTTTAGGCCCTTCATAAAGGGTTCGTCGGAGATGCGCCAAGCCACGCCCCCAGAAGGGAAAAATCCGGTACGGTTGACTTTTGGGAATTTGGAGGAAGCATCCGAACGTCCTGTAAAGGTGACAATATAACGGTCTTTCCAGGCATAACGCGCACGTGTATAAAAACTCAGTAGGGAGTTCTGGCCACTGGTCCCAACGGCCGCTGTCACCAAGCTAGCTGATGAAAGGTTGTTCAAATACTTGTCATCAGGATAACCCTGTGCGGTAACACCAAAAAGTTGAGAACGAGTTTTCTGCCAAGAAGTACCACCAACAATATTGAATCGGTGCTGCGCATTGAAAACTTTGTCCCAGGTCAATGTATTTTCAAAAAACAGGTCTGTCAATTGGTTTTGCGACTGCGATCCAGTCCCTAGACTGGAAGTCCCCACACCGTTTGATGCGGCGATTAAGGCATCACCGGTCACGTAATTGCGTTGGTTCGTACTGTTATAGTTGACTGATGCAGTGCTTCGAAAAATAAGTTCCGGTAAAATTTTATAATCGGCGGCCACTGATCCCAGGAGGGAGTGGCTGGCTGCTCTGTTGATTCCGTCGAGGAGTACAAGTGGATTTTGATAGCCCTGATAATCATATCCACCTAGGGATTCTCCTGTATATTTAGCAATGGAACCATCCGCATTATAAGCTACAAAAGTCGGAGGGGCAAAGAGTGCCTGCGTATAAAGACCATTGGTGATATTATTGATGGTATAGCCATAACCAAATGTGGCTTGTGTGCGTAGCTTACTAGTGATCTCGTTGTCTAGGTTAATCCGTCCCGACAAACGTTGAAAGTCGGTGCCTAATACAACGCCTTGATTACCGGTATATCCTAAAGAAATAAAATACTGCGAAGCATTACCACCACCCCTAACAGAGAGATCAGCGTTGTCGGATTTTCCAGTTCGGGTGACTAGATTTAGCCAGTCAGTATTCGCAGGACCATAAAAATTAGGGTTGTTGATCCGGTTGTCAAAATCGACAAGTTCCTCAGGTGTGAGTGTTTCTCCCGCAGCTTTGCGCGCATCGAGGAGGTTGCGATTAGCCTCTTGCATAATCATGATATATTGGTCACGATTAAGTAGGTTGATCGGTCGTTGCTTGCTAATACCATGATAATAATTGGCCTCCAAAGTTGGTTTTTGTTCACGTTTTCCACGTTTGGTTGTAATAATGACAACACCATTGGCAGCCCGAGATCCATAAATTGCTGTGGCAGACGCATCTTTCAATACATCTATTGTCTCGATGTCGCTGATGTTCAGTCCGGCCAGACTATTGAGTCCGCGTGCAAATGAGCCCGATACAGCACTGTTTGGGTCGTCAGATCCAAAGCGATCTACCGGATTGACCACCTCGGCTGAATTGCTCACATAACGATTTTGTACGGTCATCTGAACCCCATCAATAATATAAAGGGGATCATTACCGCCCATAAGCGAGGTACCGCCTCGAATACGGATTTTGGCAACCCCGCCTGGCGAGCCATCAGCCTGTATGACTTGCACACCGGCGGCCTTTCCTGTCAGGGCCTGATCAATACTGGTAAAAGGCATATCCCTGATCTCCTTCACGTCAACAGAGACAACCGATCCGGTCAGATCTTTCCGTTTGACACTACCATATCCAACCACGACGGTTTCCTCCAAGGTATTTACCCCGGTTTCGAGCTGTACTTTGATTCCTTCTATGCTATGAGCTGTCGTCAGTTTGATATTTTGTGAAACATGCCCGACATACGAAATCCGGAGTACTTGTCCAACGGACGCTCGGATCCGAAAAATTCCGTTTTGATCGGTCAATACGGTGTTGTTGTTTTCCCCTAACACATTCACCGTAACACCAGGCAATGGTCGGCCTTGGCTATCCTGAACGAGCCCTCGAATATTCGACTGGGTCGCTAGTGCCTGTTTCTCTTCCTTTGAAAGAATGATAAGGTATTCCCGATGCATCCGAAAACTGAGGTCAGTATTCGTCAATAGTTCATCGAGGATATCTTTGACAGGTTGATTTTGGGCGTGCACAGCAAATGCTGCGCCCAGACCTTCGACGAGATCGTCACCGTAAACAAAGCGATACTTGGTCTGGCTTTCAATTTCTTTTAAAACCGTGCTCAGCTTCACTGATGTGAGATGTAAGGTAGCACGTTCATTTTGAGCCAAAGAATTACCTATCGCAGTCAGGTGGAACAGCAGGGTTAGGATGATGGTCAGTTTCACGAGAATGATCGTATTAAAAAGTTTAGGGTAATATCTCCCCTTAACGCGAATTGCGTTATTTTTCATAAGTTTGCAAGGTTAATGTAAACAATTGACAACAGCGCCTAGGATTCGCAGTCACAGCCTGTTGCGTTAATTAACGATTTTGGGAGTATGCCTGGCATGCTCCTTTTTTATTCTCTGTTGGTTAGGTAACTGTATCTTTCATAAGTTTTATTTTATGGATTAGTTAGGTAAATTCTAATGCTACGTGGCCCGATCTTCCGATAGTTGAAAGGGATGCTGCTCCGTAGGCTCTGGAGCACATTCTGTAGTTCTTCGCGGTCATCGAATGCCGCTGTATATTTTCGGGAACTGATGTCCGAATTTTGGAATTCAATAGTGATATTATACCAACGTTCTAATGTTTTAGCAATTGAAGATAGCGGTTCGTTAACAAAGACAAGTTTCTGGTCGGCCCAAGAGGTTTCGGCCAATCGTTGCTCAGCATCATACTGTGTAACGGTTTCCAATTTGTAATCGGATTTTTTTTCGATGTCTGCTGTATTGTTTTCGGAACTCGGCTTTGCTTCTGCTAGGGGAGCAACGACTTTGTCTTTTGGTTTTAGACGGATAGGCGCTTGGGATCTGCTCTTCAAAATAACCTCCGCACTGCCCTCAATCAGTGAGGCAGCAGTAAGTTCCTCGTTGGCATATGCTCTGACATTGATCGTTGTTCCCAATACCCGGACTTGCAGCGCCTGAGTCGTTACGGTAAAGGGTAATGCTTTGTTTTTAGCAACTTCCATATACGCTTCACCAACAAGTTTGACGGCGCGGTTTGTTTTACCAAATCCATCAGCGATCTCTAATTTACTTGCTGCGTTTAATTTGACCAGTGTACCATCAGCGAGTTTAATTGTTTTCTTTTCAGCTGGTTGGGTTAGGTAAGCAATCGTCTGCGACTGGTTGAAATGATATTGGAAGACATACAGGCACGTGATCAAACACAGAAAGACAATAGCCGCCGCTGCATAATAGGTCCATTTTTTCTTTAGTGGTATGTTTTTGACGGGGGGATCCAAATGAGATACAAGCCGGACATAGTTTTGCTCGGCATCAATCATATACAGTGCATCTTGCATCGCCAGCAATTCTTGCTTAGCTTGCTGTATAAGTTCCTGCTGCTCGGGATGTTGTTTAATATAACTTTCCCATTTCAAGATTTCCGATGGATCTTGTCTTACCGCATAGCGAAAGAAAGATTCATCCAATATAAAATCCTGAACAGACTGGTATGCACTCATGGTCTAAAAATTAGTCGTTTATATAGATAGAGCGTATCGAGTTTGGTTTTTACCAGTTATTTTTTTAGCTGAATACGTAAAATACTGTGTGTCTGCTTATTATTTTTTAAAAAAACTAAAATAAGATTAATAGGGGGAGAATCTGTTTGAGATTTTGCAGACTAGTGTCTTTTTTTAATGTATTGATGGCGCTATGGATCTGATTGTAGACAGCACGTTTGCTCAGGTTTGTCCTTAGGGTAATTTCATCGTAACTAAGTCCCTCAAAATAACGAAGCAGAACGAGCTCACGTTGCCGTTTGGGTAATTGGAGAATCGCATTTTTAAGGATATTAACGCGCGTATTTTCTTCCTGTCGGATAATGAACTGAAACTCTTCTACATCAACGGTATTGGTATCTTCATTGTTTTCGAGGAGCGTTTCAAATTTGTTTGTGTTGTTGAGGTCCTTGACTAATTGTCGCTGGTAACTTTTGAAGATATAGTTGCCAACATGATTGGCGTTGCCTATACTTTCGCGTTTTTCCCAGAAATAAAGAAAGGTATTGTTGATGCTGTCCTTTAGGGTATCCCGATCGTCTGTATACCGCAGTCCATATTGCAACAGGCCTTTGTAATAGGACATATATAACTGCTGTAAAGCAGCTTGATCTCCACTTCGTAGCGCCTCCCACAATTGTATTTCTAGTATGTCGCGATCCTTACTCATGAATGTCTTATCCTCTACAAAGGTAACATTATGATATATAAAACGACAATGTTTTAAAAAATGGACCAATGGTAAGTGGCTGCAGCAAAATTTATCGAACTGTTTCGCTATGCAACACTTGCCAGCTTAAAAACTCTGAAAACCTATATCCTGTTGTCATAGATCTGATAATAGTTCTTTTAAGGCTTCGCCAAGGAGGAGGAATACCAACGCATTCTACGACGCCAGAAAATTCAGCGTCGGGTTGAAAGCTGACAACCTGACCAATACGCATTACTGGATCGGTTATACAACTGCTAATGCACAACGATTATTGAACGTGGTCGGAAGTGTTAGCTATAAATTTTAATAACTCGATTTGGAAAATAAATAAGAACCCTCAGTTTTGAACAACTGAGGGTTCTTTATTCTTGAATACCTTCGATTATTAGATAGTTATTTTTTTGTTGCTTCGAGCATAAAAAGCCCTTCAGTTGTCAATGGAAGCCCTAGAATACGGTTCTGGGCATAGATGTCAACTTCAATGGAACCGAATCCGATTGTTTGCAATATGTCGATATCTTTGGCTGGACGTTCGTGCTGGCTGATTTCCAGTGCCGATTTGATGGCATTCACCTCTTCAATTGCACCAGATGGGCATTCGTCATGTCTGTCTGTGCTAAAAACGGTTTTTCCAAAATCTGCATCCAGGTTGATTAACTTACCTCCGGGCTTGAGCACGCGTTGCATCTCGCGGTAGCATTTTTCCAGATCGGGGATAGTCCAGGTCATTAGACGTGTGAACACCAGATCAAAGGTATCGTCCTCGAATTGCAGGGACTGCGCGTCCATGACGCTATAATTTACATTTAGCTTTAGTTCCTCGCTCACAAGCGCTGCCGCTTCAATCATCTGCGGTGAAAGATCAATGGCTGTCACCTCAAAACCGGCGAGTGTCAGGATATTCGCAAAATATCCTGTTGCTGTACCGACTTCGAGTACGCTGTTTCCAGCTGTCTGGTGCCGGATTGACTTAAAAAAATCAAGCCATCGTTCGGTTTCGGGGCGCGACCAGGCATCATCTCGTTCCTTGCGCCATGAAGCACTTCTTCCATCCCAATAAGTTGCTATTCTTTCAATCATCTCGATACTTTTAGTACATACAAATTTATCCATATTATCCTGAACAAAGGGTTGAATTTATGTCAAGACGAATATATTTTTTCA
This sequence comes from Sphingobacterium sp. GW821-FHT03E03, assembly GCF_059420745.1. Classification (NCBI taxonomy): domain Bacteria; kingdom Pseudomonadati; phylum Bacteroidota; class Sphingobacteriia; order Sphingobacteriales; family Sphingobacteriaceae; genus Sphingobacterium; species Sphingobacterium sp. GW821-FHT03E03. The sequence continues at coordinate 66,934 of NZ_JBWKUH010000023.1, forward strand.
TAAATTAGATTACAGGGATTAGTCTGGTACTGGAAAAGTATGCGAGGCTAATTTTACACCAAGATAACTTAAATATGGGCAAGGTACTTCATTGTGGGCGTTTTATCGTTCCGACTTTAGGCAATAAACAAGTCTGTTGGATGTTGATGATCGGAGTATTTTTGATGACCTCTTGTCGGACCATCAAAGATCCCGGTATACGGGATGCACTTTATAACAGCAACTGCAATCAACGGAACCTATATAGTTATACCGCTGATCAGCTTCCTGTGGCCCTGTACCAACAGCAGCTGTCAAAACGTCTGACTGAAAAATTTGATCACAACACGCTTAACATGGCGAATGCCATAGGGATATTGGATCTGATCGATAAGTATATGCAGCTGCGGACTCGGAGAGATAGTACCAGTGTGGAGGCCCGGCTTCGTATCCTGGAGATCAAGCAGGATATTGACCATCGGATAAATGCCGCTTCAATCGAGATTTCTGCAGTTTCTTCGGAGATGGACTGTGAGGAAGAAAGGGTAAGTCAGGTAGCCAATTACCTCAAAGGCAGGCAGGGGGACCGTGAGTCCAAATTGACTAAAGGAGCCATTGTGGTGGGGGCACTTGGTGCTATTCTTGCCGGTGGAGTGGTTAAAAATGAAGGTGTAAGCAATACCATCGGGATTACGGCGGGTATTGGTGAGGCGGGTCTGGGCTTGATGATGATTTTTAATAAGGAGTCTGTTGAGTTTCATCACAAACGAAATGCCTTAAAGGACGTGTGGGATAACGTAGAGACTTCGGCGATCTTTCCTCCCTTGGTCTGGTACTACCTGAAATATAAAAACCCGTCTATCGGTCAAGATAAATCTTTAAGAGAGCAGATCGTAGAAAAATGGACCAATCTAGGGCAGATTAACCTTGATCCGAAGAAGTCGTCCGTACCGCTCTTCTTTGGTGAAGGAGGGAAGTACTCAACGGATGAACTGGAGAACCGCGCAGATATGTATGATCAATTGGAATCTAGTATTACGCTTATGAAACAGGATCTTAAGGCTCTTATGTTGGAGCTTGATAAGATTTAATACTGTCATATCTTTGACCATTGTCTTGTTGTTGAAATAGGTGAATATTTTTTTAGATCGTATATTTGCTCCATACTATATTGACCAAAACATTAAAACTATGAAAGAAAAGGAACTAACTGAATTGACCGATCAGGAATTGTTGGATAGAAAAAAGCAACAAAAAAGTAGTAAACTAATCAATGCTATACTTGTCGGATTTTGTGCCGGGATTATTGTTTATGGTGTCGTAAATAAGGGTATTACTATTTTTACGTTTATGCTTATCGTTATGGGCGCTTGGGCTTTTATTCGCTGGAAGAAAACGGATGCGGCACTTGACAATGAGTTGAAATCCAGAAACCTGAACGAAAAATAACCCGTGGAGGTACTGTATGACAATAATACCGAAGCGATGAAAGCTTCGGTATTATTGTTATGAAAAAAAAAATGGATAAACAGATGCAGTGCATTGGGAAATTTCCCGATGTTTTTTTTAATCTAAAAGGAGATTCTTTACTGGGTTTGAAACTTCTGATCGATGCTATGGCCTTTTGGCTTTTAGGAGCCTCCTTCGGGCTGCTTTTTGACGATAGGTCAAGAACTTGGAGCTCGATGTCTTGATCGTTTGCCACTTCGAAATACTTGATCAGTTCATCTGCGGTTTTTGATCAGTTTTCAGGCATCTGCAACACGGTGTTTTTTTATGACAGATTGATAAGGTTCGGGGATATCATCAACTTCTTTGAGAAGATCTGCTGATAAGATAGAGGTTATAATCTGTTTTGCGATGGTGTCTCCACTCTGATGTTCAAATAGAGGTTTGTTGGTTACTAGCTCATACACCATAATACCAAAGTTCGACATTCGATGAAATATTGCCTCAATACAGTATGGTCAGGGAAGCGTTATTGGTCTGTGAATCGATTAGTTTACTGATGCCAAAATCAGAGATCTTTGCTGTTAATATTTCATTTTCCTCTTTTAATAGAATGTTTTGAGGCTTTAGATCGCGAAGAATAATACCTTTCTTGTGTAAAAAATATAAGCTCCTGATAAGATGCTTTTCCTGTTGGACGCGCAGCTAAAATTAGCTTGTTCCAAAACAAAAAAAAAATAGCTAGTACTAGCTATTTTTCTGTTTTATTGTATAATTATTTTTATCTGATACATGGAATCAGATAATCGATCTATTTTTATTTTTTAGCATCGAGATAAGGCTTATGATACTGTTCATCGAACCGTTTTTTGTCATCGCGATAACTGCTGACAGCTCCTAATCTGTGCATCATTTTGATATAACACCAAGCTAGGTCAATCTGGTAGGGTTTGAAACCACTTCGCGCACTTTTGGGATAAAGGTGATGGTTGTTGTGCCATTCCCCGGCGACAATACCAGGCCACAATTGATTGATGGACTTATCCTTTTCATTAAAATCTATCCCTTCGCGTTGTTTATCTTCTCCTTTAGCATGTCCTTCATAGTTAAATGTACGTACACCGATGGCCCAAAAACCAGCAGCACCAAATAGGCAACAAGCCAAGGCATGCCCACCGATCAGAAAGAATACAACATACCAAAATGACCAATTTAATACCCAGGATAGGATCGCATGTGTCGGATTGACATAGGACCCCCATTTTTGATATTGTGCATAAGTATTGGCTGTAACACCGGTATGCTTCATAAGCAACTTGACGCGGTTATAGGAGTTTTCATTCAGATCTTTAGCAATCGGCTGATGGTTAACATCGGCCAAAAAGCAATATAGAAATCCTGCCTGTGCGTTGTAGGGATCCCCTGGCTGATCTGATTTAGCATGGTGTACATGATGTGAAATCACATAGATCTCCTCAGGGATCACATTGATTGTGAGGTTCTGTGTGAAAAAGCGCCAGAAGGGATTGCTGAACTTAAAGGCGCCGTGTGTGGAAAAACGATGGTGCCAGATCGTGCCATGCGTCCCCATAATGATCATACTGTAGATAAAAGCAGCCAGCACAGTCCACCAGCTAAGGTGAGCAAAGAGAAAGACAAAGAAAAAAGGAATAAGGCAAGCTACTTTCAGCCAACTAAAAAAAGGTAGCCAGTTGCGTTGGTCCTTAAAAACATTTAATCTTTTGAAAAATTCGCTGAATATTTGTTTTGGGCTGGGTTTAATAAGGTCTCCGTTGTCGTCTTTCCATCCGTAGCTGGGTTTTTGGAGCACATGATCTAAAAAGGGCATTCTGTTTGGTTGATCTAATTGTTGATAAAGCGCTAAGCTACGGTATATATCGGTTAAAAAGTGTTAATTCGAAAAGTTTAACATATGACCGTAAATCTTTTAATGCTATAAATAGGCTTCTTGAGGCAATTAATAAGGAAAAAATAACTATCTCATTTTTTAATTGAGTGTTTCGAATTAATATTCGCGGTCCCTATTTACATAGAACTCGATATCTTTATGGCGAAGACAGATATTCCGTAAGTGTTCTGAGAGATAGTAAAAAATGAAGATAAAAAAAGTAATAATAGGAGTAGTCATTCTGAGCTGTATCGTTATATTTCCCGATACTGGGAAGTATTATAAACAGTTAGCAGTGAAATTTCAACGGGTTCCGGAAGTGTACAGAACATGTCGCACATTGGATAGTCTGAAAGATGATGACTATGATGTACTGGAGATCCAAGCGCAGTATTTTGAACCTATTCTCCAGATTAATGACAGCACCTTGTTGATTGCCGGCAGTAGGGATAAGGAAAATGATGAGAAAATAACCATCGAGGACTTTTGGTACAAGCTCGATCAAAATGGATATGTCGTAGACTCCTTAACATATATCTACCCTAATACGATACCGCATAATTATAAAACAGTGGATCGCTATATCATTGATACAGAAAGTGACAGCTATAACAACTGGATAGTCAAGGGTGATACAACGAACTATTTGATTAACAATTTAGATCGGGACCGAAGGTTTTCAAAAAAGGAAATTGAAAAATTGCTTTCCACTAAAGAATATGTAGCTAAAGAATATGTAACGGAGGAGATCCAAGCATTATCCTCCGATCCAGAAAAGGGGGGGTACAAATTATTCCTGTATGGCCATGGCCAGTGGAACTACCTGTTTACGGATAGCTATGATGATCCTCAGTCTAGAGATAGCAAACTGGAAATAACATATGCTGGAGAACTTACAGACGAAGATGATGGATTGGATTTTATCCGGCGTGAGTATATCCATAAAGACAATTGGATTCAATATTCATTTTGGGATTTCGGCAGATACCTACGATGGGGCACAGGCAATCAGTCTCATATCGACCATTGGAAGGGAACTAGTTATTTCAAAATTGTGATGCCCCATAAAACACTGTATTTCAAACAACCCAATAAAATATACGAGGAATTAAAAGCAAGAGAATTAAATAATTATAAAGTGTATCGGTCAAAGGATAAAAAATATCTTTTATTAAGAGGGATAGACCAAGGTACATGCTACGTAATTAGACCGAAGAAATAACAAGATATTGAGCAACCGTTTTCGTAAGCTTTCGACTACATTATTCTTAGTATTATTAATAATATCTATAGATTTGGTAGTCTTTTGGAAATTATTACTATATTTGGCCATCGCACTTATTAAAATAAATGGATATGGCATTAAAATTTCTCGCACAACAATCCTCCCAACAACCTAGAAACGGAATTTCTTCGCAAATGAACCATGCTGGTTTCACGCGTGAGTTATGCAAGTTGAAGGTTTTTGGAAGGATTTTGTATGTGGGTGCCCATCCAGATGATGAGAACAATAAGCTATTGACATTTTTTGCCCAGGATCAGCTTGTAGATGCTGCTTATTTGTCGCTTACGCGCGGCGAAGGGGGACAGAATTTTATAGGCTCCGAAAAAGGAGCCGACCTTGGCATACTTCGGGTACAGGAATCCTTATCTGCGCGGAAGACCGAGGGCACAAGACAATTTTTTACACGGGCCAAAGACTTTGGATTTGTAGAATCTGCAACTAAAACAATGCTCCGATGGGATGAGCAAGCGGTGCTTGCGGATATCGTATGGACCATCCGGTACTTTCGGCCAGATATTATTATTACTAGATTTTCACCGCATATTCCAGATCTCCATGGACACCACCAGAGTTCGGCGATCCTGGCACAAAAGGCCTATGATCTCGCTGCGGATCCGCAGGCCTATCCTGAACAATTGGAGGAATTGTCTGTCTGGCAGACACAGCGTTTGTTTTGGAATGTTTATCAGGAGAGTGGCGTCAAAGATATTGGTGGTAAGGTAATACCTTTACCACGGCATTTTTCGGTCACTATTCCTGTGTATAATCGTTATACGGGCGTGCATCATGGTGAGATTGCTGCTGAAAGCCGTAATAAACACCGTTCTCAGGCGATGGCTAGTTTAACGCAACATACGCCCACGCTTGAATATTTTGAATTATTGAAGGGAAAGTCTGTTGATCCAACAGCTGCTGACGCTTTATTTACTTCAACTGAAACGGAGGACAAGTATATTCCTGCTTTTAAGAAACTTGTCGATGGTTTGCTTGCGAAACAGGCCCAGGGAGATAGCCGTGAACTTTCAGTGGCGATCGCAACAATTTTGATCTGGATGAGAACTGTATCCAAAAATAGTGTAATCCATGAAAAACGTATTGACCTGGAGCAGCTTTTGCTTCGCGCACTTGGGGTATCCTTTGAAATAAATTCATTGGTTGATAGCTGGGTGCCTGGCACCGATGTTAACTTATTTTTGCAGGCGAATATACCCCAGGATTCTGATATGGTATTGACCCATGTGACAGTTCCCTTTTTTGAAACGCTATATCATCAGCCTCATCAATTATCACATACAGAACGTATAGAAATTACAGGTCGGCTTAGTCACACCATTGATCCTTCATTGCCATCCTGGTTAACAGAGGAGGGAGATAAGGGTAATTATTCTCCGCAGTCTTTCAGCGATATTGTACTCGCTCAACATCACAATCCAATCGCGGTACAATTACAGTTGCAGTTTGGAGGTTTATCCATCGCGATTAGTATACCTGTTCTGAATAACCATAAACCAATCAGTATTTCTCCTGCTATTACCGGCACTTTTAATACAGATATTATCGTTCTGGCGGATTCTACCAGTCGTTCTGTCTCGCTTGAACTACAATCCAATGTCTCTACAGCGGAGTCAGTCACTGTGAGGTTAAAGGGAGGGGATGGGCTGACACTATCTCCTAAAGAACATACATTGACCTTAAAGGGTAATGCTTCCGAAAAAATTCACCTTCAGTTGACTTCTTTGGGATCAGCTGAACAGATACAACGGATTGGATTTGAGATAGAAAGTACTTATGGTATCCACCAACGTAGTTTAAAATCGCTCAGCTATCCTCATATTGAGGATGTCGTATATTATCCCAAAGCTGTTTTACAGGTTCTAGATAGTCCAGTTGTGAACACCGCTAAGAAGATCGCCTATATCGCTGGAAAAAAGGATGAACTTGTAGGAAGCCTGAAGCAATTGGTAAATGAGATAGAACTTCTATCGGTGACTGCTTTGAAAGATGCAGATCTGTCGAGTTTTGATGCCATAGTCTTAGGCATCCGAATTTATAATACGGATCCACAATTGGTGAATTTTCATACGCAGTTGCGTGAATACGTTGAAGCCGGTGGTGTTTTGATAACCCAATATAATACCCCTTATGATCTACCGTTAGAAGAGGTGGGGGTTTATCCTTTAACTGTTACTGGCGAACGGATTACCGATATGGAATCGACCATTAGCTTCTTGGATCCCACGCATCGAATCTTGAATTATCCAAATAAAATAGAACAGCAAGATTTTGTCAATTGGGTACAGGACCGCGCGTTGTTTCTACCCAAAGACTGGAATAGTGAATTTAAACCAGTCTTGCGTACCCAAAATTCGGACCGAGGAAATGAAGATGGGTTGTTGCTTGTCAATAGAAAGGGAAAAGGATACTATATTTACAGCAGCCTGTCTTTATTTAGACAGCTTCCTGCTGCTGTATCCGGAGCCTATCGTCTTTTTGCCAATATGCTTTCGATCGGTGGATCGCAGTCTCATTCGTGAAACACGGATTTTATTTTTCCTCAGATAGCGTATAGTTGAATTTCGAGGTGATTATCTTTTGATCCTTATCCAGCATGATCAACTTACCAGGTTGTGCCGTCAGGCGAACAAAATAACGCTTTTCAGTATCACTATCGGGGTTTAGGATGTATAAGGTTGCATCATTGTCTTTTTCGTAGCCACGCTCGATCAACATTGGACCTTTGGACTGTAGGGCTTGATCTGATTTTCCCAAATAGGTTTCCTCAAGACTATAGGTTTCATTCAGCAAAGTCAATATCATTTTGATCCCCTCACAATCTGCACAGGGAACTGTCCCAGCATAACGAGTTTGTATTGCAGGTATAGCGGTTGCCTGTTCGGTATTTCCAGCAGCAGATAGTGTATCTGTCATTGCCGCTGTATCAATAGCAGTACTAGCAGGTGTTTTACCTCTGTTTTGGCAAGAAGAAATTGTAATGGCTGTCATTCCGATGAAAAAAAAAGAAAGATTTTGTTCATATATGTATGTTTATAAAGTGGAATACACAACTACTATACCAGTAAATTCAACATTTTTTATATCACTTACATTTGTAAATGTTCACTGATCATCGAGTAGTGCCTCTCTTATATTTCCATACTTAAAATATGAATTATCCCAGCAAAATTGAATAGGATAATTTTGCCAATTAGATACAGGATCGCGGGCTGTTTCTATCTAAAGATTAGAGCAGTAAATTTAAACTAATTTTGTATATACAAAATTCCGATAGAGGAAATGGAGGTAGTTGGAAGTTGATAGGTTACTCTGAACGAGATCTTTTACATAGAGATGTAAAAAGGAGCATATTATCTATGTCATATCTCCAAAAAATCTACTGACTTTTTGGAGATTGCAAGGATAAGCTCCTTTTTTAACCAAAGTACATTATTGTACTGAGATACTACCTAAATCTTTGACGCTTCCTTTTACCACTTGAACGTCTTCAATGGTTTTGTCCAAGTAGCCTGCAACTGAAGGTTGAATAACTATTTTATATGTACCTTCTGACATACCCGGGAAATAGAATTTTCCAACTGAATTCGCCAAAGTTCCAACAGTATCTACTCCATTAATGGCGAACACGTGAGCTAAGGAGGCAGCCGGATTAATCGTGCCTGTAATTGCTCCTGATGTTGCTACAGGAATCGCGCGGATAACTGGTTTAAGCAAATATTGGCCGTTACCGGTTTTTACGATTGATTTCGACGCATCAAAATCAAGCAAAAGGGTGTAGGCAACATTCGGAATCAACTCATCGTGTACCTTTATCTTAACACCCGAGGACTGCCCACTAGGCGTTTTTAGCGGATGGCGAACGCCATCAACCCAAATTTCATTCCCCTCATCTTCAAGCTTAAGTCTAATTTCCTGGATCATATCCGACGGTACATCATCTCCCGCAATCACGGTATCTTTCCCCATGGTATAGGCAAGAATATTAAACGGACTTCCATCAACGTCCAGACTTTCAGTACCTGAGCTCGTACGAATTTCTATTTCATCGATGTTTAAATGAATTGCATCATAATAACCAGGGGCATCAGTCATTTTAATGGTTACAGGGGTCGTCTGTGTAGACTGCTTATCGTCCTTACTGCAGCTGCCTAGTAGCACTACGGCTGCCAAAGCAACAAAAATTGAATTTATTTTCATAGTTAGTAACTTATAGGATTGCCATTGCAAATGCTATGCCAGATCAAATGTATTACAAATATTACAATTGTTTTTGTGAATTATTTTGCACTAAAGATCTACCCAAGTATAATTTAATTCGTGCTTTTATGTCTTTCACATGATCTTATTAATTCTGTGAGATATCTTTTAGGAGAGGAACTGGAATGATGTCTAAGTGATGATTTGTTTTAATCCTTACGAATATTAAGTGGATGTTATCGATTTTAAATGGGCCTAATTTTATATGGTCAAAATAATGTAGTTTTAAATAGCCTGAGAAGGCAGTTATAAATTTGACAAAATGGACTAACCAATATTATATAAAATGGCATATTTCGAAATAAGGACAATGGTTGAAAGAGCAGAAGTAGAATCTACACCAAGGATTTCACCTGAGGTGGCCCAATATGTCTGGGATTACATTTATCATAATCTACTGGTGGGTAAAAAGATATTGATCGATGATCAGTTTAAATATAGAATTACTTTGGATCTAAAGAAATTTGATCCTGAAAAGCATAAATTCTTTACAGACTGTCTTTTCAATACCACTGAGGATAAATTTCGTCCTGAACCAAGATTTAACAAACAGCGAAGTTTAAAGTTTGCGCTACTCTCTGTGATCTCAACAAAAATTGAGCCCCTAATGTCTCCGCGGATTTATGCGGATATTATCTATGATGCCTTTGGTTCATTTTTAATTTTGATCTCGAAGAAAGTGAAAAAAGAGGATTTTGATGAGCTAAAAAAGAGAATGGATTATGATAAGATTGAAAATTTTCTTTTTCCGGCCATTATTGAGGATATGAAACTATTTATTTTTTAATGGCTATATCATTGGATCTAGTATGATAAAACCTGAACCAGTATTGCTGCTTTTAACAAAGAATCATGGAGTTTAATAGTCAACAAATAGTCTATAGTACGAAGACCAACTGGGATGAAATTGTTAATATAACCTTTGTCAACCATGAAAATTATCTTTCGTTTAATGCTTTGGCCTATGAGGACGAGATTGAAATCGAATGGAATGATCAGGTAAATTATGTGAGCGTATTAAAGAGCGATTTTAAGTTTGAGATAGTAGACAAACAGTTTCACCTGGAATTGACTCGTATCGTTAATCAAAACAATTTTCCTGACTTATCTCTATGCATTCATTTTAGGAATGGAGAAGAAAATGAATTGAAAATTGCCTTAGCTGCACTAACAGCAATATTATAGGAAGAGTAAATTAAGAAGATGAAAGCAAGGTGAAAATAAATATCTTGCTATATAAATATTGTAAATGAAAGAGCTGTAAAATATGAGCGTTAAAATGACCGATATTGAATCTATAAAATT
>NZ_JBWKUH010000024.1:0-76865 GCF_059420745.1 Sphingobacterium sp. GW821-FHT03E03
AAAACTTTAATATAATATATAGTATATCATTTCATTTTTAAACTAAAAAGAAGTATTATGAGTAATTTAACATGGAAAGGACGTTGGAACGAGTTAAAAGGAAAAGTAAAGCAACAATATGCTGATTTGACTGATGATGATTTGTTATATGCAGAAGGTAAAGAAGATGAGTTGTTGGGTAAGTTACAACAAAAAACTGGTAAGACAAAAGAAGAGGTGGAAGATTGGTTAGATAAAATGTAAGCATTCGATTAATTGTAAACTTACATATAAGAAGAGAATGCGGTCAACCTAGTTGACCGCATTTTTTGTGCTTTATAATGAAAAGATGGGCTTGTCCAATTTAATGGCGAGCCGATATACAGCGTTCATCAGTCCTACGTGGCTATACGCCTGTGGGAAATTGCCCCATTGGCTACCATTATCTTCCGTAACATCCTCACTGAATAAGCCCAAATGGTTACTGTAGGTCAACAACTTTTCCAGTATATCTTTTGCTTCTTCGACTCTTCCTACGCAGGCCAAAGCTTCCACATACCAGAATGCGCAGACTAAAAAAGTAGATTTGGGTTTGCCAAAATCATCTTGGTGTTTGTAACGGTAAAAGAGTCCATTTTCACCTTTCAGTTCTTTTTCAAGCATTTCGAGATGCTGCCAAGCTCGATCTGATTTGGGATCTAAGTAATCCATGACAATCAGTTGTAGTGTGCTGGCATCTAAATTTTGGCTGTCCAATGCATTTTGGTAAACTTTTCTTTCTTTGTCGTAGCAGGCTTCGATATAGGTGGCTGCCTTTTCGAGCAAAACTGTGGCGCGCTGTTCCATATCTTGATAACCATTTTGGCGGGCGATAAGCAAAGCAGCCTTGCAGCCGACCCATTGAAAAAGGTTGGAATAACAATGGTGGTTGGCAAAATTTCTGAATTCCCAGATTCCGGCATCTTTTTCATCGATCGTTGCTTCGATTTTCTCCAGGATAAAGTTTACCCAGCCCAGTACATTTTTGTTCTCGTGGATTTTGAAACGTTGGTCTGTAAACAGTGGGAGCAGGGCTATCATTGCCTGGCCATAAACATCATTCTGGATATGTTCGAATGCTTGGTTGCCGATGCGCACGGGGCCACTGTCCTGATATCCTTTTAGATCAGGTAGGATATGTTCCGTCAATTCAGAGGTTCCCAATATGCCGTATAGAGGTTGAAGCCTGCCCGGGTTGTGATGCGTAATACCAGCGATATAGTTGGCAAAACTTTCCATTTCTTCAAACTGACCAATATGTGTCAATGCGGTCAATACATAATAGCTGTCACGGACCCAGCAATAGCGATAATCCCAGTTCCTTCCTGAGCCCGGAAATTCGGGTAGACTGGTGGTCGATGCAGCAATAATGGCTCCGGTATCTTCATATTGGTGTAATTTGAGCACCAGGGCCGAACGAATCACTTCTTTTTGATAAATATTGGGAATGCTACAATGCTTTATCCAGCGCTGCCAGTAGCTCAATGTTTTTTGGAGGAAATCCTCACAGGTGCTCGCGATGGCAGATTCAAACGCTGTGTCATAGGTCAATATCAGATATTTATTCTCACTAATAATTGTCCAGCCTTCGTCCTGAAAGAAATGTGAAATAGGTACATCGGTTGTCAATCGGATGCGTTCACCAATATCAGCACTGCTATAGAGAATATGGTTACTTCCTCGTGTGGCTTTTAACCTGTTACGACCATAATTTCCTGTTGGTTGACATTGGATATTGACACTGGGAGCACCACGTAATGGCTCTATTTTTCGGATCAGCATCAGAGGTTTAAAATATCGGCCAAATTGTTCGAATCGGGGTGCGAAATCTGTAATGCGATAGGCAAAAGATTCAGTATGGATTTCTGTACAGAGTATATTTGAATTTTTGATGTAATACTGTTTCGTTTCTACAATTTCTTCTTCGGGTTTTACGACGAAACAGCCCCCTTGGTTTTTATCTATTAGACCACCAAAAACGAAACTATCTTCAAATGATGGCCAACATAACCAAGAGATATTACTGTTAATGTCTACATGCGCTATATAGGAACAGTTGCCGATTATACCCGCTTGATACATATGTCTGTTTGCTGTCTTATTTTCCTTCATGATTTATAATAAGTTGATTTAAAAATTGAAGTACATCTTCCTGTTGATCCAAATAATATTTTGCTGCCGATTTATTGTTGCCAACTTTTATGCTAATAGTAGAGCGGGGTAGATATTTGAAAAGATCTTCATCGGTGACATCATCACCGATAGCCAATAGAAAATCGGCTTTAATATGCCCAGCGATTTCTAGTGCAGCTTTTCCTTTGTTGACTTCGGTATTCTTCACTTCAATTACGGCATTTCCATCAAGGAGCTGTAATCCATAGTCATTTAACATAGGATTTAAAATTTCCTTCAGTTCTGCCGCTTTGAGTTCTCCGAGTCCTTGTTCCACTTTACGGTAATGCCAGGCCAAGGAGTATGGTTTGGCTTCTATATAGGCACCGGGTGTCTGATCAGCTAACTTTTCCATCAGCTTTTTGACTTCTGGCATCCAGTGTAGTGCCAAGCCCTTTTTGTAGGCCCAGTTAAAGTTGGGAAAATTAGACCATATCCCATGTTCAGCGACCAAATAGTAGGAGCGCCCATCAAACCAGGTAGATAAGCTCTCCTGCGAACGCCCGCTGATGATGACCAACGTATTGAGCGGATCGGCGATAATACTATCCAGGAGATTGTACAAAAGAACCGTTGGGCTGGCTTTCTGGGCATGATTTTGAAATTTGACCAGTGTGCCGTCATAATCCAAAAAAAAGAGCCTGTTATGGCTTTGTCTGTACCGTTCAGCGATACTGTTAAAAACTTTATCTGAAATTCGCCTTGCCCATTCATCACGTTGTATGGCCTTTGTTTCTGCCATTCGATCTAGAAAAAGGCGAACCCAATGATGTACGTTGAACTTCTGTATAATCTGGCGATTAGCTTCTGTACGTTCGCGAATCTCTTCTGGTGGCATTCTAATCGCATGATAGATACTATCCGCAGTTTCAACTCGGTTGTATGGGTTGACAATAAGCGCATCTACGAGTTCCTTCGAAGCACCTGCAAATTCACTCAGAATCAATACACCATCAGAATTGGTCTTACAGGCGATATATTCCTTGCTAACGAGATTCATGCTATCTCTCGTCGAAGTAATCATACATATATCAGATGCAATATAGAGTCCTATAAGTTCTTCAAAAGGAAGGGATTTATAAAAATAGAGTACGGGAGTCCAACTCAGATTGCCATAAATTGAATTAATCTCGCTTACTTTTCGGTTTATTTCATCTTTCAGTTTTTTATATTGTGACACCTTATCTCTGGAAGGAACGATAAGCATATACAGTACGACTTTGGAATGCCATTCCGGATATTTTTCCAGGAAGGTCAGGAAAGCACGTAGTCTTTCCAATATGCCTTTGCTATAGTCAAGCCGGTCTACTGATATTATTATTTTTTGGTTTGGAAAATGACTGCGAAATTGGGTGGCGATTGCATTAACTTCGGGACGGGAACTCGTGCGGACAAACTTGTCGTAGTCTATTCCCATGGGGAATGATTCTACAAATATATGTCTATCGCTGTATTTGAGCTGATTGTGACCACAAGGTACATGCAATACTTTTTTACAGGCATTAAGAAAATTTTGGCTATCTGCAAAGGTGTGAAATCCAATAAGATCCGCGCCGAGTAAACCTTCAATAAGCTCTTTCCGTTGGGGAATATTCATAAATAGCTCCTCTGAAGGGAAGGGGATATGATGAAAATAGCCAATATTGAGTTCCTGATTTTCTTGACGTAATAATTGTGGCAGCAGCATGAGCTGATAATCCTGTACCCAGATAAAATCGGGAGAATGCTGTGCCGAAAGCGCAGCATCACAAAATTTTTTATTTACAGCAACATAAGTTGACCAGTATTCCCGATCAAAATGGATATAGCTCGGTTGATAGTGGCATATCGGCCATAGGACCTCATTGGAGTAACCTTCATAGAAATTGTGGATTTCTTCTTTTGATAAAAAAACGGGGAGCAGATTCATCGGCTTGAGCAGTGCGATGATTTTCTCTTTTTCACTGTCATCTTTGGGAACTATTCCAGGCCAGCCAACCCAGCAGATTTCAGTAGAGTCAAAGGCCGAATTTAGGCCAGTAGCCAAACCACCAGCACTAGGTTTGATGATAAGCTTGTCTTTTTTTCGTTCTATTTGTATCGGCAGTCTATTTGAAATTATTATTTTCTTTTTATTCTTCATAAAAATATTAGATCGATTTATTTGCAGTGTAGAAGAGTTATAATGAATATAACGATGGGTGCGTATCCATATAACTGAACAAACCCTAGCTCAAAATCGTTTTGATTAATTCAAATAAAGTCTATTGGTGATTTTTATCGGACTTAAATAGAAAATTTAGGTAATAGTTAGTTCCGCTTTACTTTTAGCTGTAAATAGAGTCGATAATTATTTCAAAAAAAGACCTGTAGTATTCGCTACAGGTCTTTTTATGGCGTGTTCAGTCTTATGAAACGCTCGGGATGTCTATTTTTTCCTTGACCAGTCGGTCTCTCATAAACTCATCCAGGATTGTCCCCAATCGCCCCGAAATTTCACCAAGGATACTTTCCCAATCTTTCACTGTACCATCGCAGTTATCTGAAACGATCTTGATACTGTGAAAAGGCAGGTTTTTGAGCAAGCAGAAATTTGCCAGCGCATAGGATTCCATATCAAAGGCCAAAGGGTTCAGGTGTTTGATATCTTGATAGAAGGCCGTATTGACATTGATAAAACGATCTGAAGTCAGCAGTGCCTCTTCGTAGTCAAATTTGTCAAGAGAAACCGATTCGATTACTCCTTGTCCTTTTAGGAAAAGTGTATTTTCTAAAAAGAATCCATCTGTATAAGCATCGCCCTGAGCATAGTAGCTCGGATACAATACATGCCCAATTGGGTATCTTGTGCATCCGACCGTGCCAACATTCAGTAGAACAGGGTTGATGCCCAGTGCTTTGATGTCTTCATAGAGCGTTGCCAACGACAAAAGCGCGTTTACTTTTCCAACACCTATTTCATAGATGAAGGTTGATTTATTTTCGGTAGTAAAAGATAATTCATTTTTATTTGCTACCAGAATGATTGTTTCAATCTCTTTGTTAAGAATCATTTAATTTTCTTCAATATAAGGGTATTCGAAAGCGAGCTCTCCAGCATTGATTAAATGCAAGAAATTGACACAGGCTTGTTTCGATGTAGTGAAATCCATGAATGTGTAGTTACCACAGCTGATCGGATTTTGAAAAGGTACTTCGTATCCTTCAGTCAAAATCGTTTCCAGCACTTCTTTCATCAATTCGGCTACAGCTTGGGGACTTCTGTCTGTACCCGCTAAGACCACATAAAATCCGGTGCAGCATCCCATTGGACCAACATAGATGACTTCATCACCCAAAATTGTTCTAATTTCTGTCGCAAAACAATGCTCCAATGTATGCATCACCTCCGGAGACAACATACGTTCCGGTGAATTCGGTCTGATCATGCGGATATCGTAAGTCGTATAGCTTTCAATAGCGCTACTATTGGTATTGGAAGCTTTAGCATATATCCCTTGTTTCAATTTGGTATGGTCTACCGTGAAACTATTTACTTTTGCTTTTTCTTTTGTATACATCTTATTCTGTACATAGCTATAAAGTCCAGGACTTTACAGGGGTTAAAAGTTGAATTTATAATTCCTACAAAGGTAGTAGATATTATTGAAAAAGATGGATGAAAAAACTATTTTAACACTTCATAATGTTCCACTGTCGGGAAGGGGTCATAATAGTGATGTAATAGTTTTTCCCATTCCTTAAATAATTGAGATTCTCTGAAACCTACTGTATGATCCTCTAAAGTTTCCCATTCGACCAATAGGATGTATTGGTTATCCTTTTCAAGGCATTTGCGGAGTGAATGTGTTATATACCCTTTGCTAGCGCTAATGTACTGGCAAGCAGTTTTATAATCACGTTCGAAATTAGACTGTTGTCCCTCGATAATTTGTAGTACGGCTACTTCTAAAATCATAATTTGTTTTTTTAAATATATAGTCAAGTAAATATATCAAATATTTCCACGATAAAAAAGGTCTAAGTGTCAGTAATGATAGCTTTCGGGCCCTGAGAAGCAATAATATCTAAAACGAAAGGTATCCCTGGGTTGCGATTTTCGGCATTCCATACCAAAGATAAGGTAGTTCGTTGTGCTAAGGTATCCAGTTCAAGAAAACGTACATCAACCTGATAACCATTTTTTAAAGACGCTGGTACAATGGCAACACCTAGTCCCTGTGCCACCATATTAAATATAGTTAATGCATTTACCGTCCGGAGTGTAACTTTTGGTGTAAACTGATGATCCTGAAAAATACTCATGACCAAATCATAATAGGAGTGACTGTAATTTTTGGAAAACAGAATAAAAGATTCGTTCTTCAATTGGTATAGATCAGGTTTCTCCTGTTTTAACAAGGGATGATTGTTTGGTAGTACCAGACTGAAATGTTCCGTATGGATAGGAAGGCTATGCAATCCTATCGGTGTTTCGGAAAGACGGACAAAACCGAAATCAAGTTCTTTTTTTTGAATAAGATCCAATTGTGTTTCATTGGCAAGTTCGTGTAGTGACAGTTCGATGTCGGGTTGCTTTTGTTTGAGGGTGAGCAACAACTGAGGTAATATTGTTTGTACTGCCGATCCGATAAAGCCCAACTTTAGGGTGCTGATCTTGCCGTTGGCCAAACTCTGGAGCTGCGTGTCAATCTGATCTAGATGCCTAAACAGTTCTTTCACCTCGTCAAAGAGATAACCTCCGGCCTCCGTTAAGGAGACATTTCTTTTATTGCGCTCAAACAGCGTTACATGATAGTTTTCCTCCAGTTGCTTGATCTGTCGACTCAGACCCGGCTGGGCAATGAAAAGCCGTTCAGCAGCTTTCCTGAAATGGAGCTCTTCGGCTAATACTTTAAAATAAAGAAGATGTCTAAGTTCTATTTGATAATTCATGGTTATCAATTGATGATAAAAATGGTATTTCTAATTATTAAATATAGCGGCTAAATTTGATAAAAGCTTTATAACAATGGAAAAATTTTTATACGGTAGTGGACATTTAACCAGTTCCATTGCCTTGGCAATAGCAAAAGGGGAGGTTAAAGGGGAGATCTCAGCAGAAGTGAAGGCAGCTATCGATCAGAGTGCAGCCTATGTACGCCAGATTGTCGAAGGGGGACAGGTGGTTTATGGTATCAATACCGGCTTTGGTCCGCTTTGTACGACACTGATTGATGCAGATCAGACGCAGGTGCTGCAGGAGAATATCCTGAAGAGCCATGCTGTAGGGATGGGCGAGCCCATTGCAAATGATTTGGCCAAAGTGATGCTTATATTGAAAGTTCATGCATTGGCCAAGGGCTTTTCGGGTGTTCAGTACAGTACATTGGAACGTATAATATGGCATATCGAGCAGGATGTTATTCCTGTTGTACCCAAACAAGGTTCAGTTGGTGCTTCGGGGGACCTGGCACCATTGTCCCATCTTTTCCTACCCCTGATTGGGCTTGGCAAAGTGAATGTCAAGGGTGAGATTTATACAACGGCGGATATTTTAGCGCAACATGGTCTTAAGCCTGTTCAATTAGGTGCTAAGGAGGGATTGGCCTTGATCAATGGGACACAGTTTATGGCTGCTCATGGTGTGAAAGCTGTTAGCGAGTTCAACAGAGTACTTCAAAATGCGGATATTATTGCTGCGTTGATGATCGAAGGGCTGAATGGATCCATTAAACCTTTCTTTTCCGAATTACATCAACTGCGTCCACATGCTGGCAATCGCTATGTTGCTTCAAATATCCATTCCTTACTTTATGGGTCAGCTATTTTAGAAAGTCATAAAGATTGTTCGCGTGTTCAGGATCCGTATTCTTTACGTTGTATCCCACAGGTGCATGGCGCTTCACGTAATGCATGGCTTCACTTAAAGGACACGATCGAGGTTGAAATCAACTCGGTAACAGATAATCCTGTTATTATAAACGATGAATTAACGATCAGTGGCGGCAGTTTCCATGGACAGTCCATTGCTTTGCCTTTGGATTATGCGACACTTGCCGTATCGGAAATAGGTAATATATCAGATCGGAGGGTGTATTTATCCCTGGAGGGGCAAACCAATGGGGTGCCTAAGTTGTTGATGAAATCGACAGGACTTAATTCTGGTTTTATGATTCTCCAATATAGTACGGCTGCTATTGCAAGTGAGAATAAGGGTTTGTGTTTTCCAGCAAGTGCGGATAGTATCCCAACATCACTGGGACAAGAAGATCATGTGAGTATGGGTTCCATTTCGGGTAGAAAGTTACTACAGGTGATCGACAATGTGGATAAAATACTAAGTATTGAATTGTTATGCGCAGCACAGGCGAAGGATTATCATCACCCGCTGCGGTCTACTCCGGCATTGGAAGCGGTTCATGAACGCATACGGCAGTTTATTCCACATATTGAATCCGATCAGCCAATGGAAGCTTTGTTAACGAATGCATTGGAATTGGTCAAATCGGGTGAACTGATTACCCTACGTCAGCAGACTAATCCGCAGCAAGATGTTGAGACCGCGTTGGTAGAACGTTTTGATACATTTTAGATTGGCATATCATGGAAAAAGATTTAAAACTTATAGGTCCTTTCAGGCAATTATTGACAATGGATCATATTTCATTGAAAGGTGCTATAAAGGATAACGAATTACAGATCATTGATCATGCTGGCATTTTGATTGAAGGAGAAATCATTCAAGAGATAGCTGATTTTAACCTTTTATGTCAACAATGGCAGGAAAGAGCTGCCATTATTCATCTTGACGGTGATCAGGTTGCTTTACCAGGCTTCGTGGATTGCCATACCCACATTAGCTATGCAGGGCAGCGGGCAAATGATTTTGCGCTTCGTAACGCAGGTTCTTCCTATCTGGAAATTGCGGAATCCGGCGGGGGAATTTGGAGTACGGTATCCCAGACAAGAGCCAGTGCTGAAGATGAACTGGTACAACTGACTATCGATCGTTCCGGTTTTTTATTTCGGCAAGGTATTACAACTATCGAAGTTAAAAGTGGTTATGGTCTTCAGGTTGAAGAAGAACTTAAGATTTTGCGCGCTATTAAGAGGGCAAATGACCAAACTGCTGCGGATTTAATACCGACTTGTCTAGCAGCACATATGCTACCACGGGACTATAAGGGATCGGCAAAAGATTACCTTGATTTGATGGAGGCAGCTCTCTTCCCAGAATTGAAAGCACAGCAGTTGGCCAATCGGGTGGATGCTTTTATTGAAAAAACAGCATTTGACGCCGAAACGATCAGACCGTACTTGCAACGGGCCAAAGAAATGGGCTTCGATTTGACGGTTCATGCAGATCAGTTCAGCACCTCCGGAAGTCAAGTTGCAGTGGAATTAGGAGCACGATCCGCTGATCACCTTGAAGCGTCTACTGCAATCGAAATTGAGCTTTTGGCACAGTCTGATACTGTTGCTGTGGCATTGCCTGCGGCATCTATTGGTATCGGTTGTGCTTTCACACCTGCACGCAAACTGTTGGACGCTGGCGCAAGTTTAGCAATCGCAAGTGACTGGAATCCAGGTTCCGCACCGATTGGCCAATTGCTGACCAGTGCCTGTATATTGGCAACAATGGAAAAGCTCAGCAACGCGGAGGTTTTGTCAGCATTGACCTTCCGGGCAGCACATGCCTTGAATCTGCATGATCGCGGGAAACTAGCAAAGGGAATGCGAGCGGATTTTAGTTTATTTCAGACCAATAATTATCAAAATATCACTTATTATCAAGGAAGTATGCAGCCTTCGGCTGTCTGGAAAAATGGTAAGGAAGTGTTTTCAATTGAACGATGATGGACAATGTATTTAGTCGTGTAGTTGCAGAAGGTATCCCTTCGCAGCTACCCCCGAAGATAGCGCGTGATCTGACTGTAAGTCATGCACCACGACGCAAAGATATTCTTTCTAAAAAAGAGGAAAAGCTTGCGCTCAGAAATGCCCTGCGTTACTTCCCAAAATCATGGCATGCGGAATTGGCACGGGAGTTTCTGGCCGAATTAAAAGCGTACGGAAGGGTCTATATGTATCGCTTTAGGCCAAGTTATGAAATGTATGCACGTCCGATAGCAGCCTACCCGGCAAAAAGTAAACAAGCAGCGGCCATTATGCTGATGATTCAGAATAACTTGGATCCTGCTGTTGCCCAACATCCCCATGAGCTGATTACTTATGGTGGTAATGGTGCTGTATTTCAAAATTGGGCACAATATCGCCTGACAATGCATTATCTTTCCCAGATGACGGATGAACAGACGCTGCATATGTACAGTGGTCATCCAATGGGTTTATTTCCATCTTCGGAACATGCTCCCCGGGTTGTTGTCAGCAATGGTATGATGATTCCGAATTATTCGAAACCTGATGATTGGGAGCGGTACAATGCGCTTGGTGTCACCCAATATGGGCAGATGACTGCAGGTTCCTATATGTACATTGGCCCACAAGGTATTGTGCACGGAACAACAATTACGGTCATGAACGCCTTCCGTCGGCAGCTTCCAGTTGGAGAGTCTATCCAAGGAAAAGTGTTTTTGACCTCCGGCCTCGGGGGGATGAGTGGTGCACAGCCGAAAGCAGGCAATATTGCTGGCTGCATTACCGTCTGTGCTGAGGTCAATCCTACAGCCGCGAAAAAAAGACACGAGCAGGGTTGGGTAGATGTATTGGTGGAAGATATTGACCAATTGGTGGAGCAGGTTCGCATAGCGATGGATAAACAGCAGACGATATCCTTTGCTTATATTGGTAATATTGTGGAGGTCTGGGAGGCCTTTGACCGCGAGCATATTTATGTGACTGTTGGATCTGACCAGACATCGCTTCATAATCCTTGGTCTGGAGGTTATTATCCAATGGGCTTATCGTTTGATGAGTCCAATGTGTTGATGGCCACCGATCCGGATAGATTTAAGCAGCTTGTTCAGGCAACTTTAGTTCGTCATGTAGATGCCATTAATAATCATGTTGCCAAGGGTACATATTTCTTCGACTATGGCAATGCATTTCTGTTAGAAAGTAGTCGTGCCGGAGCGGCAATATTGGACTCAGAGGGGGACAAATTTATATATCCATCTTATGTTCAGGATATTTTAGGGCCCATGTGCTTTGACTATGGTTTTGGTCCGTTTCGTTGGGTATGTACCTCCGGAGAGACTACAGATCTGGAAAAGACAGATCAGCTTGCAATGGATGTACTGACATCGCTTCAGGCGATAGCGCCAAAGGAGATCCAACAGCAGATGTTGGATAACATCCAATGGATCAAGGAGGCCGGAAAGAATAAGTTGGTTGTAGGTTCACAAGCCCGTATCCTGTATGCAGATTCTAATGGCCGTATCGCTATTGCCAAAGCATTTAACGAAGCCGTTCGAAACGGAGAACTTGCTGGTCCAGTTGTATTGGGACGAGATCATCACGATGTCAGTGGAACGGATTCCCCTTATCGGGAGACGAGCAATATCTACGACGGAAGTCAGTTTACCGCGGATATGGCGATACATAATGTGATAGGTGATAGTTTTCGTGGTGCGACCTGGGTCTCCATTCACAATGGTGGCGGTGTTGGCTGGGGCGAAGTAATCAATGGTGGTTTCGGAATGTTGCTTGATGGTTCGGTAGCCGCAGATGGTAAACTGGAGAAAATGTTGTACTTTGATGTGAATAATGGTATCGCTAGGCGTGCTTGGGCGCGTAATAAAGAGGCAAATCAAGCCTTGGATAGTGCAATGGCAAGTAATCCAACGCTACAGGTTACCCGCGCACAACTGGTGGACGACCATATTATTGATGAATTGTTTAATGACAACGAATGAATCTTTTACTTAACCAGCGGGACTTATATATAAGGGGAGACCAGGCCGTCTGGAAAGGGCGAATCGACGGCGAACAAAGGGATTGGATGCGCTGGCATCAATTGATGGAATGTACAGACCTGTTGGTCGATCCCAATTTGAATCAGTCAGTGGTGTTCCTGGGGTTTTGCAGTGACGAAGGTGTCGCCCGCAACCAGGGACGGGTGGGTGCGAAGGATGGACCTGGTGCAATACGAAACGTACTTGCTAATCTGCCAGTTCATTTTTCATCTAAACTAACACTTAAAGATGCTGGTGATATTTTTCTTAAAGATAGCGATTTAGAGTCTGCTCAATTGGCGCTAGGTTATGCTGTGTCTTCAATTCTTAAAGCAGGTGGATTTCCTGTCGTATTGGGAGGTGGACACGAGGTGACTTATGGGCATTATCTCGGAATAAAAGATTTTGTGGCTGATGGTGGACATAAGGTCGGTATTATCAACCTGGATGCTCATTTGGATATGCGTGCGCTTGCTGGAGGGCAGGGGAATTCAGGAACAGGATTTTACCAGATTGAAGCGGACCGTGAAGGTATAGGCCAATCGTTTCATTATATGGCGATTGGTATACAGGAGATCAGCAATACAAATGGTCTTATCAACTATGCAAAGTCCAAGCATACGCAGATTATCGAACGAAGAGATCTGGTTCCAGGTAAGCTTAATGCTATTAAGGAGCAAATTGAAGTATTTGCCAGTCAGGTTGATTATATATACTTAACTGTCGACCTGGATGTTTTCGCGGCTCCTTATGCACCTGGTGTAAGTGCACTAGCCTTTAATGGCATTGTTCCGGATGATCTATTTTTCGATTTGTACAGCGCTATTATGGGGCTGCCTAATTTGAAATCCATGGATATCGCAGAGTTAAATCCATATTTTGATATCGATGCCCGTACAGCAAAACTAGCGGCAGATCTTATCTTTAAATTTCTAAATAGGTTTTAATCGATTGTATTTGGATAGGTCTTGGTGAAATAAGACTTGTCTAAATAATAAAAGCAGGTTAGATCTTTCTATGAAAGATCTAACCTGCTTTTATGTTTTTTCGTTGCACTAGAAAAGTACATCAGCCAACTCCGCTTCTTTGTCAAAGACTGACTTTGCAAAGGGACACAGGGGGAGGATTTTGAGATGTTCTTTTCGGGCAAAGGCTACGGCAGCCATCAATAGTTGTTTGCCTAATCCCTTGCCGGTATAGTTTTCGTTGACTTCGGTATGGTCAATGATAAACTTTGTTGGTCCAGCCCAGGTATATGTCATTTGTGCAGCTGATTTTCCTTGATCTACTACCTCAAAACTGCCATGTTTTTCGTCGTTTTTATGTACTACTTCCATTGATGATAATTTGATGTGTTATATAAAAGTATATCCAAAATAAACAAAATCTGGTCAACATTATCCTTGAATTGTTTATCCTATCGAATATTGCTGAAAATTGACCAAGTGATGTTAGGCTGATCGGGATTAATCAACGTTGTGCTAAGGGATGTCTGCTCTTTTTGCCAAATAAATGCTAAAATATATAGATATACTAAATATGTTAGTATATTTGTTTTAGGAATGACTATGAATCGGAGCAAAAAACAAGAGTTTGCCATTGTGGATATAGAAACCACAGGGGGTAATGCAAAATCCAGCCGGATTACTGAAATTGCAATCGTTATACACGACGGTAATCGCGTGCTGCATCGTTGGGAGACTTTGGTAAATCCAGGGGTTGAAATTCCGAATTCTATTTTTGCACTTACGGGTATCGACAATGACATGGTTGCGGATGCGCCATTATTTGAGGATGTTGCACCGGAAATTTATGCATTATTGAAAGATCGTGTTTTTGTTGCCCACAATGTTAATTTTGATTATTCCTTCATTCGTTTTCAGCTTCAGGAGGCCGGAATAGACTGGTCTTCCATTAAATTATGTACCGTACGCTATGCCCGTAAGATCAAACCGGGGCTTTTATCCTATAGTTTGGGACGTTTGTGTGATTACCTCGATATACCCATCGAAAATCGGCATCGGGCAGGTGGTGATGCCGATGCAACAGCGATTCTTTTCGCTTATCTTCGTGCGCTCGATACAACGCAGGTGTTTCAGGAAATGATCAAACATAAGGCGATCGATCAGCGGTTTCCGCCGCATTTAGATCGGAAGGAATTTGAGCAATTGCCAGATACCGCCGGTGTTTATTATTTTCATGATAGAAATGGGAAGGTGATCTATGTGGGGAAGGCGGTCAATATCAAGAAAAGGGTGTTATCCCACTTTACAGGTAACAATATTCAGGCGCAGCGACAAAATTTTTTAAAAGAGATCTATCACATTAGTTACGAGTCTTGTGGCACAGAACTGATGTCCCTGCTACTGGAATGTGCGGAGATTAAACGACTTTGGCCTAAATATAATCGGGCACTCAAACGGTATGAACCAAAATTTGGTTTGTTTTGCTATGAGGATCAAAATGGGTATCTCCATTTGGCAATAGGTAAAATGAATCGGATCCAAGACTGCATTCAATTATTTCAACGGGAATATGATGCCATTCAATTATTACAGTCCTTTATGAAAGAAGGAGAGATTAGCGCTCAGTTTTGTCATTTTGGCACTGCTAGTTTGGCAGCTAAATCCGTCAGTCGAGCTGATTTGCCTGACAAAGCACTGCATAATACACGTGTGGAGCGTTGTATTGATGAATGGTTAAAGCAAAGACCATCTTATGTATTTATAGATAAGGGGCGGAGTATAGAAGAAAAGAGTTGTATTGTCATTGAAAATGGCCGGTTTTATGGCATGGGGTATATTGATCTATATGGCCAATATGCTGATTTAGCAGATATCAGAACCCAGGTAAAGGTTTATCCAAGCAATCATTATATGATGGAGCTGGTCAGGCAAATGGCTGAACGCTATCCCAATAAGGTGCATTTTCTGACTCAAAATCCGGCTGGCCTTATAGCTGCTGAGCCTAATACTTACTATGACAAAATTACCACGGACAAGCTCTTCCAATAAGTTGATCTATTATTCGATAATATAGTCAGCGGATCCAGAAAGGGGAGATTCGTCATATCAATCTCAGCAATTTGTTAAAAAAATGTGAAATATAAAATCGTCACTCTTTTTGGTCTAATAGTTGAAATATTCCTTGTGTAGAATAATAAAAAAAGACTTTTCATAATTTAGGTTAATAATTGGTTAGTTAAGACCTGGGGCTCCCAACCTCAGGTCTTCTTTTTTATATATAGAGACAGCGTGTGTCGTTGCTCGTTTGGATGGAAAGTGCTTCTAATATAAAATTGAATCCGGCTATTTTTGTCTAAAAATTACTTTTTGGCTATTTTATCTTGTAGCAGTAATGGTTTGTATATCAAATTATTGTGATTTGTCCCCCCTTTTGTCCCCCTTGTTTTTTTCTCTACGGGGTTAATTTGACTTACTTTAGTACATGCATACTGTAATGGCGGAATTAGTAAACAAATATGGGGCGTTTTCTAAAAGTAGCTACGGTATATCTTATCCATATCTTTATATATAAAAAGGGCCTAGGCCCTTTTTTTGTGTCATTCTGCTGGAGGTGTCTACTTTGTAGACAGTAGAAAATGCCGAATTTTTTGCTTCAATAAACCTAGACCTAGATTTTGATATAGATATTCTTTTTTCTGAGGAATACGGCTACAAACCAATTGAGGAAAACAAACACTAGGGCAAATAGTACTGACCCTAGTGTTTGGTTTGTCCAGTTTCCAGATATCGCCTGATAGCTAAAATCCCAGAGGTTTTGTTTTGTATTTGGTATCAAAATAAGGGTACATAGGCTGGGAACAATTCCACTCAGACAATAGATGAAAAGTGTATTCTTTCCGAAGTCGTCAAACACACTGTATAGCGGACCTTTGATCTTTAGAAATTCAATCAGATAAATTAACAGACTCAGAAAAGCTAAGGCTATCCCGGTTGTGAATAGGCAATAACTGCTGGTCCAGATCTTTTTATTGATGGGGAAGGCAAAAGACCATAAATATCCGGCTACAATCAAGGCCAGTCCCCAGGCAAATAGCCTGATCAGCTCTTTCTTTCCCGCTAATCTTTGAATAATATATTTTCCGGTAATATAACCAAAAACAGTTTGACTGATTGCAGCGGGTGCGCTCCAGATATCTTCGGGATCAAATGCTTTACCTTCACCATGATAAAGGTGAGATGCACCGAAAAGCTTGACATCCAAAGCTGTTCCAAACCATCCTTCCAAGCTATAAGGATCATTGGGATTGGCAATATAGCAGATTAACCAATAGAAAAGCAGTAGAAAGATACTCGTGATAACGGCTCCCTTGTCTTTGAGGTAATAGATTAATAGTGCACTGCAAAAATAGCATAAGGCAATACGCTGCAGTACACCGAAGTAACGGTATTTTTCCATGGGCAGCCACTCCAGCTGATGCTGGCTATTCCATTCCACAAAAGGGAAGATATTTAATAAGAAGCCGATCAGAAATAATAGTAGAAATCTTTTGCTGACTTTTTTTAGAAATACCGCAGATGGGATTTCATCCATTTTTTTTAAAGAGAAAGCCATTGAATTTCCTACAGCGAACAGGAAAAAGGGAAAAATAAGATCTGTAAATGTACAGCCATGCCTGGCAGAATGTTCCAGCTGCTGATATACATGGTGGTAATTTCCTGGATTATTGACCAGTATCATGGCTGCAACTGTAAATCCACGAAATATGTCTAATGATTTAAAGCGGTTCATAAATTGATATAAAAAAGGCCGCTTTAGGAAGTTCCAGTTCAACTAAAGCGGCCTCGGGTTGGACATTAATAGCCTGGATTTTGAGTCAGGCTAGGATTTGCCTGCATTTCCAATAACGGTATTGGTAGTAGGAGGCTATTTTGGTTAAAATTATATTTTATTGGAGTAGGAGTACTTAGATTTCCCTCGCTACAGGTAAACTTGAGCTCGTTCAGCTTGTTCATAACATCCACGGTAACACCATAACGATTTAGATCATCCCAACGTTGTCCTTCGAAAGCAAGTTCCAATCGGCGCTCATTGAGTATAATAGATTTCAGCTGACTTGCGTTGCCTGTTGTGATATCGGGCAGCCCGGCACGGTGGCGGATGATGTTAAGCGTATTCATTGCTTCGTTTGAATTGCCTAAGGCATTTAAAGCTTCAGCTTTTAACAAAACAATATCTGCTAGACGCAGTAAGTAAAAGTGGTCTCCACTCTGAAAACTATTGGCGTGTTTTTGCTTGACATTAAAGGGGATTTTGGTATTGCTATCAGCACAAGGGTTCCAGAATTCATCAGCCCAAGGGACAGAAAAGAACCAGATATTGGCATTTTTCCGTTTGGTGTCACCCGCTTTGTCATAAGCATCTACAAGATCTTTAGAAGGAGTGCCATATCTGCGCCATTCATTTTCATTGATCAGTCCATTCCCATCCAGATCGGGGAAAAAGAAGGCACCTCCCCAACAACTTAAATTGGGACTTCCGGCAACATATGGGATTTCTATAATTGACTCATTGTTGTAGTTGTGTGCGCCATCAAAGAGGTCAGCATAGTTTTGAAGCAGCTGATAGCCACCTTTTCCGTTAATTACTGCATTTGCATATTGGAGAACCTTGTTGTAATCCCGATCCGGGCGCTGTGCCCATATCTTGGTCAGGAGGGCATTTGCGGCACCTTTTGTTGCGCGAACTTTGTCGATCGAAGGTTGGCCAAATCCGTCTGGTAGATTGTTTACGGCGACTTGCAAATCCGAATCTATAAAGTCATAAACCTCTTCTACAGTTGATCTTTTTATACGGATGACTTCTGGATCTGTGCTGTTCGAGTGTTTTTCCAGCGGAACACCACCATACAATTTGACCAGCTGGTAGTAATGGAAAGCTCTCAAAAAGGAGGCTTCCCCTAAAATTTGTTTACGCCGCTCTTCTGAAAAAGTAGGGTCAGTGACTTTTCCCACATTGTCAATGACAATATTACATTTTGAAATGGCTCCATATAATTCTTCCCAGTCCCTGCGTACCATATCATTAGTATTGGTGATGGTGTTGAAATCAATTTGCCCAAAGTCAATCTCGCCACCACCCGCAGCGTGTGCATTGTCAGAGCGGATATCAGTTTGTAAAATCATCTCCCATTGGTAGTAATTGGCATTACTTCCTGGTCTTGTACCATTTCCGATGAATGAATTATAAGCACCATTCATCGCTTTTTCGATATTATCACCTGTCAGGTAAGCATTTTCACTGGTTACGGTAGATGTTGGTTGTACGTCCAAAAACTTCTTACAAGAAGTGAAGGATAGGAATGCCATTAAGGCTATTGTGAGTGACGTATATAGATTAGATCTCATGTTATTCAAATTAAATGGTTAAAAGGTTAAGTTTAAACCAACAATAAAGGTGCGTGCTTGTGGGGAAGTACCGAAATCAATACCCGGGGACATATTGGAACTCACAGCATATTGATTGGTTGCACTGTACATACTGACCTCGGGATCCAAACCGGAGTACTTCGTAAAAGTCAATAGGTTTTCACCGGTCACATAGAAACGCAGTTTATTAATTTTCCATTTCTCCAGGATCTGTTTGGGTATGGTATAGCCCAGTGTTAGTGATTTTAATCGGAGATAGGATCCCTTTTCTACAAATCGGGAAGAGATCTGCGTATTGTAGTTATCTTCCGTAGTGTTTAAATCTGGACGTGGTATCGTGCTGTTTTTATTTGTTGGACTCCAACGGTTAAGAACTGCCGCACTTTGGTTTCGGGGCTCCCACATACCTTCTGTATAAATACGTGTTGCATTGAGGATGTCGTTACCCTGTACACCTTGCAAGAAAAAAGATAAATTAAAATTCTTGTAGCTGAAATCGTTTGTCATCCCATAAGAAAACTTAGGTGTGGCATTACCAATAACAGTCATATCGCTCGTCTGAAGGCCCGAATCGGGATCAGCCATCTGATAGATCATATCGCCCGTTTCCGGATTAACACCTTTGGCTACGTAGCCCCAGAAGGAACCTAAAGCAAGCCCCTCTTTGGCGATAGTGCTGTTTCCACGCCCGTCAATATTACCATCGTAATAGGTGCCACCATCGATATTCAGGACTTTGTTCCGGTTGAGACCAAATGTGAGGGTTGTATTCCATTTGAAGTCCTGGACAAAATTCCGGCTACTTAATTCAAATTCAAAACCTTTGTTCTGTAGATCGCCAAGATTCCTTAGGACTTTGGCATATCCCGAACTATAAGGTACACGTGAATCAAGTAAAAGTCCTACAGTTTTTTTTGCATAATAGTCTGCCGCGATAGTCAATCGGGAGTTTAAAAAGCTTGCGTCAATACCAATATCGGTCTGGTTAGTTGTTTCCCATTTCAGGCTAGGATTGTCCAGTGTGATTGGTGTGTAGCCCGGTACAACCTGATCGCCAATGACGTACGATCCTGTCACATCTATTAAGCCAAGATAAGCGAAGGCCGGTATCTGGCTGTTCCCGACTTTACCCCAGCTCGCTCTGATCTTGAAGTCGTTGACTGTATTTTTCCAGACTTCGAAGAACCGCTCATTTGATATACGCCAGCCTGCTGAAAAGGAGGGGAAATAACCCCAGCGGTTATTGGGACCAAACACCGAAGATGCGTCTGCTCTTAAATTGGCCGTGAATAAATAAGTGCCATTATAATCATAACCGATTTTTGCGATACCGGACACGGTCGTGATTGCTGCATCCCTTGCACTTGGCATTTCTGTAATCATCGATCCGCCATTCACCGTATGGATCGCTGGATTAGCAAAGTTCTGCGTACTTATACTTGAACCCGTTGTTTGTGTTTTGGTGGTAATATACCCCAATAAACCGGTGAAGTGATGTTTTTCGTTAAAGGTCTTATCATAGTTTAGGGTATTTTCAGACATCCAATACTGATTATCCTGTTGGCTAAGCTGGGCCATTCCTTTGTACTTCCGACCTTCGGTGGTACGAAATGGATCGACAAAACTGCGGTATTGATTGTTGTATTTCTCGTAGCCAAATAAAGTTTTGAATTTCAATTCAGGGAGGATATTTGCCTCTACAAAGAAGTTTCCGGTGAATCTATTATTGACATAGGAATGCTCATTTCCGGTAGCCAATGCAACAGGGTTGTCGAGATCTGTATAGAAAGGATCTACAGTAAATGCACCTTTATCACCATAGATTCCAATGACTGGCGAACCTAAGTAAGCATTCATAATAACGCCGTTCCGCGTATTTTCAGGAATATCCACATCATACCAGCGGTTATAAGACATACTTGTTCCTACTTTGAATATCTTGTTGATCTGGTGATCGAGATTGACTTTGAAGTTGACTTTGTTAACCGTATTTGTAATGACGGTACCATTATCCTTTTGATACGATCCTGAGATGTAAAATCCGGTCTTTTCATCGCCACCTCGTACGGAGGCCTGATATTTTTGGCTATGCCCCATGCGGAACAATTGATCTGGCCAATTGGTATCTGCTGAATATTTGGACCAATCGGCTGTTTCTCCAACTTCGGTCATCAGATATTTGTATTGCGCAGCATTTAATACCTTTGGTCTTTTCCAGATTGTTGAAAAACCCTGATAAGTTTCGAAGTTTACTAATGTTTTGCCATTATTTCCACGTTTGGTTGTAATGAGAACAACGCCATTGGCACCCGATGAACCGTAGACAGCTGCGGATGCGGCATCTTTCAATACCGAGATGCTCTGTATATCTGAAGGATTGAGTTCGGAGATATTTTCTGTAGGAACACCATCCAGAATATACAAAGGGTTGCTACCGGCCGTGATTGTCGACGTTCCGCGTACACGGATAGAAAAACCAGCCTGTGGCTGACCGGAGGATTTGACGATTTCTACCCCGGCCATTTTCCCTTCCATGGCGCTAGCTAATTGGGTGACCGGTCTATCTTCAATATCCTTTGTGTTCATGGTAGCAATCGCTCCGGTAATATCTTTCTTCTTCTGCGTTCCAAAACCTATCACAACGATCTGTTCCAGTTGGTTATTTGCCGTTTTTAGTTGAACAGTTAGGGGATTGCTGCTGCTGATCGTATTATTTACTGTTTCATAACCGACAGAACTAAAGCTTAGCTGTTGTGTCGGCGCGCCTTCTATGCTAAATTCGCCTTTACTATTGGTTTCGGTCTGACGGCCATTATCCATATTTCGGATGGTGACGCCCGCTAGCGGTTTTCCGTCCATATCAACGACTTTCCCTTTGATCAGCTGTTGGACAGTCTGATTATTTGCCTGGGCTATATCTATTTTTCTCTTTAGAACAATGGTGTTGTTGACGATTTTGTACGAATAGGATAGTTCTTTTAGGTTATCATTCAAGATCTCTTCAATGGAGCCGTCTGTATGATGGATCAGAATTTTTTGATTGTCATTGATCTGAGAATTGTCGTAAAGAAATACGTAGGAACTTTGCCGTTCGATTTCTCGCGCGAACTTTGCCAATGTGTATTCTTTGTCATGTAATTTAATTTTAGATTGACTCATCAAGGCGATAGCCTTGTTATTTACAGTCGCTAGGCACTGGATGGCCAGTAGGGCACCAAATAGTTTTGCCCGTTTATGCGCAAAATGATTCGTTGTAACTTTATACATAATTTAGTTGGTAAATGTGTTCTATATTTTTATACGTTAGAGTTCTACTTCAATTTTGTTGTTTTTTAATTGGCATTTAATATCGAGGAAGTTGAGTGTTTCAATCAATTGTTGCGCGGTGGAGTTGCGTTTTATTTTTCCGGTCAGTTCACGTTTTTCATTGGTTCCTTTGTAGATGATATCCACATTATACCAACGTTTTATAGCGGACAGGGCTTCCTTGACCGGTGTAGATTCGAAATAGAAGAAGCCATTTTTCCAGGCTATCGCTTCTTCAATGTTCACGTCCTGGACAAGCAAATTGTTATTCCTGCTGAATGCGGCCTGTCCTGGTTTTAACATCTTGGATCGACCAGATTGTGTCACCTGTACTGAACCTTCGACAAGGGTGGTCCTGTTGTTCTCGTTCGGATAAGACTGTACATTAAAATGCGTTCCGAAAACCCGGATGATCTGCTGTTCTGCATTGACGTAGAAGGGTTTTTTCTTATCTGGTGTAATCTCAAAATAAGCTTCACCGGACAATGTTACCTCCCTGTTGTTGGATGCGAAAGTCTCGGGAAAGGTCAGTTTGGAGCCGGCATTTAACCATACCTTACTGCCATCTGCAAGTATGATATTATATTCTGTACCAATCGGTGTTTCTATGGTATTTGTTCTATGACCAGGATTCCTGTTACCGGCTGTAAACTGATATTGAACCGTACCTTCCGCAGTCGTCGTGATCTTTACCTTTGCATCTTGATGTAGAATATGCTGTTTATTGTCGGATAGATCTATTTTGGTTCCATCTGCTAAGGTTAATACAGCAGCTTTTGTCCCAGGATGAACCTCTTTTTGAACTGTAGCTATTTTCGTTACTTGCTCATAGTCCGTGTGCTGTACGAGATAAAGCGGAAGTCCAAATAGGAGTAACAATGCAGCAGCAATTCCAGCCAATTTGTACCATCTTGAAATCGGTTTGATTTTAGAGCTTTCTATTTGCTGCTTGATATTCGAAAATAAACGTTCCTTAAGCTCTTGTTCACTCGTTGCGATTTGCTCAGGAATAGGGAGGGGTTCTTCACTATTTTCTTTATACCATTGCTGTAAATACACCTCCTCTTCTTCAGTACAGGTGCCTTGAAGCCATTTATAAGCTAATTGCTTAATTTCAAATTGATTGTTATCAACCATATTTAGGGGTTATTTTCTATATAGTTCCCGAAATATGGCAGTACCCTGACAGCCGGGTGAAAAAAATTATAAAGTAATCAGAAAGCGCTGAATACCAGCCCGTATTTTTTTTAAGGCACGACTTAATTGAGTTTCAACTGTCTTCACGGAGATATCAAGTTCATTCGCAATTTGTTTGTAAGTCAGTCCTTGTTCACGGGATAGTTTGAAAATAAGCTGGCATTTCTCGGGTAAGGTTGAGACAACTTGTTCCAACCGGGCCCGCAATTCCTCAAATTGAAGCCAATCTTCGGTGGAGTTATCAAAATCTACCCAATCATTATCCTGCTGAAAGGTTTCTCGTTTATAACGCTGTGCCAGATATTTAAAGACCTTGTATTTCACAGCGACTGCGAGATAGGAGGAGACGTTGCTCTCTATATGCAATTGCTGTCTTCGGATCCAAATAGAGGTGAAGATATTCTGAACGATTTCCTGTGCATCCTCCAGCGAATCTGTTTTTCGGGCAGCCTGATAGTAGAGCTTCTTCCAGTAGCGCTCATACAATGCTTCAAAAGCGATATTATCATCCTGTTGAATCAATAGAATCAACTCTTCATCCGAATGGCTCCCACTATCTTTCATCTGAGACAATAATCTGTTTTTCTTCGGTTATGTTATCTGACTATATAATTCGTGTTGTAAATGTAGTTACTAAATTAGGAATATTCCAATTTTTAAAATTAATATTGCCAGCCCAATTGTATAAGGCATTGTCTGTTTTGGTCTCCAGGACTAAAGTTCGTTTTTCAGTAAATAAGCCAGACGTTGAGCTTGGTTAGAAGATCTGCAAGGATGAATAATCGTAGCGGTGAGCGCTGCTCTTTTGTACAGCTATATGCGCT
The DNA here is from genome assembly GCF_059420745.1 of Sphingobacterium sp. GW821-FHT03E03. Lineage (NCBI taxonomy): Bacteria > Pseudomonadati > Bacteroidota > Sphingobacteriia > Sphingobacteriales > Sphingobacteriaceae > Sphingobacterium > Sphingobacterium sp. GW821-FHT03E03. Next base: position 23,785 of record NZ_JBWKUH010000024.1, read on the forward strand.
TTATGGTGTCAGGTTAGATTGTCTAGTAGTTAAAATTAATCAAGATATCAATTTTTGTATTTTATCCGTTTTCAGTAGTCTAATAGCTCGTTTAAAGCACTGTTAAAGTACATTTCGTTTTGTAACAACATAGTACTTTATCTGTGCTTTATCTGTACTTAAGAGGTGCTATATCTGTACTGGGGAAGCGAGACCGCTATATACCTGCATCGAACGAACAGATAGGTTGTGCTTTTTTTTAACTGATGTATTTGAAATATTTCTTTTTGTTTAAGGTTAAAATGCTGTTTATTTATGCCTGACAAACACGAAGTGAAGTAGTCGTATCAATGCGTAAAAAAAGCTTTAATGCTAGAATAGGCCTGATTTTCATTAAGATGGAAGGTTGCGAATAGATGGCGAGTGCACAAAAACACAAAAAGAGTATCCAAATTGCTTAGATACTCTTTTTTCTGTTTTATTTAATGTTATAGCGATTAGAAGTTTGGTTTCAACAGATACTTATCATAGAAACGGAAAATATGATCTGCTGCTTCTTCAGCTGTATCAACGATGCGATAAAGTTTGAGATCTTCTTCACTGATATATTTGTTTGATAACATGGTATTTTGCACCCAGTCCATAAGGCCTTTCCAGTACTCTGAACCAACCAATACAATTGGGAAGCGGGCAATCTTACCTGTTTGAATCAAGGTAATCGCTTCAAAGAGTTCATCCATTGTTCCAAAGCCACCAGGCATAACGATATAACCTTGGGAGTATTTCATAAACATTACTTTTCGTACAAAAAAGTATTTGAACTCAAGTAGTTTATCCCGATCAATATATTTGTTGTGAAATTGTTCAAATGGAAGTTCAATATTCAAACCCACAGATTTTCCGCCAGACTCATAAGCACCTTTATTTGCAGCTTCCATAATCCCCGGGCCACCTCCAGATATAATACCATATCCACGTTCAGTTAGTAGCGCAGCGATATCTACAGCCATTTGGTAATATTTGTGTTCACGTGGTGTGCGTGCCGAACCAAATATGGATACACAGGGGCCAATTTTAGCCAATTTTTCAAACCCGTCCACAAATTCTGACATGACTTTAAAAATCTGCCATGAATCTTTAACCTTAATTTCCTGCCATGTTTTGTTCTCAAAAGCGCGGATAATTTTATCTTCTTTTGTAATGTCCATATATAACGTTATACATTTAATTTCTAAAACCCATTTTTTTTAAAAAGGAATACAATATAGCTATTTTTTTAATACTAGCTACTTTTTGCGATTATTCTTACATTTGCATTATGAATTTTTCTTCTAAACTTCTTGAGAACGCGGTTGCGGAATTTGGTAAATTACCGGGTGTGGGACAAAAGACAGCCCTAAGGCTGGTCTTGCATTTATTGAAGCAATCCGATCCCGAGGTGGCCCGATTTACGGCGTCCATCGACCGGTTGAAAGAAGATATTCAATATTGCCAGGAATGTTTTAATATTTCCGATCATGCGACCTGTGAAATATGTGGATCGTTTAAACGTGAAAAGAGCCTCATCTGCGTGGTGGAAGATACACGTGATGTTATGGCCATTGAAAACACAAATTCTTACCAAGGTGTTTATCATGTATTAGGGGGGCTGATTTCGCCAATGGACGGAATAGGTCCTGCTGACCTTAAAATCGAAGGATTACTCAACCGTATTCAACGGGGTGGTGTTGAGGAGGTTATTTTAGCGCTTTCAGCAACGATGGAAGGGGACACAACCATCTTTTATCTGTACCGGAAATTGCGCGAGTTTAATATCAAGATTACAACAATCGCGCGCGGTATCGCATTTGGGGGTGAATTGGAATATGTCGATGAGCTCACCTTGGGTCGATCAATCGCTACCAGGGTGCCTTACGAACGTCATGTTGGCTAGTTGTATTTCAAATAGATCTCTTTGACTTCCTCATGGACTTTTCGGCCCTTCCGTATTTGTTGCTGCCTAACCTCATCCTTTAGGATCTGGCTATTTTCCTTTTTGTTTTTAAGAATATTGAAGTAGGCAATCTTACCGATCGTTGTCTTTTCCAGTCCCAAAAGTTTGCAGGAGTAATTGCCCAGGAGATAGTTGTTATAGTACAAATGTACCTCCCGCATTAATTTTCTGCCAAACTTGCTTGTCGGGTAAGCTGCATGTACGGGTTCTTCCATAAGGGCCTGGGCTAATGCAATGCTGTCCTGATCGCCTTCTTTTTGGGTCATGGTCCAATAGTATAGGGCTTTGATGGCTTCTCCCTCAGTGTCTGGAAGCAGATCCAATGGAATACCCAATAAGCTTCCGATATACTTCCAAAGGTGCATGATTCCATTTATTTCGATTTCTAATAAATTGAATTTCATTTGTTTAAGATCAATTAAGTAAACTAATGAAAAACCTAAATTCGTTGCCAACATATCCCAAGTATTTAAAGGGATACCCCATTTGTCAGTGGCCCAATCACCATGTTTCAATATATTCAAGCGAGCGAAGGAATGGATACATCGCGTCAATAGAATGGCTTCAAAGCCAATACCACCTTTTCGTAATGCCTGGTCAGCGGTGATGTCGACCCAAAATGTTACCGTCTCGGTTAAGCGTTTGACGGCACCTTTTTTAAGTGCGCCAGTAAAAATCAAGGGTTTGTTGATCGCGCTGGATTCGTAACCACCCATGAGACAATAATCGCGTAATACAATGAGTCCGGTCAATCCTGAGCGCTGACTGAGCGCAATTCCCTGTTGTACTTTCTGCCAATTGAGCCATTGAGGCTCTATAGCCAAGGTGTTCATAAAATCCGAAATCAGTTTATCGTAAACGCTTTCGATGGCTTTGCCCTGCAGGTAGTCCCGAATCAATTGTTGCCCTTTTGTAAAGCCAATTTTCAGATGTAAATGTTCTACCAATCGGTCACAGGCCTCATCGTATTGATATAACAATGGAATATATTGATCCGCATCAACCAGATTTGGTTTATTGGGCAACTTATCTAGTAACTTAGCACCGATACCCTTGGTCCAATAATAGGAAAAGGAGGTTGTGTTAATTTTATAGCGCTCGGGTTTTTTCATTTTTAAATGGTATACCTAACTTGGAATCAACTGATCTGTTGTCGATTTTAAATGGGTAAATTTATTGAATTGTCCATAGCGTATAACTTCCTGTTACATAGATTTTTTTATCTTCTTTTATAAAGTTAAAATCCATATAATCTGTCTGGCATGAAGAGATGTCGCTACAGCAGAATTGTCGGGAAATTTTGAAATGAAGGCGAAAGGAACCCTTTAACGTCATGCGATCAAAGAGCATATTGCTGATGCTAAAATCTGTCAGTGTCGGAGCACCATCTTGATCATCGAGCTGACCAACAACATGATCATCAATGAGTCGCTGCTGTTCGGTGCCTAATAATTTTGAGAATTGTATTGGATCGTTTCGCAGCGATTCAAAGTTGCTGTCTTCTGTTATTGTTAATTGTATGCTGATGTCTGCCATGTCTTAATATACATTAAATGTTCTCCAGTTGGGGATGTACAAGTTATAGATCGCTTCTGACTCATCCTTGTTTTTTTTGGAAAATTTACAAAATGCTGCTAAAACAACCAGATTAATCTGTTCTTTATCAAAATCAATCAATCGGGATGAAAAATAGATTTCATTGCCCTTGATTTTATAATTCCTGGTAGATAGCTTGCCTATACGGATTGCTGAACTTGCGTAGTTGTCCAGCTGTTCTTCCCAATAAGTTATCCTTTTGATCAGTTCATTGTATAACAATTCCTGACTCCAGGGCTTGAGCAACTTGAGTGTATTTACAGTCTTTCGTTGGTGAACGCAGATACTGCTTGATTTAAGTTCAATAACAGGTGCCGCTGAGGTATGAAAAACCTTAACCAGGTAGGGTTTTGTAAATAAATGATAGGGATTTTCCAGGTAGGAATAGGACCGATCATGTCCGGAAGGTGTTGGCGGATTGAGTCTGATATATTGCTTGAGGGAGGCAATATCATAAAAAGGCGGGGCATACACACGAAAGGGGGAATCTGTCCCTTGAATTTGGATATAATCTTTGTCCCAACTGACTATTTCATAAAAATTGTGATCAATTTCAATCTGCATATTACGAAAGTGGTGTTTTATAAAACGAGTTCAAAGTAACTATATTTTTGTATTAAACACAGGATTAAGAGAAAATTCATGCAGACTTCATATTTTAGGCCACAGCCATAATATTTACAAATGTTGTGATAATATCTACAAAGCAAAAGGGGCTAAATAGCTTAGCTTTGAAAAAAATGATATTTTCATGAATGAACTCAATCAGCACAACGAACAGTATACATTAGAAAATGTACGATTGGAAACAGGTTTTCTCTATAGTGAAGGGAAAATTGTTGGAACTGATACGGCACTCTTTACGGTAACAATAGCGGACGGAAAGATAAAGGAAATTCGGCCGGGTCAAACTACAGTTGGCTCTGGTGGATTTGATGCGAAGGGAAAATTGGCCTTACCTGCCTTTAGGGATATGCACATCCATTTGGATAAAACCCTTTATGGTCTACCTTGGAAGGCTGTATTTCCTAAAAATAGAACCGTGAAGGATATGATTGCCCGCGAGCAGGAAATTATTCCGGAACTGCTTAAAACCTCGGTGGAAAGGGCTGAAAAGCTAATCATGTTGCTACAGGGCTACGGAACTAATTTTGCAAGAACACATTTTAATGTCGATCCAACCTCTGGCAGCAAATCATTAGCAAATCTATTGCGGGCATTGGAACATGTGAAAGATTCCTTTGGCGCAGAATTGGTAGCTTTCCCACAACATGGCTTATATTATACGGACTCTGCTGGGCTGATGAAGGAAATTGCCGCTTGGGATAAGGTTGATTTTATAGGCGGTCTAGATCCCTATAGTATCGATGGAAGCATCGAAAAACCTATGGATTTGACTGTTCAGTTAGCTTTGGACAACAAAAAGGGAATCGATATCCATCTGCATGAGGGGGGTGAATCTGGTGTCAAAACGATCCATTACTTAATAGATAAAGTACTTGAGAATCCCGCACTGCAGGGACGGACATTTATCAGTCATGCTTTTGCATTGGGCTATATGTCTCAAAAAGATCTTCAATATACAGCTGAACGCTTGGCTTCCGCCAAGGTCGGTATTGCGAGTTCAGTCCCGTTTCGCAATATGCTGATGCCATTGCCTCAACTGCGGAAAGCAGGAGTGGAGGTACTTACCGGAAATGATAATGTACAGGATCACTGGGGGACCTTCGGTAGTGGGAATATGTTGCAAAAAGCAAACCTTGCTGCGCAACTCTATGGTTATGAGACGGAATTTGATCTGTCCCGTTGCCTACACTATGCGACAAATGGAAAATTACCTTTGGACGATAGTGGTCAACAAGTATGGCCAAAGGTAGGAGATGAAGCGAGTTTCCTATTGGTGGATGCAAGCTGCTCTGCTGAAGCTGTATCACGTATCTCAGCTGTCGATGGCCTACTGCACAAAGGGAATATCGTCAAGTGGAGCAATTCGTCTCCAATTTGATCTGCTTACACGCCCCATTTATTGTTTTATTATATTGCCACTTTTTATCCGTTAGTGATAAAAAGTGGTTTTTTTTTTGAATTGTCTGTCAGCTCGGTATATTGGTCAGAAAAAACCTTCCATTGATTATCCTGGCTGTACTGCGGAAAGTACGAAGATTTTATTGTACAAAGCTTGTCTTGCAATAATCAATTTTATAGTTACTGTTTTCAAGAACCAGCTGAACCTCATTTTGCGTTTTTATATTGTTACCATAATCTATAAATACGCTGTACTTGCCTGTGCTTAGCTTCTTGATCTCGACGGTATTAATGGCCAGGGCATCATCGTTACCTCGGCCGAATAACCACATTTCTTGCGTGTAGAGGGGATAAATTTTTCCCCACTTCGCTTTGTATCGCGCTTCCGCCTCCGGTAATTCTGCGTCCGTTAGATTGGAGGGACCATAGATTTCATTGGCATCTTGCAAAAACTTCATAAAACGTGCCGTGCAGAGGGCTTCTTCCTTGTCCAGATAATAACAATACTTCCCAGATTTATCATCATTGCAGTGAAAAATGCGCTCCAGCCATACTTTGGCTGGATCAAGATCTGTTGTTGACTTTACCTGATCGCTGGCTTTCGCAGTATCAGCGCTACTTTTTGTTGTTAGGCTGTCGCCAGCGGGCTTTACAGCATTATTTTTAGGATTTGAACCCGTGCAACCTGTAGCGGCAAAATAGATAACCAGTATAGCCAATAATGTTTTTGTTCTCATTTAATAAATTCATTTTATTTATGACTGTGTAAAAATAGCACTTCTATCGGATAGCTTTCTCATGGAAATCAGTGATATTTATTGTTATCTAATGATCATCTAGGCAAATCTCTCGTCTAGTCACTGTTAATCTACGCAATATAAATGCGCAATTTGGGCTCTAATTTTTAATGCTAACATTTGTTTTTAAATTTTTATAGCTTATTATCAGTATGTTGTGCTTGTTTTTGTTATTTTATTTGTGTTTTATTTTATTGCGCAAATGGTCTGCACGTTAACAGAGCGATCTTTGTAATGTCAGCAATGATAAACGTTCTTTGATGAAACTAGCAAAATGCTTTTAAGATATGTACTTCTTTTTAGGAGAAGTATAAAAAAACTCTCATTCTTTGATTTGCATCCTAGTCTCCTGTTTCTGTATAGCAGGATAGTATTGTTCCCGATGGGACTCAATATACTGATAAGAAGAAGAGCATGAGAGAATGTTGCCACCAGGGTTGAAGGTTCGAATCCTTCCCTCGAAAGAGGTAGCTCAAGGGTAGAGCACGGCAGTTCCGTTGTAGGTCGCAGGTTCGACTCCTGCTCCTGAGCAATCAGGATAGTTCAGCTTGGTTAGAACAACAACTCAATCGTGTGGGTTCGAATCCCACTTCCATTTTCGGATGGAATAGCATAAGGGTATTGCACAGAATTTAGGTTCTGGTTTTGAAAGTTATACCTTCTTTAAAAAGGTTATTTAAATAAAGCTTGCTATAGTCTGTCCGGCACTGAGGAGAACTTCGTTTTTCTTCATGGCAGTCGGTGTGGAGCCCGTGATCGGGAACATCTCATACAGAGACGATACAGGATGAGCGTTGTCGTGGATCGCTAAGGCGACCATTTCGAACGCTTCTACGGTAAAGCTCCGTATGGGCTCTTTTTGATCCCGCTCGGCATTGATGGGCAGCTCATAGCAAATTTTGTCATTGGAAAATAGTATAAACAATAAATATGATGAAAAGAGTACAAGTAAATGTCAATGAAATTGGATTGGTGGTTAAAAATAACCAAGTTATCCGTGTATTGGAAGCCGGTAAGTACTGGTTGGGTTTCGGTGAAAAACTGGAGGTATACAATAGGGCAAATTCGTTTCCGTCTATCCATAACATTGATGTGCTCTTACAGGTGGAGGGCTTTCGTGAACTGGTGGATATTGTCGAAGTGGCGGATACGGCAATTGCGCTGGTTTTCTTAAACAATAATTTTGAAAAGACCTTGGCAGCAGGTAGACATGTGTTCTGGAAAGGGTTGCAAGTGCGTAAATTTCAGCTGGAGGATATTTCGGAGATCGAAATACCAGTTTCTGTCAACCGTCAATTGTTTGAAAAGCAAACGTTGGCTTATTATATCCGTCAATACAAAGTTGAACCAAATGAAAAAGGATTACTTTTTGTTGATGGCGTGTTTACAGAAATTTTGGATCCAGGAATGTATTATTGGTGGAAGAACGCAAAGACTATTGCGGTGTCAAAAGCAGATATGCGTGTGTTAACTTTGGATGTGGTAGGTCAGGAGATTCTATCGCGGGACAAAGCGCAAATACGGATCAATTTCACGTTGCAATATCAAATCGTTGATATCGTCAAAGCGCTGTTGGATAATAAGGAATATGAGAAGCAATTGTATGCTGTGATGCAATTAAATCTCCGGACATATATCGGTCAGATGACGCTGGATGAACTGATGGAAAAGAAGACAGAGATAAGCACTTATATTTTGCAAAATACGATGGAGTATATTGCTGGATTAGGCTTACGTCTATTAACTTGCGGAGTCAAAGATATTATTCTGCCAGGGGATGTCCGTGATATCATGAACCAGGTGTTGATCGCTGAAAAGCGCGCTCAGGCAAATATTATTATGCGCCGTGAAGAAACTGCTTCGACTAGAAGTTTGCTGAATACGGCAAAACTTATGGAGGAGAATGCAATGTTGTTTAAATTGAAGGAAATGGAGTATGTGGAGAAAATTGCCGAAAGGATCAATAACATCTCTATTTCGGGAAATGGGCAGATTGTAGATCAATTAAAGCAGTTGTTTGTGAAGTAACAACAAAGGTAAGTTAATAAAATTGAGGATAAAAGAGGTGCGGGTAGCAATTGTAAAGAGGTATTGCTACCTGCTTGGGATTGGAAAGATCCCCCTTGTTAAAAAAGATGAAAATGGAAAATAAAAGAATTAATGGCAATGATCTGATTGCATTAGGATATAAAGAGAACCATACATTGGGTGCTGCGTTGAAAATCAACAGCAAGCGACATGGTTTTACGCGAGCAGAAATGTTAGCCAAATTTAAATCTGTGCTGGAAAATCCAACAGCGTATACTGAAGATACTATTTTCAGTGTGTTGGCAGAGGCCATATTAGGACAGGATGTTGTTGATGCCACATTAATTGCTTTGAATGAAGATCCTGTGGAGTATACGATTTATGGCGCGTCCGGAATAGAAGCAGGAGCTAAAGAACAGATGAAAGTAGCCATGAAGCTGCCGGTTACTGTTGCTGGCGCTTTGATGCCCGATGCCCATCAAGGGTACGGACTGCCGATCGGCGGTGTATTGGCCACTGATAATGCTGTAATTCCTTACGGAGTTGGCGTTGATATTGGTTGCCGAATGGCTTTGTCCATCTTTGATCTGCCAGCATCCTTATTGGATACAGATGCGGCGACATTAAAAGAGACTATTCTGAAACATACGCGATTTGGTGCCGGAAATGGCTATCTGAAGCATGAACGTGTGGATCATGCCGTCCTGGACAATAAATTGTTTGCAGAAAATGATCTGCTTAAATCCTTAAAAGATAAGGCATGGACACAGTTAGGTTCTTCCGGTGGAGGGAATCACTTTGTGGAATTTGGGATTGTGGAGTTTGTTGAAAAGGACGAGGTGCTGAACATTGAGAAAGGACTTTACCTGGGTTTGTTGACACATTCGGGATCCCGGGGTCTAGGCGCAACTGTGGCTGCTCATTACACCAAATTGGCGAAGACTTTATGTAAGTTACCCTATCAAGCTCAAAATCTGGCTTATCTGGATTTAAATACAATGGAAGGACAAGAATATTGGTTGGCAATGAATCTGGCTGGTGATTATGCTTCGGCCTGCCATGAAGTTATTCATGACAAGATCAAAGATGCTTTGGGGGCGGAGTTACTAGCCAAAATTGAAAACCATCATAATTTTGCATGGAAAGAGACCTGGAATGACCGGGAGGTTGTGGTACACCGAAAAGGAGCTACTCCTGCGGCAAAAGGCGTAATGGGAATTATCCCGGGTTCCATGGCTACTCCTGGATTTCTGGTGCGCGGAAAAGGGGAGATGGCTGCTATCCAATCGGCATCTCATGGTGCAGGACGATTGATGAGCCGTACACAAGCAATCAAGACGCTTTCCGCTGCTGAGTTGAAAGATATGCTTGCTGATCGGGGGATTACACTTTTGGGAGCCGGGATGGATGAAGCACCCATGGCCTACAAAGACATCCATACCGTCATGGCCTCGCAAGAGGAGTTGGTGGACGTCGTCGCAAAGTTCTCACCAAAAATTGTCCGTATGGCTGATGATGGTAGCCGCGAAGATTAGGGGTATTTTGAAGCTTTATTAAATTAAATAAAAGGATCAAATTCTTAATGAATTTTGATCCTTTTTCTTGTCTGTTAGTATTTTCAATTTGGAGACAGACCCCTTGAAGTCAATGCTGGCTGTTAGTTATGGGCGACTTCCTTGTAGGTATATACATTATAAGGATAGATCCTTTTGGAAAGTATTTTGGCGATGACACTTACCACTAATAAGGGTGCAAATAGTAGATAACCTGAAGGGACGATGCTGGCAATAATGAAAATCGCAGTAAATGGTGCATGGATGGCAGCAGAAAGCATCGCTGCGGCTCCAAATAGTGCAAAATTAATGACAATAAGATGGGTGCCCAGATAGTGATTGCACAGTTGCGCAAAAAATACACCTAAAAGTGCGCCTGTTACAATACTGGGGGCGAAGACACCTCCATCACCACCAGCCCCTAGGGTAAGTGCTGCTGCAAGCGGTTTTAATAGGACTAATAGCAGTAACGGAAGAAAGTAGAGCCAATTGATAGATCCATGTAAACTACTTTCCAGGATTTCTCCGAGACCGTGATAGCTGTCGCCATATAGGGCTGGCAAAAAGAAGATCAAGATTCCCACTGTAATGGCTCCCAAATTGACCCGGATAAAATTATTCTTTATTCCGGCAAAGAAAGATTTTGCATAGATCACAATTTTAGTGAAATACAAGGCTAATAGACCAGCGATTAGGCCTAGTAAGACGATAAAAGGGACGGCCTGCCATTGCCATTGCTTCGCTGCAAAGTTGAACAAAGGACTGTCATCCATATAGTGTACGAATAGCGAGGCGACCAACATGGAACTGATGCCACTGATCAATAGTGTTTTGTTGTATTTTCTGGCGATGACTTCAAAGGCAAATAACAAGCCACCAAGCGCACTGCCAAACAATAGTGTTACACCGGCAATAACGCCCGCGCAGATCAGTTCTGTTTTATAGGCCCAAGCAGGGTGAAGACGCTTATAGGCCTGGTTTCCTACAGTGGCTGTGGCTACTACAGTAGAAACTTCAATACCAGTTGATCCGCCAAAAATAACGGTCAAAAAGCCGTTGATATAGTGGGATGGTATTTTGAAAAAAGGCAAATGATCCTTTCGTGTTTCCAGCGTTGTGTAAATCTCCTTGATTCCTTTGTTTTTCCGGTTTTGAAAAGCATACTTTCGTAGAAAATATATCGCTGTAATTCCTACACTTGGTAATAGGATAAATAGTCTAGGATCCCAGTTTAAAACGCCTTCAGCTATTTTTTCCTGTACATATCCGGTAATATGTTTCAGGCTGTAAGCGAGCAGGCAACATAGCAGGCTTACGAAAACTGAACTTCCGATTAATTTTATGTAGCTGTATCGTACGATTTTCTTACGGTGGGCTGTGGTGTCCTGCATTTTAGTTTAATTAAATCGGCACAAAGGTAAAAGATATTTTGGCTAAAATAAATGCAAGAGAGGTCTGACATACGTTTTGTTACATTCACTAGAAAGTAAATAAAAGTTGTCAGGGCTTTAACAGGCTTGACTGTTTTTGCCCTGAATGATGTAACGAAATCTTTGGCTATTGGAGTGCAATGAAAATATCAACCTTTGCCTGCTCTGGGTTTTGTGCTTTCTCACCGTATATTTCAAAATCTGCTGAAAATGCTCTTGGAAGATCGGCTTCCCAGATGTTTAACCAGGCATCGTAAACAATACCTGCCGCCAGGTTTCCTTCAGCCTCAACATGGTGATACAGACTTTCTTCGATGCGTATGCCATCCATATCTTCCGGGAGATCATCAAGATGAGCAACCTTACAACCTAATAAAGTTGTGTAGGGCAAGGTGTGATCCCTTTCGTATTCTGTGTAAACACAATAGAGCTCATTGGATACTTTATTTGGAATCCGGTTCATGATATCATTTTCGAAAAACCGGGCCCATAGTTCACGAATATCTTTGGCGGCTTGATTGTTCTGATTGCTTGTACGTATAGCAATTCCAATAATATTGAAAGAAGGTATAGATCTATTTTCCATGCGTTTTATATTTTTCTCAAAAATAGATTTGACAGCTGACAACAGCTTGTCATTAGGGAATGCTGGAGTGAAAAAAATAGATTCTTCCCAATGGATCCCAAATCTTATGAATGGTAGTAAATCAATGTTCTTTTTTCCATATTTTTTCAGAAAAAGGTAGATATTCGGATAATGCTGCTGAGCCGTACCAAGAATAGTATAAGGGTTCCAAAAGACCATTTTTAATTGCTGGATCTGTTTGAAGTATTTCTTTGGCCTGTTCAATTGTTGCAACCTTATTGAGGATAAAAAGACCTCGAAATCCACTGTCATTTTTTCCAAATGGGCCAGCTACAATCAACTGCCCATTCTTGACCAAACGGCCAATATTTTCCATATGTCCTTTAAAGCTTTCGCTGATCAGTTGTTTATCTGTGGTTTTATTTTGGCCAGTTTTTAACAGCACGAAAATATAACTTTTCATACCATAGTCGTCAGCGCCCAACTTGGCAGCTAAGTCGCGATCATAATTGGGGTTTTCACTCAGACTGTCATTTTTTATTTTGTGGACATAAAAAGCATGTGCTTTTCCGGATTTCCCTTCAACTGAAATATGAATACGGTCTCCGGCAAGCTGTTTATAACGTATTCGGTTGGGAAAATCGTGGTGCTCATTGATAAACGAATAGGTGCTATCCTTAAAAGTCAATTCAAAGTCTATTTCTCTTCCATTATTTTGACCGATTACCAAAGCGGTGTAAATAACTTTGTCGCCGAGTTTTTTGATTTTCAGATACTCACTGACGATTTTTTGGTCATTTTTAATGCTGTAAGAAACACCCTTTAATTCACCGTCGCTCATGCGATCCCAGTGTTCATAGCGTTCTTTATCGGCTACTTTCCAGGTGCCCTGGAGAAACGCGGGAAAGGGGGCTTGCGCGAATACTGATCGCGAAAACAAGATGCAGATGAGGCTAAGCCATAAGATGATAGACTGTTTCATTTTTGATGTAATCTATTTTAAGTTAGCTTGTTATTCCTTTTTGGTTAAACGTATAATACTGCTCGAAAGCCACGCGCGGCATAGTAGGAGATAGCGCCATTGTGGTAGGTGAAAACATGATCATAACGGCGGTCACAGAATAGGGCGCCTCCGAGTTTACGGATATCGGACGGTGTCTGTATCCAGCTTGATGTTTTCAGGTCAAATTGCCCCAGCGTTTGTAACTGTCGATATTGTTCTTCCGTTAGCAATTCGACTCCCATCTGTTTAGCTGTTTCCATGGCACTGCCTACCGGTTTATTTTCCTTTCTGGAATCCAATGCGGACTGGTCGAAACACAAACTCCTTCTTCCTTTTGGGGTTTCCTCGGCACAGTCAACAAACAAATAAGCAGCATTAACGGGATCTATTCCGATAACATCAGGTTCGCCACCACTCTGCTCCATTTGATGTAGGCTCCAGATCTTGGTCGGGTTTTCTTCCAGTTTATGTTGTATCTGCTCCCATACAAGATCCTGATGTCTGTTCATATTCGTATCAAACCGCTGCTTCAGCACTTTGTATAATGCTGCCTGATCCGTAGCTGAAAGTGACTTTTTCATATTTGGTATAATTTGAATCTAAAATACACAATTAAAATAAATCTGTTTATAGTCGATTATTGTAATCCAATTAAATTACTTATTTGGGAATTGAATTAAATTTATATTTTTACGTTCAAATTTTTAATAAATATGGCTTCAGGAATATTTGCAATATTAGATGATATTGCGGCTTTAATGGATGATGTTGCAGTTGCTAGTAAGATAGCAACAAAAAAAACAGCTGGAATTTTGGGTGATGATTTGGCCGTGAATGCGGAGAAAGCTACCGGATTCTTAGCATCTAGGGAATTGCCCGTTCTGTGGGCCATTACAAAGGGATCTTTAGTGAATAAACTGATTATCGTTCCCATAGCTTTACTACTGAATGTCTTTTTTCCAATAGCCATCAAATATATCTTGATCTTGGGTGGATTTTATCTGGCCTTTGAAGGGGTTGAAAAGATTATTGAGTATTTGTTCCACCGTAAACATCAGACTGGTGAACCCAATGTTGAGGAGGTTATCGAAGAGAATAATACGGAGGCCGAAAAGTCAAAAATCAAGGCAGCTATTACGACTGATTTTATTCTTTCTGTGGAAATCGTGATTATTGCATTGGGAACGGTACTTGATAAAAGTCTGACCTTGCAAATCATTACTGTTTGTGTGGTTGCTTTACTTGCTACAGTTGGTGTTTATGGCATTGTAGCATTGATTGTCAGGATGGATGATGCTGGATATAAGTTGATTAAAAGTGCGAAGGAAAAAGGACCATTGGCCAGTTTAGGCAGATTGCTGGTTCGCGCTTTGCCTTTTATTATCAAATTATTGGCTGTGGTAGGTACGATTGCCTTGATTTTGGTTTCGGGTGGTATCTTTTCGCATTATATAGATTTTCTACACCATGCATTACCTAATTTTCCAGTTATGGCTAAGGAATTTTTGTTCGGCTTGGGCGGTGGTATTATCGCGGTGCTACTTTTTACAGTAGGTAAGAAAATTTTCGGCAAAAAGAAGACGGTAAGCGCGAATTAATAGCGTAAATAGATAAAAAAAAATAGGGCTGGTAATCTTTACCAGCCATTATTTTTTGAATAGCCTGTTATGCTTTAGATTTCTTCGGCTACCGCTTCAGCAGCTGCATCCAATTCGACCTGTTCACCTTTTGTATTGATTAGAATGACGTCATCTGAGCCTTCTTTCGAGACGGATGCTACACCATCGCTAAATGCTGTTGCACCGCTGTAGATAAAAGGAATGGCAATTTTTCCCTGACCATTTAAATAGCCGTATTTGCCGTCTTTACTCGCAAGGAAAAGATTCGGTTCTTCGGTTATTGAAATAAAATCGTAAGCTGGAGCCAATGTTTTGTTTGTTTTAATATCAACGAGACTGTATTTGTCATTTTCGACACTAATAAAATGTGTGCCATTATTCTCGGAAATGAAACTATAGCTAGCCGGTACAATGATTTTCCCTGCTTGATTTAAAATGCCATATTTTTCATTTTGTTGAAAAACAGCGTAACCACCATTGATAAAGGAGATCATATCGTAATTTGCCGGAATAAGGACTTTACCTGCCTTGTCAAGTATCCCATATTTTTCTTTTAGACCGAATAGAAATTGTCCCGAATTATCATCATAGCTTAAATATTCGTATTGAAAGGGGATAACTGCTTTTCCTGCAAGGTTGATTGCACCATATTTCTCATTTTTAAACTGGACCACACTGATTTCACCTACAAATGGTGTAATGTAATGATATTGGGCAGGCACGATGATTTGTTGCGTATTATCTTGCAATCCCATAAGACCTGAGGTACTGTCTTCAAATAGGTAAAGGTTTTCGGCCATTTGATTGCTTTCCTCACCTTCTTGGCTTTCTTCGTAGATAGATTCCACTTGATCATAGTCTTCGGGAACAATAAAGTCATTGTCATTTAACTGACTGTTTGCGACACTTTGTGCGACAATATCTACACCAAGAGGTGTGGTTACCTGAAGTACAGCGCCTGGAATTTTTTTGAAGATATCAAAACCTTCCCAATAGATAACAGGTAGCTTCTCGCTATACCAGATGGACAAGTTGGTATTACCTTCGATATCTTCCATATTGGGGAGCTCAATCTGTGCCAATTTGCAAGGATAACCCGCAATGGTTTTAGTTTGACCGGGAACTAATTTTATGGAGAAGGAGGTTGCGTCCTCTTCGTGTACGGTGTATTTCGATAGGGAGGGATAAAGGATCGTTGATTTATCTTCATTCTTTTTCGCAAGAAAAATGGACTCTTGTCCCTCCGCCGAAGATATAACTTTTATCTTGTCGTTGCTGACATATGCTTCATAAAGGGAAACAGGGCCTTCTTGCTCCGTGCCGCCACTGTTGTTTGCGAATACAATAGCATAACTAATTTTAAATGCCTTATTGACCTGCGCGAAAGATACCGTACTGGCAGCCATTAATACGGCGAATGATAAGAATGTTTTTTTCATCTGTATAAATTTGCTTTTTTTGGTGAGGAAATTATCATGAGCTCATATGCGCAAGGTATATTCGCTATTGTAGGGGCATGATATTTTCATCTACCTAAAATTGATAGGCAAATATGATGATTTAGAATAGGCTCTTTTATCCCTGAAATCCGTTATTTCGTAATTTCCTGCTAAAGATTTCTTCTGGAGCCTGATGATATAAAATCTTATCAGTCGATCAGCAATTGATATTTGGCGAGCAAACCGGGTAATTGCTCTGATTCAAATTTGCTCTTTTTCATACGATTTGTTTCTGGATCCAGCTGGATATTCATGGAGGTACGAAAATCACAACCTTCCAGGTTGCATTGTTCAAATCGGGCACGCAGAAAGTCGCAATCTTTAAAGATTACCTGTTGAAGGTTCGCTTTTTCAAAATCGACATGCTGTAATGAACACTGTTCAAATTTGAATTTCTTCATATTTCGTTCAAAAAAAGAAGCATAGTCGAGCATGCTATTTTTCACTTCTATATGGAAAGAGAATGAACTGCATTCGTTGAATTGTATCCCCAACATCTTACAGTCCTGAAAAAGGATGTGATCCAATTGAGTACCCTTGAGCTTAATGTTGGATAAATTGCAGGATTTAAATTCACAATCTGTAAAGATCAGATCTACCAATGCGGCATTTTGGAAATCGCAATATTCAAACGTGCATTTATAAAATTCTTTAATTTGCTGCAATTCGCTATTGAAGCTTACTTTAGAAATCGTCTGTTCTACAAGTTCATCCATGATTTTTCTGCTGCGTAAATATTGGGATTGATTACCTGCGAAAATACATTTTTATCATGGATAATGAAAGGGGAGTTGATAAAAAATGGCTGACTTCAGGGAGGAAAAACAGGTGTTAAAGGGTGTAACTTTGGCGTAGTTGCATCGTTGTATATGCGGTGGCTGGAAATATCGTCTAATAGAACTCTGGTAGGTTTTTATATAGGTTGTGAAAGGGGCGCCGTCTAATGGCGCCCTTTTTCTATTTGTTCATTCATGCTTCTTCAGCAAGGTCAACACTAATTGTTTTTTAAATATTGTCTTAGTACATATTGTAAGATACCATCATTCTTGAAGTATTCTATTTCTATGGCTGAATCCAGTCTCGCTTTGACTTGAAATGTTGTTGTCTTCCCATTGTCGTGGACAGCTTTTACATCTAACAGTTTATGTGGTGTTAGCTCATTTGCTAAGCCAGTGATGGTATAGATTTCAGTGCCATCAAGTCCGAGTGTTTCAGCATTTTCTCCATTGATAAAAACGAGTGGAGCTACGCCCATACCGACAAGATTACTGCGATGTATGCGTTCAAAACTTTCGGCAATCACAGCCCGTACACCAAGGAGAAAAGTGCCTTTGGCTGCCCAGTCACGGGATGAGCCCGATCCATATTCTTTTCCCGCTAAGACAATCAAAGGCGTATCTGTTTTGCGATATTCCATTGCAGTATCGTATACTGTTTTTACTTCATTCGTCGGGAAATACCTACTAAAACCGCCTTCCTGGTCGGTAATTTTATTTTTAATCCGCACATTGGCGAAGGTGCCACGCATCATGACTTCATGATTACCGCGTCTGGAGCCATAGGAGTTGAAGTCTTCTTTATTGACCTGGTGAGACTTGAGGTATTTTCCAGCGGCGGTCTCTTCTTTAAAAGATCCGGCAGGAGAAATATGGTCCGTTGTGACTGAGTCTCCCAAATAAAGTAAGACTCTTGCATTCTGAATGTCCTGAATAGGTGCCGGAGCAGCCTGTAAGTTCTCAAAAAATGGGGATTCTTTGATATATGTCGATGTGTCATCCCACTGATAGTTCTGATCAAGATTGACTGCTAGATCCTGCCAATCCGTGGAACCGTCAAAGATAACGTCGTAGACCTCCTGGAAATCAGATTGTTTGACGCATTCGTTGACTGTTTTGGTAATTTCTTCGCGACTTGGCCAGATATCTTTCAAATAAACGGGTTGTCCATTCGGGTCATAATCAAGAGGGTCTTCCATCAAATTGATGTCCACGCGACCAACAAGGGCATAGGCAACAACCAGCATGGGAGACATCAGAAAATTCATTTTTACCTGTGGATGGACCCGTGCTTCAAAGTTTCTATTCCCTGACAATACTGAGGCGACAATCAACTCACCTTTCTCAACTGCTTCGGCAATTTGTGGTGGGAGTGGGCCTGAATTTCCGATACAGGAGGTACATCCGTAGCCTACAGTGTGGAATCTGAGCGCGTCAAGATCTGCATTGAGCCCCGATCGTTCAAGGTACTGTGTGACCACTTTTGAACCTGGCGCCAAGGAGGTCTTTACCCAGGATTTTGTCCGTAACCCACGTTCAATAGCATTTCTGGCCAATAGGCCAGCACCGATCATGACTGTTGGATTAGAGGTATTTGTACAGCTTGTAATTGCAGCAATAGCGATACTACCGTCACTAACAATATATTCCTTATGATTGTGTTTTATTCTTACCGCATGTATAGACTCTGAAATGACTTGATGTGGTGAATCATGTTCAACAGGTACTTTCCCAAAAGTAAATTCGGTACCCGATCCGCCATCTGCTAACCAGGCTGATTCCGAACGTTGTGGCATCGGGATGTATTGTCGATGGTGCTCACTATCGAGTAGTTGTGAAAACTTATTGTTTAAATCCTTGACCAAAATTTTGTCCTGTGGACGTTTGGGGCCTGAAACTGTGGGCTCGAGCGTGCTTAGATTAAATTCGACAACGGAGGAGTATAAGATCTGTTCTTTTCCTGTGCGCCAGAGTAGATTTTGTTTACAGTACTCTTCTACAATCTTGATTTCCTGCTCGGTTCTATTGGTGCTGTGCATGTATTCCAGTGTGCGGTCGTCTATCGGGAAATAGGTGACCGTACAGCCAAATTCAGGTGACATATTGGAGATGGTGGCCCGGTCTGTGACGGACAGTGTATCTAATCCGTCTCCAAAGACTTCAACAAATTTTCCGACAACACCTTTATCCCGTAGAATTTTCGTGATGGAAAGAACCATATCAGTCGCTGTACAGATATCGGGAATACGACCTGTGAGCTTAAGTCCGATCACCTCCGGACAGGTAAAGAAGATAGGTTGTCCTAACATCGCTGCTTCGGCTTCGATACCGCCAACACCCCAGCCCAGGACACCGATACCATTGACCATAGGGGTGTGGGAGTCAGTGCCAACTAAGGTGTCGGGAAATAACCAATTATCACGGGGAATAACACCTTTGGCAAGATATTCTAAATTTACCTGATGGCAGATTCCCATTCCCGGAGGGACAACAGTGAAATTTTTTAAGCCTTTTTGAGCCCATTTCAGAAGCTCGTACCGTTCACGGTTACGTTCATATTCCAATGCTACATTTTTGTCGTAAGAATATTCGGTGCCAAAATAATCTACCTGTACGGAGTGGTCAATAACCAGATCAACGGGGATCGCTGGGTTAATTTTTTGACCATCTTTGCCATGTCGAACAAATTCTGCTCGTAAAGAAGCCATATCTACCACTGCAGGGACACCGGTAAAGTCCTGCATGAGAATGCGTGCCGGTTTGAATGGAATATCTTTGTCGACCGGCTGAGGAGACCAATTGATTAATGTGCCGATATGCTCATCCGTGATACTAAATCCATCATGGTTACGTAAGACATTTTCCAGGAGAATCCGAATACTGAAGGGCAGATGTTCGATATCACCCTCCGGTAGATTTCTTAGGGAACTATACTGATAAACTTTTCCATAGATCTCAATTTTCTGGATTGATTTTTCCTTGCTCATATTGATTTACTTATTATATACTATATAATAATCATAGCCGCCAATTTGTTTGTAATAACTTTTAGACAAATCATTGCATTCAATTGATCGTTTTCCAAAAAATGGGATGGTGACTAATTAGCAATTTGTTTTTGTTAGCTTTAATTCCCAGCTGCTTAGTTTATTATGTTCTGATTTTGCAGTTTTTTCTTGTGTTCATAGACTGCATTGGATCAGTAGGATGTATTTAAACCATCAAGTTTGGTCAATTTGCTGACATGGATATTGAATTAAAATGCTAGATTAAATGTAATTTTATTGTAGTTTGTGTAGTGATGAACACAATCAATTTATACAATAAACGTTGATTGTGTGTGCTTCATGAAAGAAACAATATGAGAAGAAAAAACAGCGTTGGATCCATTACGATCAGCATCTTACTGCTATTACTATTTGCATACACATCGGGTTATGCGTATGGAAATGATCCGACAACGTCTGCTGGCTTGCGACTCAAAAATGACGAAGTTAGTTTTAAAGATAGTAAAGGCAAGGTGATTTCGTTGAATCAGCTCAAAGGTAAAGTTGTTTTGATCAATTTTTGGGCGATATGGTGTTCACCTTGTTTAGCAGAAATGCCCTCTTTGGACAAACTCTATAAAGACTTTCAAGGGAATAGCCGAATTGTGTTTTTATCGGTGGACGTAGACGGTAACCTGAAGTACTCAGAGAAGTTTTTTAAGAAAAGAAAATATAGTCTTCCGGTCTATCAGCTGAACTCCGCCTTACCAAAAGATCTTAGTACGACAAGTATTCCCACGACCATTATCATAGATAAAGCGGGCAAACTGGTCAATAAGCACGTTGGCGGGATGAATTTTGGCTCGGCGAAGTTTCAAAAAGCCCTAAGGCAATTAACCGAAGAGTGATCTGAAAGGGAAAAAAGCTATGTTTTGGTGCAAACTTAAATTTGCGGTTTCATTTAGTATTCTGCCATTTTCTTGTTAATTTTGCATGCTAATTGTATAAGGAGAAATTTATATATGCCAGTCAAACTTCCTAATAACCTTCCTGCGATAGAGCTTTTAAAAAAGGAAAATATCTTTGTTATGAGTGATCTAAGAGCAAACGAGCAGGATATTAGACCATTACGTGTTTTGGTCCTCAATCTGATGCCTCTTAAGATTACAACGGAGACCGATTTTATCCGCTTACTTTCCAATAATCCTTTGCAAGTTGAGATGGAGTTTCTTCGATTGGAAACCCACGTTTCAAAAAACACTCCTGAGGAACACTTGGAGATGTTTTATAAAAGCCTAAGTGAAGTGAAGGAAAACTTCTACGATGGTATGATCATCACAGGCGCTCCGGTTGAGATGGTCAGATTTGAGGAGGTGACCTATTGGAATGAAATTCAGACGATCTTTGACTGGGCAAGAACACATGTAACGTCAAGCTTGTATATCTGTTGGGCTTCACAGGCAGCCTTGTATCATTTTTATGATGTGGAGAAAAAACCGTTGGACGAAAAGCTTTTTGGTGTATTCAAACATACTGCTCTCGACAAAAGACATCCGTTATTTCGTGGATTTGATGATGAGTTTTTTATTCCTCATAGCCGGCATACAACTATGGAGAAAGACGATTTACTTGCTAAAAGCGGGGTAGAAATTCTTTCCGAATCTCCTGAGGCAGGTATTGCCATCGCATCTTCCCGCGGTGGTCGGGAATTTTATCTGACCGGCCATTCTGAATACGCACCATTTACTTTGGATGAAGAGTATAAAAGGGATTTAGAAAAAGGCCAGGCCATTCGCATGCCTGCAAACTACTATAGAGATGACAATCCAGAAAATCAACCTTTGGTGCGTTGGACGAGCCATGCTAACTTGTTATTTAACAATTGGCTCAACTATTTTGTGTACCAAGAAACGCCTTTTGATTTAAAAGATGTCGTTCATCTGGGGGAGATCAGACAAAAAGACTGAACACAAATTTTATCCTAAGCAAACAAAATAGGCTTGCGGAGCATTCTATCTATATAAAGTAGATCATATGAAAAGAATGTCTTTACTGTTTTGTTTGCTGTTTTCAATTATTATACTTCATGCGGAGGTGCCGATTGAGGAAAATCAAAAGCTCAAGGAGGCAAACGGCACGTTGTGGTATGCCAACCCCTGGATTTGGTTGGGTGGAGTGGCACTCTTCCTGGTGATTTTCTTTCTCCTGCTCCGTAAATCGACTCAAAACAAAAGACAGACATAGTGTAATATCTACTATTTCAGTTGTCTGCAAAACTATGTTTTGTGTTAGGAACAATAGCGAAACTTTTCTTAAGTTTGTGTAGATACATAACAAACTAAAATTTATATGAAGAGAAATATACTTTTGGCTGCTTTGTTGGCATGTGGTTCTTTGGCCGGCCATGCGCAAAATAATGCAATCAATGTAAATTACATGGATAAAAGTGTTCGTCCGCAGGATGATTTCTATAATTTTGTGAATGGTCAATGGATGAAAACGGTTAAAATTCCGTCGGATAAGGCACGTTGGGGCTCTTTTGATGAGTTGCGTGAAAATACAGACATCGCTACACTGAAAGTGTTACAGGAATCGTTATCGGGCCAGTTTACAAAAGGAACAGATAATCAGAAAATAGGTGATCTGTACCGGTCTTTTGTAGATACGAAGACGCGTGACAAATTGGGATTAGAACCTGTTCAGCCCTACTTGACAAAAATTAATGCGATAAAGAATTTTGATGATCTGTATAAATATCTGGTAGAAGTGGCTCCTATAGGAGGAAACCCTTTCTTTGGCGGATATGTTTATGCGCATCTCAAAAATTCTAATGTCAATACGGTTTATTTGGGTGGTGGAAGTCTAGGCTTAGGCCGTTCTTATTACCAAGTTAAGGATCAAAAGAATGAAGAGACGTTAAAGGATTATTCGGAATATATCTCTGCGCTTTACGCCAAATCGGGGCAACGCACAAGAGATCTAAAAGGTCCAAAAATTGTTGCATTTGAAAAAGAATTGGCTGCTAATCTAAAAACTGTCGAACAGTCGCGTGATGCAAATGGCCGCTATAATCCGGTGGCGGTTGCTGATTTGAAAAAGATGGTAAAAAACGTTGACATTGCTAAATATCTGAGCGACGTTGGATTCAAAGCTGATACCGTTATTGTGCCAGAACTAAAATACTATGAAAATTTAGATAAAATCTTCAATCCGGCGAACCTTCCGATTATTAAAGATATCTTGACATTTCACTTATTAAACACCGCTGCTTCGTATACAACTCAGGAATTAAATGATCTTTCTTTTGATTTTTGGGGTCGTAAGTTAAAAGGGCAGAAAGAACAACGTGCACTGGACAAACGAGGGGTAGAGTTTGTTAATTCTATCGCTGGGGAGCTTTTGGGTAAGTTATATGTGAAGGAGAATTTTCCACCAAAAGCCAAAGCGGATGCGGAGGAGCTGGTAAGTTATCTTGTAAAAGCATTCGGGCAACATATCAATGGTCTAACATGGATGTCCGCAGATACAAAAGTGAAGGCGCTCGAAAAGTTGTCGAAGTTTAAAGTGAAGATCGGTTATCCGGACAAATGGAAGGATTATAGCAAGCTTGATATTGGAACATCGCTTTACGCGAATGTTTTATCATCCAGCAAGTGGGCTTTTTATGAGAACCTTGCAAAACAAGGTAAGCCAGTTGATAAATCTGAATGGGGAATGACACCACAGACTGTCAATGCTTATTATAGTCCATTGTTTAACGAAATCGTATTTCCGGCAGCAATTCTTCAGCCTCCGTTTTATGATTACAAAGCCGATGCAGCGGTTAATTTTGGTGGCATCGGTGCAGTCATAGGACATGAGTTGTCTCATGGTTTTGATGATCAGGGTGCAAAATACGATGGTAATGGCAATTTGAACAACTGGTGGACTGATGGTGATAAGGCTAAATTTGAAGCCGCAGCGAATGCGTTGGTCAAACAATTTGAAGCTTATGAGCCCGTTCTGGGAGTTTTTGTAAATGGCCGTTTCACTTTAGGTGAGAATATTGGTGATTTGGGTGGTTCTTCGGTCGCTTTTGATGCACTACAGTTGTATTTAAAAGACAAAGGAAATCCTGGTTTAATCGATGGTTTTACACAGAATCAACGTTTCTTCCTTTCTTGGGCTACCATTTGGAGAACGAAGACAACGGATGAATTTGTTGTGAATCAGGTGAAGACGGACCCACATTCTCCTGCACAATATAGGGCATTCGCTCCGATCATCAATTTGGATGCATTCCATGCTGCCTGGGAAACGAAAGATGGCGATAAAATGTTTATCCCTACAGATAAGCGTATTAAGATCTGGTAAGAAAATCCATCGATCTTATTTAAATAATAAAAGGGACATTTCAAATGAAATGTCCCTTTTATTATTTAGCGCATCCATTTCAGCACAAGGTAAAAGCCGAGTCCTGTAAAGGACAGGGTCAGTGCTGTGGCCCACCACAATGTTGTAAAACCAAAGGAGTCAACAATAGAAGTTCCTAGCAATGGTGAAAAGATATTTGCGGCAGAGAAAGCTAGGGAGTTGAATCCCATATATGCTCCCTGAGTTTTGGGTGTAGAACGATTGACAGATACGGTCGCCATAAAGGGAAGTGTCAGCATTTCGCCAAGACCGAAGATAAAAAATGTGAAATATAACCAGCCTAGTCCACCCATGTAATTTAACATGGCGTAGGAGAGGGCGCATAAAACTGTACCAAACACCAATGTACTAATCAGTGAGAACCTCTTTTCGGCGACATGGACGACAAACATCTCCAATAGCACAATCACAAAACCACTCCAACCTAGGAGAAATCCGATCTGATGATCATCCAGGTGGTGTACTTCACGATAAAATATCGGTAATGTCGTAATTAGCTGGAAAAAGCAGAACGAGAAAATGCAGCAAAATATATTAAATAATACAAAGGGAATATCGGTATAAGGATTGCGACTTTGTTTTACGATTATATTGCTGTTTGCCAATGCTTCTTTTTTTGCTTTTACATCTGTTCTTTTTTGTCTTTTATTAAAGAAGATAAAGAAAATTACTGCAGCACACATCACTGCAAAGGAATTTCCATAGAATATCCAGTTAAACGAGATTGTAGCCAGAAAGCCTGCGGCGGCAGGACCGATTGAAAATCCTAGATTAATTGCTAAACGGTTGAGCGAAAACGCTCGGGTAATATTCTCGGGTTTAGCGTAACTCGCAACAGAAACAGAATTTGCAGGTCTAAATGCATCAAAAATTAGACTTAGTGTAAAGATCATGATAGACAGTGATTGAACCTCTTTAAATAAAGGAATCAATAAAAATAGTGGCGAAGCCAATACTAAACTACCGAATTGCACCTTAAAGCTACCAATCCGATCTGTCAACCATCCACCGATGTAGGAGCCGCAAACTGAGCCTATGCCATAGCTCATAAGCACAATACCAACTTGTTTGATATCAAAATGAAGGACCTGTGTCATATAGAGCCCTAGGAAGGGGATAACCATACTTCCCATTCTGTTGATCAACATAACAACTGCCAAGAGCCATGCGGCCTGTGAAAGGCCTTTGAAGGAATCCAAGTATATGGATATGATTTTTTTCATGCAAATAATTTGCTTTTTAAAAGCTTGTCATTTATTATGAGCGTTTCCATCTTTCCGGTATGGGCTGGTTTTGGCTCACAAAAACTTTAACGGATTCTGTCAAAAAAATGCCAAATTGATTTGGTCAATTTGGCATCTATTATAAATGGATAATATTATGCCAGTTGCGATTCTGCTATTGAGGGGTTGACCTGATAGGTACTTGCTATCATCTGCTTTTTGTCTGATCCCGGTTCCATAATAAAATCAATGCGACCAAGATTGATGCCTGCAAAACCAACTTGGTTGACCACTGTCTGTGTTCCTTTTAAATTTGTGACCAAGGTCGGTTCATTTAAAAAAGTATGGGTGTGTCCGCCAATGATCAAATCGATATCTGATGTTTTGGCTGCCAGAACCAGATCTGAAACTTTATCATTCTCATATTGATACCCAAGGTGTGAAAGACAGATAATAAGGTCACACTTATGTTTTTCTTTCAGGATTTTAACAACTTTGTTGGATATTTCAATCGGATCCAGATATTTCATCCCTTTGTAATTATTGGGATCTACCAAACCTTCGATATCAACCCCCAGTCCAAATACACCTACCTTGATACCGCCTTTATGAAATATCGTATAATCCTGGGTTTTCCCTTCAAGTACGGTACCTTTAAAATCATAGTTGGCCGTCAGAAATGGAAATTTGGCGTGATCTAGGTATTTCACGAGTCCATCCAGGCCATTATCGAACTCATGGTTACCAAATGTCCCGGCATCATATCGCAATTTGGTCATCAGGTCGAGCTCTAATTTACCGCCAAAGAGGTTGAAATACGGTGTTCCTTGAAACATGTCTCCTGCATCCAATAATAGTAGATTATTTTCCTCGCTACGGATCTTATTGATCAGTGTGCTACGACGAGCTACACCACCCAGTCCCTGATACTTACCACCGTCCATTGGAAAAGGCTCAATGCGACTATGCACATCATTGGTATGTAAAATGGTCAATTTGATCTTTTTACTTTTTGCTGCCGCCTGAAAAGGTAATGAACCCAAAGCAAGTGCTGCAGAAAATCCACCGGCTTGCTTGATAAAGGTTCTCCGATTAATTGATTTTAATTCTTCCATCTAATTCCGCATTTACTTGTTTACCTGCTTTTGTTAATTCACTTACATATTCTATCAAACCTTCACGCATCCGTTGGGGATAGTTGGTTCTAGCGATCGATTGTGTCAATAGGACGAGATTATCGCCACCATTGGCCAGATAATCATAGGTGACGAGTTTGTATGCTTTATTGTCATCTATTGCCTGTCCTTTGATTTTGATATCCTGTACCTTATTGCCTGTTATCGTTAAGGTCATGCCCGCAATAGGCTGGCCATGGGTTGTCGCGATATAGTCAGCAAGCTGGCGTATTTGGCTGCCTTTTAGCTCAATAATCGTCAATGTATTTTCAAAGGGCATTACTTCAAAGATATGTCCTACTGTGATATTTCCAGCTTTGAGATCATTGCGAATTCCTCCTTTTGTTGCAAAGGCCAGGTCTGCGGGATTGTGGGCGTAATGGTCACTCATCCACAACAAGGCTTCGCAAAAGAAATTACCCATTAATGTTTCAGGCGTCTTCTCTTTTGTCAACGCCTTATTGGCATGTCCGATAACGCGGTTCATTTCGGTTTCCATTTTTTGCTTGAATGGCTCATAGATGGAAACGACGGTAGGATCTGCTTGTACATCCTTGTTGATATGGTATTGTTTGAAGTCCTTTTGTGTAGGGTGGAGTTGCTTTGAACAACCTGTGACCATCAAAAGCGAAGCGACTCCAAAACTACCAATAAAGGCAATTTGCTTTGATATATTCATTATAGTTAGTTTAGCCAAATACTGGGGCAAAGTTAGCCAATTAAATATGAAGAAATCTTATTCCTGCTCGTCTAATTTTGCTAAAAAGATAAAAACAATAAAAGCTTAACATAGATCTACGTTAAGCTTTATCATATAATTAGAAAAATAACAACCTAGTGTACTAATTCTGCTTCGGGAAGATCATCTATAGTTGATTGACGATCATCATGCTTTGGCAAAGTATCCAATGTACCTCCTTGCAGGATCTTTTTGTTTTTATTTTTAGTTGACAATTTGGTGCGGTAAGCCTTCCAGTTCATCAGTAAAACAGAGAACAAAATAACTGCCA
Source organism: Sphingobacterium sp. GW821-FHT03E03 (assembly GCF_059420745.1). NCBI lineage: Bacteria > Pseudomonadati > Bacteroidota > Sphingobacteriia > Sphingobacteriales > Sphingobacteriaceae > Sphingobacterium > Sphingobacterium sp. GW821-FHT03E03. Next base: position 51,477 of record NZ_JBWKUH010000024.1, read on the forward strand.
AACCTACAATCTGTAAGGAAGTCACGGCATGTGAAGTGAAAAAATGACTTAATATTAACGCAATGATCGGATTTACATAAGCGTATGTACTTACTTCCATCGCTGGGCGCACCTGTAAAAGCCAAATATAGGAGCTAAATGCAAGGATAGAACCAAATGTGATCAAATATGCTAAATTAAACCAATCGACAGGAGCGACACTACTTAATTCAAATGATGCGTACTCGCCTGTAAACAGCGCGGTGATATTAAAAAGAACACCTGCAGTGACCATCTGCCAGGCTGTTTTGACCATAACGTGCAGATCTTCTTTTTCTTGTGCTTCTGATTTTTTGAAGTATTTAGACGCTAATGAACCTACTGTCCAGGAGATGGAGCCCAATACCAAAATACATAGCGCGATGATTTTCAAATTTCCATTGGCATTGTCGTTGGAAGCCATGATCTGTTCTGCAAATAACATAACAACCCCAATGAACCCAAGCACAACACCGGCTACTGTGGTAACGCTGCTAAAATTCTCTTTCCATTTGGGTTTGTCAAGTAAAATAAACCAGATTGCAGCTGCAGCGGCGATAATCGCGGCTACCCCACCAGAAACATATTGTTCGGCCCAGATGACTCCGGCCATATCCACAAACAGAAGTAAGAAGCCTACAAAGGCAGCTTCCAATATGGAGCGTTTGTTAAACAGTTTATAACCTTTTATGGCACAATAACTCATCAGGATGGCGCTTGCGGTAACAAACCGAAACGAGCCTAATATAAATGGTGGAAAACTATGCAATGCTTTTTCTATAAAGAAAAAGGTAGAGCCCCATACCACATAAATAATAAAATAAGCAACCACAACCATTAAAGGGCTTGCAGCTTTTTTGTGTCCTTGCAACATAATTAAAACCTCCTTTCTGTTATTCAGGTATAACAACCTGTTGATCTTCTTTTACCGTTTGAAGTACAATTGTGGTACGAGTAGAAATTATTCCTTCTACTTTACCCAGTGTATTGCGCATTAAATCAACCAAACCTGTTGAATCTGCCGTTCTTACTTTGATAAGATAACCGTCATCTCCAGCAATGTCGTGTACTTCTTGTACCTCCGGGATTTCCGCGAGGGCGAGACCTACACGTTGTTCGCCAATGATATCATTGGATTTGATGAAAATAAATGATAAAAGTTTCTGATCAACAGCCGCTGGATTGATCTTGGCGCTGTATTTTAGGATCACGTCTTTCTGTTCAAGCTTCTTAACCCGCTCCAGTATTGCTGAAGGAGCCATACCTAATTCTCTAGCGATATCAGCATTGTTGATACGCCCGTTATCCTGCATTAAACGAAGAATTTTGTAATCTACCTGATCTAAATTATATTCTACTTTTGTCATTTCGACTGCAAAGGTAAAGAAAAAAGTAGAATATTCAAAATATTAGTATTAATTATGAATATTATTCTGAAAGAATAGTTGTTGTTGTGAATTTTATTCGATTTGCCTTTCTGCTGATTTTCTTTGTTTGCTTTAATTTGTTGGTTGAAAAGGAGTTGCAGGTGGTCTACAGTTTGTGATGGTCAACAATTATACCGATTTCTCAATTTAATAATAATATTCCGGGTGGATAGGATGACACCTAAGCCGATCAAACATCCCACGCAAACACAACCGAAACGGTCGAGGGCTGCAAAATATGAACGACTTTCCTGCTCATGTAGGTAGACAATAATTAAAGCCACCATAGATGTGCGGGCCACAGCCATAATATTCAGTGCCTTGCAGATGATGAGGGAGGCAAGCATCCCGATAATCATTGCATATAGCTGTGGAATCGGTACGAAGTATAAACTGAGACCGATGGCAGAGCCAATGAAATTGGATTTGGCACGGTCAATGGCAATTTTTTTGGACTCATTTTCCTGCGGGGATATCACTAGGATAATTGAAATAAGTGTCCAGGAAACAGAGTATTCCGGAAAGGACACAAATAGAATGTAGCCTAGTAAAAATCCTACTAGCACTCGTATCGAATATATAATAAAATCTGAATGTAATGTGTATCGAAGGATAAGATTACGCATATAACAGAGCGGATGTTAATTCATTAAACCGTGTTGCTGCTGCAAAAATACAAGCAATTCATGAAGATGCGAAATAAAATTCCGGTTTGTTGCATTTTGTGATTGCGTTTTTATGCGTTTTGTTAAAAGAAATTGTGTATTTCTTGCAATTCTTCCTTTTTCCAAAGGAGAAATTTGACTAAATTTGTTTTCTATATAAAAAAGCAAATTCAGTGAAAGATCAGAATCAGTTAGCCGTATTGGCAACTCAACTTAAAGGGGAGTTGTATTATTCAGATGAGGCATCGCATCAAACCATGTTACTTGCCTACTCAACAGATGCTTCGGTGTACCAGGAAAAACCGTTGGCGGTGGCCATTCCATCTGATATAAACGATATAAAGAATTTGATTGATTTTGCCCGAGCAAACCAAACAACCTTAATTCCCCGTACCGCTGGAACATCGTTGGCAGGACAGGTTGTCGGAAATGGTATCATTATGGATATATCCCGTCATTTTAACCGCATCCTGGAATTGAATGTGGAGGAGAAATGGGTGCGGGTACAACCCGGCGTGATTCGTGATGATCTGAATAGTTACCTGAAGCCTTTTGGGCTCATGTTTGGTCCGGAGACATCCACGGCAAGTCGGGCTATGGTTGGTGGTATGATTGGTAATAATTCCTCGGGTCTCCATTCCATTGTCTGGGGCGATACCCGTCATAATCTAATTGCAGCAAATGTACTTTTAGATGATAAATCAGAGGTGAGCTTTGCTTCGCTGGATGAGGCAAGTTATTTTAAAAAACTTTTACAGGCAGATCGTGAAGGGGATATCTACCGTCACATGAATGATTTGTTGACAGATCCTCAAAATTTGGCGGCGATTGAAACAGGCTACCCCAAGCGTTCGATTACCCGACGAAATACTGGATATGCCTTAGATATTTTGAGTGACCGTACGCAACCCTTTAATATGTGTAACCTTTTGGCGGGTTCGGAGGGAACTTTGGCGATTGTAACGGAGGCAAAGCTTCACTTGATGGATTTACCACCGCAGGAACTTGGACTATTATGTGTTCATTTTGCTGATATGGTTGAATGTATGCATGGAAATGTCATCGCGTTGAATCATCAGCCTGAGGCATCTGAGCTGGTCGATAAATATATCATGGATTTTACGGTCGGGCATCCGACTTATAAATACAATCGCTTTTTTATTGAGGGTGATCCTCAGGCACTGTTGATCGTAGAATTTAGAGGTCATACTGCTGCGGAGACCGAGGCCAAGGCGATGGCTTTAAAGGCAGAACTGATTGAGAAAGGGTTAGGATATGCCTATCCTTATATTATTGGAGTCGAGCAGACTAATCTTGTCTGGGATGTCCGAAAAGCTGGATTAGGGCTTATCCGTAATCTTCCTGGGGACAGCCAACCGGTCAATTTAATCGAAGACTGTGCGGTTTCTCCAGAGGATCTTCCGGCCTATGTCAGTGACATCCAGAAACTTTTGGTTGAAGAAGGGGTGCATGCATCTTACTATGCACATGCTGGAGCGGGTGAACTACATATCGAGCCTTTTGTCAATCTGAAAACAGAAGAAGGTAAGCGCACTTTCCGCTCCATATTGGAAAAAACAAGTGACCTTGTGTTAAAGTATAATGGATCGTTGAGTGGAGAGCATGGCGACGGGCGTTTGAGGGGAGAATTTATTGGTAAAGTACTCGGAGAAAAGGTTTATAAACTTCTGGAGGAAGTAAAGGTAATCTTCGACCCAATAGGAGTATTTAATGCAAATAAGATTGTCAACACTCCACCAATGGATGCCCATTTGCGTTATGACAATGACAAAAATAGGACGGATATAAAAACTTATTTTGATTTTTCCAAAGATGAATCCATTCTCCGTTTGGCTGAAAAATGTTCGGGCTCGGGTGATTGCCGGAAAACAGAAATTACCGGTGGGACGATGTGTCCATCTTTTATGGCGACACGGGATGAGAAGGATACAACGCGTGCACGAGCGAATATGTTGCGTCAATTTTTAACCAACTCCACGAAAAAAAATCGCTTTGACCATGAGGAAATCAAGGAAGTGATGGATCTGTGTTTAAGTTGCAAAGGCTGTAAAACGGAATGTCCGTCGAGTGTGGATGTTGCCAAGATGAAAGCAGAGTTTTTACAGCATTATTACGATGAACATGGGGCCGGCTTTAGGACCAAATTGATCGCGAATTTTACTGATTCCCAGAAACTGGGATCACTCGTTGCCCCAATCTATAATTTTGTTGTGAAGAATGACTTTTTATCCGGTTTGGTAAAGAAAACTGTAGGCTTTGCACCAAAACGCTCTCTTCCTACGGTGAATGGAACGACGTTGAGCCAATGGGCCAGGAAGCAAACGATAGTACCGCAAACTAAACGCAGGGTCTATCTATTCTCCGACGAGTTTACAGAATATAACGATGCTGAGATTGGTATTACAACTTACAAGCTACTAACGGCATTGGGCTATGAAGTGATTATTCCAAAACATGTACAAAGCGGACGGACATATCTCTCCAAAGGATTTGTCAAAGAAGCAAAAAAGATTGCCAATCAAAACATTAATTTCCTAAAAGGTCTGATTACCGACGAAACACCGTTGTTGGGTATTGAACCATCTGGCATCATTACATTTAGAGATGAATATTTAAGTCTGGTTGATGAAAATCTTCGTACTGATGCACAGTTGGTGGCTAAAAATGCACTTATGATTGACGAATTTCTATTGGCGGAAATCGAGGCGGGCCGTATTCATCAGGAGCAGTTTACAGCTGTGGAAAAGAAGATCAAGCTGCATGGACATTGCTATCAGAAAGCCTTTCATCTGGTAGGCATTACCCAGCAAGTCTTAGCGTTCCCGTCCAATTATTCCGTTGAAGTGATTCCGTCGGGCTGCTGTGGCATGGCAGGTTCGTTTGGTTACGAAGCCGAACACTATGATGTCTCAATGAAAGTAGCCGAACTGGTTTTATTGCCAGCTGTACGTAGCACAGATACGGCGACTCTAATTGCTGCTGCGGGTACTTCGTGCCGTCATCAGATCAAAGATGGTACCGGAAGAAAATCTTTTCACCCCGTTGAAATTTTATACGACGCTTTATTGAAATAAAATAAAAACATTGCGAATAGTTGTTTGTTATCAGTAATAGTAGTAATATTATAGGAACAATATTACTACTATTACTGATAATAAACAATTCACCATGTACAAAATTCAATCTATAGCCCTTCTTGCAACAGCTACGATGATGATGGCTGCTTGTGGAAATTCTAATCAGAAGAAAACTGATGGAAGTGATACTGCGACAGCGAATACCATTGAGCGGGTACGCATCGAACAACTGACGAATGGTACGCCAGGACCTGAAAAAAAGAACTTTTTTCTGCGTATTACCGACGAAGTTAAAACCGATTCAAGTCGCATTTATACAACGAAATCAATTTACAATAAGGATACAGTAGGTGCTAAAATTGAAGTCGTTGATTTTATCCCAGCAGGTATTATCGATGGTCAGCCAAGTGATGATGTAGGCTTTACGAAAGGAAAAATTAAAATTACTACCCTAGGAACGCAATCTGACAACTTAGTTAAAGCTTTAGGTGAATTATTTCAAATGCCAAGTACTGATGGGTTTACGAAAGAGGTTGTTCTGCCAAATGTATTTTCATCCAATAAAGTGAATGTAGATCTATCAAAGAAAACTGCCTATAGTTTCAAACTGTTTTTAGAGAATAAAAAGGCGGAACCTGCGGAATTGTTTTTTAATGTGGATACCTATAAACACTCGATTGAATTTTCCGAAAAAGATCCATCATTCCGTGCTGGATTTATATCGGCTTTGACTGGAAAGTAAATCTTTAACTATGGATAGATAGTAAGCAGCCGGCGTTGGCCGGCAATATATTGAAATAGCGAGAAGGCTGTATAATCACACGATTATACAGCCTTTTTTAATATTGATTCTTTTATTAGTCTGATTTTCTGGTTTTACATGCTGCTGATTTCCTTAGGCATGTATAGGATCTTGGTGTTGTAAATGATAAATCCCAATTCTCTGAAAATCTCGTTTAGCAAATAAAAAGAGTTATATTTGTGCTAATATATTTAGTTTTATTTATGAGGCATTCAGGAACGGCGGATTTGCCGCTACACTATGGAAAAGTACCAGCTTGGCTGTATGAACGGATGAGTTCACTGGGCAAATCCATTGTGGAGGTCATCCTGATGGATTATGGACAAGATGAGGTGCTCCGGAGATTGGCAGATCCATTTTGGTTTCAAAGCTTTGGCGCTGTACTCGGCATGGACTGGCACTCATCAGGTATTACAACATCGGTCATGGGCGCTTTAAAACGCGCGATCAATCCCTGCGCGGATGCATTCGGCCTTTATATATGTGGCGGTAAGGGTAAATTTTCTAAAGACACACCACAGGAGCTACTTTATTTGGCAGATAAAACCGGTTTGGACGGGAATAAATTGGTTCGAACAAGTAAGTTAGTGGCCAAGGTGGATAATACGGCTATACAAGATGGTTATCAGTTATACCTCCACAATTTTATTGTCAGCAAAGACGGTCATTGGGCTGTGGTACAACAGGGTATGCATAATCATGATGGAACTGCCCGCCGCTATCATTGGCATTCAGAGAAAGTTCGCTCTTTCATTGACGAACCTCATGCTGGTATTGAAGGACGTTCGCAGGGTCTTATTTTGAACTTGACAGCTTCTGCTGCAGCCCCTAACAGAACAGGTATTATGGCTATCGTTAACGAAGATTCTTCCCGTGCATTATTGGACTTTAAAAAATTGGTCATGCCTTCCCATCACGATGTACGTGCTGCAGATGTTGATCTCAAAAGGTTAGGAGCGATGTTATATGTGGCACGGGAAAATCAGCCTCAGGATTTTGAGGAGCTTTTGCTGTTAAAGGGGATGGGGCCGCGTACATTACAATCTTTGGCACTAGTCAGTGAGGTAATCCATGGTGCTCCGGCACGATTTAAAGACCCCGCGCGCTTTTCTTTTGCCCATGGTGGAAAGGATGGGCATCCTTTTCCTGTCCCTTTGAATATTTACGACCAAAGTATTCAAATCTTACAAAAGGGTATCGAAAGGTCAAAACTGGGGAATAGCGATAAATTAAAATCCATGCATAAACTCCATCAGATCATATTGGACGTTGAGCATAATTTCACACCCCAGTTTGATATTCAACAGGTCATAGCAGAAGAACGTAGAGACTCTTGGAAGTACAATGGTCGAACCGTATTTGGTCAGGCAGAAGCTCCAAAGGATGGTGACATAGGGCAACAGTTGTCACTTTTCTAAACATTATTGTTGGATTGTAATCATTTTGTTAAATTGTGTTAAACCTTATTGAAATTATTTATACGCTAGTATATTTGCCCTCAAATGAAAGTGGTTATTACAATTCTATGTTTTATAGGGTTCCTATTGATTAGGAGCGGTAATAGCCATGCTGTGCTTAACGAATCTGATCGCCCTACGGTCAGTTTTATGTATCAGCCCAATGATGCCAACCTGAAGGACAGGATTAATTCTCTAAGTGTCCACATCGATCCTCTAATAGCTGGAAACGTACATGATGAGAACCCCGTCATTGAAGAGTTTGACAGTGAGAATTTTCAGTTGACCAAAGACCTTGAAGCAGCTTCTAATTTTGTCGCTTTATTGTTCTGTGCGGTTGTACTTTTTATCTTTGTATTTCGTTTTGCAAAAAAGATTCCTTTTTGCAATTTTGTCGCTTATTTACACCCCCAAAGGTATATTCTTCAACAAAACTGGAGAATTTAATAGCCAATCTCCGAAATAGCCCAACTTTATTTTCGTTGTATTCCGAATAATTCAGACTTTCATTGATAGACTAATGATTCTGTGTTCTTTTTGTATTACAACAATCTAAGGCTTAGGTTATTTCAACTACCATATCAACAAACAATCAAACTTATTTTTAATTAGACGCTTACAAATGAAAAGAGTATTTATGCTCGTTAATTTGGCTATGGTATTATGCCAAATTGGGTGTACTTCCAAAAAGGAAGAGAAAGAAGAAAAGGAAAAATTCAATGTTACTTCTCCCGTACAGGTGGATACAACAATCCGTAAGGATTTTGTTTCTCAGATTAAATCCTTTCGTAATATCGAATTACGTGCACAGGAGAAAGGATACCTGGAGCAGATTTTTGTCGATGAGGGACAATTTGTACACAAAGGACAGCTTCTGTTTCGCATTATGCCCAAAATGTATGAAGCAGAGTTTAGAAAATCTATGGCGGAAGTGAATGTCGCCGAGATTGAAGTGCAGAACACCAAGAGCTTAGCCGATAAAAATGTCGTATCCCCCAACGAACTTGCGATGGCGAAAGCAAAACTGGAGCAAGCCAAGGCGGCTTCCGCAATTGCCAAACTGCACCTTTCTTTTACTGAAATAAGAGCACCATTTGATGGTACAATTGACCGTATCCCGCTAAAATTAGGAAGTTTGGTGGATGAGGGCGAGTTATTGACAAGCCTCTCCGACAATAGCCAGATGCTGGTATACTTCAATGTGTCGGAACCAGAGTACCTGAATTATCAGACAAACGTGAGTAAACGCGGAGATACCCATGTTGGATTATTGCTTGCCAATAACGAATTGCTTCCAGAACATGGTGTGGTTGAAACCATAGAGAGTGAATTTGACAGCGAAACCGGTAACATTGCCTTTAGGGCGAGATTTCCAAATCCCAATCGATTATTGAAACATGGTGAAAGTGGTAAAGTCGTTATGAATTTTCCATTGAAGCAGGCATTGATTATTCCACAAAAGGCAACCTACGAGTTACAGGACCGGAAATATGTTTATGTCGTGGATAAAGCAGGCAAGTTAAGAGCTCGTTATATCACAATTAGCAATTCCCTTCCTGATCTTTATGTGGTCAGCAGTGGACTTCAAAAAGATGATAAATTCCTATTGGACGGTATACAGAAAGTGAAAGAGGATGAAAAGATCAACTACAGCTTCGTTCAGCCTAAAGATGCCATTTCTAATTTGAAGTTAAAAACAGAATAAATCTCCATACTCTTAAATTACTATGTTTAGTCGTTTTATAAATAGACCTGTACTTTCGATTGTTATATCGCTGATCATTGTGTTTCTGGGGGTTCTTTCGATGGTACAACTTCCAGTAACTCAATTTCCATCCATATCGCCACCTAAAGTAAACATTACAGCAGAATACCCGGGTGCGAACGGGGAACTCATGATAAAATCTGTTATCATTCCACTTGAGCGCGCCATCAATGGGGTTCCGGGAATGAAATATATGGCTTCAGATGCCGGTAACGATGGTGAAGCCAGCATACAGGTGGTATTCAATCTAGGTACAGATCCAAATCAAGCTTCATTGAACGTACAGAACCGTGTGGCTTCTGTTGTTAATAAGCTTCCACCTATCGTTGTACGCGAGGGGGTAAAAATTACAAGGGAAGAATCCAATATGTTGATGTATATCAACCTATATAGCAAGGATAAAGACCTTGATGGAAACTTTATGTATAACTACGCCGATATGAATATCGTTTCAGAATTGAGACGTGTAGACGGTGTTGGGGTCGCGAATATTCTTGGAACACGGGAATTGGCGATGCGGATCTGGTTAAAACCTGATCGCATGACCGCCTATAAAATATCCGCTGAGGAGGTGATGAAAGCTCTGTCAGAGCAAAGTTTGGAAGCATCTCCGGGCAAAGCCGGTGAGTCTTCCGGGATTACTTCACAGTCTTTTGAATATGTCCTGAAATATCCGGGGCGTTTCACAACAACCGAAGGCTATGGTAATATCGTATTACGAACAAATGGAAACGGTGAAATGTTGCGCTTGCGCGATGTTGCCGATATTAAATTTGGATCCGCCATGTATGATATTTATTCTACATTGAATGGGAAGCCCTCTGCCGCTATTGTCCTGAAACAATCCTATGGTAGCAATGCTTCTCAGGTAATCCAGGATGTTAAAAATAAAATGAAGGAACTAAAGTCTTCTTTTCCGAAAGGACTGGATTACGAAATCAGTTATGATGTTTCTAAATTTTTGGATGCTTCAATGGAAAAAGTTATCCATACCTTAATTGAAGCCTTTATACTGGTGGCGATTGTTGTCTTTTTATTCCTTGGGGACTGGCGGTCTACCTTGATTCCAACCATTGCAGTACCGGTTTCCTTAGTGGGATCGTTCCTTTTTATGCAGTTTTTTGGTATCACAATCAACCTGATCACACTATTTGCCCTGGTATTGGCAATTGGTGTCGTTGTGGATGATGCCATTGTCGTCATCGAAGCCGTACATGCCAAGATGGAGGAACTGCATATTTCAGCCTATAAGGCAACGAAGAAAGCGATGCATGAAATCAGCGGTGCTATTATCGCTATTACATTTCTAATGGCGGCCGTATTTATTCCTGTTGCGTTTATGTCGGGGCCTGTCGGTATTTTTTATCGCCAGTTCTCCATCACGATGGCGACATCTATTATCCTTTCCGGTGTAGTTGCATTGACGTTGACACCAGCGTTGTGTGCGATTATGCTTAAGAACAATCATGGAAAACCTCGTAAGAAATCTATCGTGGACAAATTTTTGGATGCGTTCAATAGATTGTTTGATAAGATGTCCAACAAATATGTTTTCTTACTGAAAGGTATCGTTGACAAGCGTCTCTTTACTTTTGTGGTATTGATCGGATTCTGTATTGGTGCCTACTTTTTAAATAATTCCGTGCCAGCAGGCTTTATTCCAAACGAGGATCAGGGGATGATTTATGCCATTATCCAAACGCCACCGGGATCGACCTTAGAACGGACAAATCTGGCCGCTCAAACTTTGCAGAAGGAGGCGGAGGACATCGATGGTGTACAATCTGTTTCTTCATTGGCCGGTTATGAAATATTGACTGAGGGAACCGGTGCGAATACCGGAACCTGTCTGATCAATTTAAAAAGTTGGGAAGAGCGTAAGGAATCCTCGCAGGAAATTATCGAACAGCTGGAAAATGCAGCGAAAAATATCCCTGGGGCTTCCATCGAGTTTTTCCAGCCACCAGCAGTACCAGGATATGGTGCCGCAGGGGGATTTGAGTTGCGGCTTTTGGATAAAGCGGGCTCCGGTGACTATAAGAAAATGGAGACCGTAAGTAGGGATTTTGTCCGTGAATTGAATAAACAACCGGAGTTGTCCTCAGTTTTTACATTTTACAGTGCGAGTTTTCCGCAGTACATGCTCCATATCGACAATGATATGGCTCAATTAAAAGGGGTGACTATTGACAATGCACTGAATACGCTTTCTACATTGGTGGGGAGTAACTACGAAACCAATTTTATTAAGTATGACCGGCAATATAAGGTCATGGTACAGGCATTACCGCAGTATCGGGCTCTTCCTGAAGATATCTTGAAATTATATGTGAAAAACGATAAGGATGAGATGGTGCCTTTTTCGGCTTTTATGCATATGGAAAAGGTATATGGACTCTCCGAGATCACGCGGCACAATATGTACATGGCTTCTGAAATTTCAGGTTCTGCTGCTCCTGGATATAGTAGCGGTGAGGCTATTGAAGTGATCAATGCCGTCGCTGCGAAAACCTTACCACAGGGCTATGGTATTGATTGGGCTGGTATCTCCAAAGATCAGGTGGGTCGTGGTAATCAAGCCATCTATATCTTTTTGATCTGTTTAGGCTTTGTTTATCTTATTCTTTCAGCACAATACGAAAGCTTTATCATGCCATTTGCGGTTCTGTTATCATTGCCAATTGGTATTTTTGGAGCCTTTTTCCTGCTCAAAGTTTTGGGACTGGAAAACAACATCTATGCGCAGGTGGCCTTGGTCATGCTCATTGGATTATTGGGTAAGAACGCGGTTTTAATTGTTGAGTTTGCCACACAGCGACATGCGCAGGGACTCAGTATCATCGAAGCAGCTTTGGAAGGAGCTAAGGTGAGGTTTAGACCTATCTTAATGACATCATTTGCGTTTATTGCAGGTTTGATTCCATTGGTCATGGCTTCTGGGCCTGGAGCGATCGGCAACCGGACCATTGGTACTGCAGCGGCAGGAGGGATGTTGTTTGGAACTGTCTTTGGTATCCTTGTCATACCGGGGCTCTACTTTATTTTTGGAACAATCGCTTCCAAACGTAAACTTATCAAACATGAAGATGAAAATCCATTAACTGAAGAAATCGATAACAATGGCTAGTCAAACAAATAAATATTGGGTAGTAGGGGTTTTGCTGTCCGCAGCAATGACAGGCTGTAAGGTTCCTAAAGCGACTCAGATTCAGGAAAACAAGCAAGTGCCACAGCAATTTGCTGAAGCACTTGCACAGGACACAACGAATTCGGCCAATATGAAGTGGCGTGATTTTTTTAGTGATCCTAATTTAGTTGCTTTAATTGATACTGCATTAAAAAATAACCAGGAGCTGAATGTGACCTTGCAAGAATTGGCTATTGCCAAGAATGATATTTTACTGCGAAAAGGTGCATTGAAACCGAGTGTGGGTTTACGTGCCGGTGGCGGTGTGGAGAAGGTCGGGCGCTATACAAGCCAGGGAGCTGGGGATGCCAGCACGGAGATCGCACCAGGGAAGGAAATGCCCGATCCACTGAGTGATCTAAAGATAGGTGCCTATGCAAGCTGGGAAATCGACGTCTGGAAAAAACTAAAAGATTCTGAACAGGCGGCATTGAACAGGTATCTCGCTACGGTGGAAGGTAAAAACTTTGTTCTGAGCAGTCTTATCGCTGAGGTTGCGCGATCTTACTATGAATTGTTGGCTTTGGATAACCAGCTAACGATTATCAAACAGAATATCGAGTTGCAGGACAATGCACTGGAGGTCATAAAACTACAGAAGCAGGCGGCGCGCGTGACAGAACTTGCTGTTCAAAAATTCCAGGCAGAAGTGTTAAAAACCAAAGGAATGGAATTTGAGACACGCCAGCAGATTAAGGAAACTGAAAACCGAATTAATTTCCTTTTAGGACGTTTTCCACAGGAAATCAAACGTGATAAAAGTAGCTTCGTGGATATGGTACCTGCGAAAGTACAAACGGGGATACCGAGTCAACTCCTGAGCAATAGACCTGATATCCGTGAGGCTGAATATGAACTTGCTGCTGCAAAATTGGATGTACAGATTGCGCGGAAGGAATTCTATCCTTCCTTGGAAATATCGGCTGCGCTGGGTTTGCAAGCTTTTAAGCCATCCTATTTGTTTAAAATGCCCGAATCGATGTTGTACAACATAATAGGAGAGTTGGCAGCTCCGCTAGTAAACAAAAATGGATTGAAAGCGGAGTTCAATACCGCAAATTCGAAGCAGATACAGGCAGTCTATAATTATGAGAAGGCAATTTTAAATGCCTATTTGGAAGTGTCTACCCAACTGTCTAATATCGAAAACCTTGGCAAGAGTTATGATTTCAAAACCAAGGAAGTTGAAGTGCTCAATAATTCTGTGACGGTATCAGACGATCTGTTTAAGTCGGCACGTGCTGATTATATGGAAGTGCTGATGACACAACGCGATGTATTGGATTCAAAACTTGAATTGATAGAAACTAAGAAGCAACAGCTTAATGCGGTTGTTAATATCTACAAAGATTTGGGAGGAGGCTGGAAATAAGTTGTTTGTTTGAATGGACCCTGCTAGGCGGGGTCCTCTTTTTTTGTATCAATGCGATGTAATTCGATAGGCTCTGCTTAAATTATTTCTTGTGAAAATCGAATTAATGCTTATTTTTAATGTATATTAATACATCTTATTTAACTGTTTTATGGAATCACAAGAGTATTTACTTGTTAACGATGAGGCTGAAAGGGGCGTTTTTTACAAAAAAACTTATCTTCATGTTGCCCTTTCTATTTTAGCATTTATCGTTTTAGAAACCCTATTGATAAAATTAGTTCCTTATGATTTTATTGTATGGATGGTCAGTGGGAAGTTTATTTGGTTGTTTCTCCTCGGATGTTTCTGGTTGGGAGCTTCATTGTCTTCTCGATGGACATTAGCGCAGAGTCGTCAGACCCAGTATCTTGGACTGGCATTTTACATTGTATTGGAAGCTATTATTTTCCTACCAATGATTTTTATTGCCGCTTCGATGACTGATGGTGCGGGCTTGCTTTACCAGGCAAGTATAATGACGCTGGCCTTGTTTACAGCACTTACAGCCGTTGCTTTTATGTCAAACAAGGATTTCTCTTTTCTGAAAAACATCCTTGTTATTGGTGGCTTCCTGGCATTGGGTGCCATTGTCGCGGGCGCATTATTTGGATTTCAATTGGGACTTTGGTTTTCTATCATCATGGTGTTGATTGCTTCAGGAAGCATTTTGTACCAAACGCAAAGTCTGAAATATAATTACGGCAATGAACAATATGTAGGGGCTGCATTACAGCTATTTTCCTCTATCATGTTGTTGTTTTGGTATATTTTACGTATTCTGATGAGTCGTCGTTAATTCAATTCGTTTTTTGAAGAAAAGGTATTTAAAGATCATTTAATTATGCTTTAAATACCTTTTTTTATGATGTATGAAGCTATTTCAAGACATCTTTTAAGTTTTTGAGCCCTTGATCAAAATCCTTATCCATATTCATAAATAGGCTCATTAGATTCCAGGGGTAAGGTGACTTACCGGTAATGCCCCAGGTCACCGCTGTCTGGTTCGATGATATTTCCTTCAGCGTAAAATAACCTTTTGACGGTTCGCCGAATCCAAAGTCAAGTGATGTTTCGATCGTTTCTCCATCTACAATGCGCGTAATCGTTTGTGAACCTTTTCCAACTTTCTCGCCATCCCAGCTGTATTTAAATCCAACCTGACCATCGGTGCCCTGTTCGGATTTCTTCATCTGTGGATCGGAAAGTTGCCATACCCCAAAGTAATCTTGATTTCGAAGCATTTTCACATAGTTGAAGACCTCCTGTTTAGGTTTGTCAATGGTAATCTCACTTTTTGCATCAAAATCTTTAGGAACAAAAAGAGCCACAATTAAGGGAATGGCAATGAGAATAACCAAAACAATTAAAATTTTTTTAACGATTTTCATTTTTCTGCGTTTAATTGGTTTAATAAACTTTTTTCGGATTAAAGATAGCTGATTAATGTGATTTGTGGGATGGTAGATTTAAGATTTTATCGACTAGTTATTTTAAACGAAAACGGGGCCGTTCGCGCTAGACTGACCCCATTTTTATAAATTCATTTACATCCTATCGGGAGCGATTGAATTCGCATCCTACCGGGTATGTCTCTGGTTTACCTACTTTAATAATTCCAAATGTGTGCTTATACCAATTCTATTCCATGAATTGATTGTAATAATAGCGATAATGATCTGTGCAAGTTGTTTTTCGTCAAATAGTTTCTTCGCTTTTTGATAAGTTTCCTCCGTCAGGCCCTCTTGATGAATTAGGGTAATCTCCTCAGTCATCTCCAATAAAACCTGTTCTTCGGCATTAAATAATTCGGTCTCACGCCAGGCGTTCAGCAAGAATATACGCTGAGGAGTTTCACCATACTTTAATGCATCTTTGGTGTGCATGTCAAGGCAAAAAGCACATCCATTAATTTGGGATGCTCTTATTTTAATAAGCTCTTTCTGGATAGGGGTAAGAAAGATATTAGCGAGGTAGGTTTCTAAACCCATCATCGCTTTATAAGCTGTTGCATCTACTTTTGCAATATTTAATCGTGCTGTCATTGTTTTATGTTTTGATACTACAAAGTTGCAGGAAAGATTGAATAATAAACTTAAACTGGTTTAAGAAAGCACATGTCAAATTAACATCTGTTAAATCTAACCAACGTATATAGTTACGGACGAACTTCTTATTCTGAAATAATCAGGTAATAATTGTCAGGATCCCGGAGGATAAACTGATTTCTTAATGAATTTTCATTGTAGTGAATTTCTTTTTCGAACATGGCATCGAGTTTGGTCGCATTTTCAAACACTTCCTGGAGATTACCTACCCGAAAGAATAGGATTAGACCATTTCCGGCATTTTTGGGTTGGAGCATGGTCGGATGTGCGTGTTCACCCCATTTGTGAAGGCATAAAATTACATTGTTTTCAACTGTTAGAATTTCAAAAGTCTCGCCACCATGTTCGCTGGTACAACCTAGCAAATCCTGGTAAAAGGTTGAACTTTTAGAAACACTTTCCACAGCGATTATTGTTTCTGTTCTCACCATTGGTTTATTTTTTGGTATTTTAATTTATTCCTAGGCCTGCATATAGCTATGCAGACGTAGGAATTAACAAGCAAAACAGGGATTCGGTTTTGCAAACTATTTAATTTATGCTATTTGATCTGTTAATCAAATAGGCTCAGATGTTTGGCATTCACCAGATCTAGGATCATATGATAACCTGCCAGTGAGTTGCCGTGTTGGTCTAAAGCCGGACTGAAAGCGCCTATTCCCATATTACGGGGAACACTGACAGCGATTCCTCCGCCCACACCGGATTTACTCGGTAGCCCAACCGTACGGGCATATTCACCACTGAATTCGTACATGCCGGCAATCAGCATTTGTGACTGAATAAGCTGTGACAGATTAGGATCTTGAAATTGTTTGTTTCCATCATAACGGACACAGTGATTGGCAAAAAAATAGCCTATTTTGGCAAGATCTTCCACTGTGATTTCGATGGAACATTGTTTAAAGTAATTATTGAGCTTTTCTTCCCCTTCACCATCAATTAACCCATTATTTCGCATAATGTAGAACATACCGCGATTCCTATGACCAGTTTCTCTTTCTGAGTTATATACCGCATGGCTATAATCTATCTGTTCATTGTTTGTAATGAAACGTATCATCTTAAGGATTTTAGCAAAGGGTTCTTCAGCATTCCCTTTAATAAGGGCTGTGGTCAATATAGCACCTGCATTCATCATAGGATTAAGCGGTTTACCCATTGTTTCTAAATTGCCAAAGTGATTGAAAGGTTTGTCGGTTCCAAAATATCCCATTTTCTCAAAAACAGCTTTTTCACCATTCTCCTGTACCGCAATCATCAACGCAATTATTTTTGATATGCTTTGGATCGTAAATTTTTGATGTATATCTCCGGCACTTACCAGAGTACCATCGTTATTTACAACAGATAGTGCAATGGATTGTGCATTTGCTTTGCCCAGTTCTGGAATGTAATCTGCTACTTTTCCCAGTTTAAAGCGCTGACTATTCTTTTCAAGAATGCTATTTAATGTTGCTTGATCTATCTTTTTTGCATCCTTTACCGTTGCGGTACTTGTCGTCTGCTGCGCCTGGCACACATCTATTCGCCCTGTATAGCTTAGGACAAGTAAAGCTGTTATCAAACCAAAAGTTCTATTCATGTCTTCAATCTATTTATGAAAGTCCAAAGATAGGAAAGTATCGATACTTTAGCTGTTCGAGGGGGCAGGATCAACATTCCAGCCCGAAAGTATGTCACCATAGAAAAAGAAGGTCACATAGAAGTTTTTGTTACTGACCTTATCCTTTACGAGATATTTTTTTGTGACATCGTACGCATCAACTTGCTTATACTTAGATAATACCACAGGATTTGCTGCCGGATTTTCCGCTTTTACCATGTCTTGAATTTTTTGGGTGATCAATTTCATGATGCCAGCTTTCTTAAAAGGGTCGTTTTCTACCTTATTGGTTGAAATACGAGGTAAGGTTCCATTGTTTTTTTCTTTTTTGGATTTAGCGGCTGTTGTATAGGCTCTGAAGCGCTCTTTAATCTTTGGATCTTGGAGACTTTGTATGGTGAAAATAGAGATTCCCTGAGCACCATTATTTAAAGCCTCATCCATATCGACAAACATTTCATCATTGTTTTTAGCCATCAATCCACAGTACAAAGTGGTATTCGCAGCTTTATCTCTGACATTTTCTAGCGTACAATCTTTTATAAAGCTTGGATCCTCGGTGTAAAAGTTGCTGTATACCATAGGGAATACAACGTCCAGTTTCCATTTACCCCAATCTTGACGAACCATTCTCGAAGCCATTTTTGGTGTAGGAAAAGGCGAGGCTGCCATAGTCTTTCCATGGCTGTGGACAACTTCAGCAATCATATTAGCGATGTCAGTGATCTGGTCACAACGAAACTGTCTCCATTTTAGATCTTTTGAAGGATCTTTTTGTGCCCTGGGATCATAACCATATTGTTTTTTGAATTTTTCTATGGCAATGGGGTGATATCCATAATCCCATGCTGGGTATTCGCGATCTTGAACGATATTATACTTTGGCCACAAAGTGGTTGGTAATACAACATCTACATAGCGGTTGTAGTCTATTGATATACCATCGAGACCTTCAACTTCGCAATAAGACTGGATTTTCTGTTTAATATACTCTTTCACTCCTGGTACAACGGGTGATAAGAATTTGTAGTAGCCAACATACGCAGTGGTATCAGCCAGACTTTTTCCATTTCTATTGACACTAAACCAGTCTGGATGTTCTTTTAAGATCTTATCCCGATCATGCTCCAGGTTCATCGTCCATAGCCAGGCAATTACCTGTATCCCATATTTCTTTGCAATAGGAATGGCGACTCTATATTCATCAGGACTGGCTGCATTTAGCATGACCCCATCAATACCCAAGTAATTCATCTCACGGCAGATGGAATCAAAATTTGTAGTTGGATTATAATCCAGCCAAGTCCAAAACATTGCCGGCTTCTCCCGTTCCGCCGCCTCGGAAACAGGGACGAAAAACCCATAGATAATTAGTACGAGGCAAATACAGCATTTTCTGATTAATTGTTCTTTCATATGATTTATTGATTCTAAAATTATCTATAATTTGTTCTTTGGATGTTTAGTATTTGTTTCAATCTTGAAATTTTTACTAATTCAAAAATTGAAATCTGGGTATATTCAACCGTGAAAATACACAAAAACGCTGAATTTAATCAATTTGACCTCTCTTTGGAGGAAACTTTCTTTTAGTTACAAAATTTATTAGAAAATTAAAACTATTCACCCGTTTAGATGTTACTAGAGAAAGAATAAATTATAATATACATTATTGACATTGAAAAGTGCGCTGGGCTACTGGCGAATAGATAATTGTTTTAGATATGAGGAAACTTTACATTCCAATTTCTGTCTTATACTTATTGCTATACACGACTGTAAAAGGACAAGAACCGGGTCCAGTTGAGCCGATAAAAAGAGATTCTGTACAGCAAATCAAAGAAGAAATCACCTATCCCAAACTGCAGATAAAGGGGCTTTTTCAGGCGCGGTACCTTGTGAGCACAACTAAAGATGTTGACGTGAACGGGCTTCACCATAGTGACGGCTCTGGAACGGACAATAATTTTATGGTGAAGTATATGCGGGTGCAGATGCGTGCGCAGATCAGTAAGCGAACTGAAGTAGCAGTCCTTGCCAATTTAGCTGATTTTAAAAGTGACCCAAAAACAAAGGTACTTGAAAATGCGTATTTAAAATATACGTTTAGCCCTAAGTTGGCCATTACAGTTGGCCAGTTTCGACCTTGGTTTGGCATTGAGGAAACTTATCCAATAGATATTATTAAATCGTTGGATTGGTCAAATCAATATATTGAATTTGGCAAATTGGGTTGGGCGAGTTTTCAGATTGGAATGGCAGCAACAGGGGAGGTCAATTTAGGAGATATGCCATTTAGTTATTCTTTTTCCGTGGTCAATGGAAATGGTAAAAACCAAGTCGTCGACAATGATAATGGAAAGCAATATTCAACACGCTTGGTATTTGGGCTTTCAAAAAAATATGGGGTCAATCTTGGGCTAAATGGCGGTGTGGGTGAGGTTATGAAAAAGCAAGTACACGCACTGGGGGTAGATCTGAGTGGAAACGTAGATTTTGGGAAACGTTGGAACCTGGATATGCAACTGGAAGCAAAACAGGCTATCAATCATAACTTATATTATGCGTTGGATGAGGGGGCGCGTACTTCAAAATTAAGTGACTACCTCGTTCGCGGTATCTATTTCCTGCCGAATTTAAGGTATGAAGTCAACTATTATAACCTCAGTGCATTTGAGCTTTCCTGTCGTTATGAGTATATCGACCCAAATTATAAGTTAAATGCAAATGCAAGGCAAACTTTTACGCCAATGTTTGGTCTGGAGTTTTTGAAAAATTACGGTGCCCGGATACAGCTTGGTCTTCAACTCGATCGCTATAAGAAGCAGACTCAGAATACCAATGAATACAATAAAAACTTATTTATCGTACAAGTACAAAGTAGATTCTAATCTTTTAAACCTCAATTATTATGAAGGAAATTAGTGTCAAAAATGTTGCCATCACTTTTATTGTTGCGCTCATTTTGTGGTTTATTCCAGTTCCTAAGGGCGTTAGTCCTGAAGCTTGGCATTTGTTTGCCATATTTGCTGCGACCATACTCGGGATCATTCTGAAGGCGGCGCCAATGGGTACCATGTGTATGATGGCGATTGGATTTACGGCGCTGACACAGGTTTTAGCTCCCGGAGATGCGGGTAAATCTATTACGAAAGCGTTGACCGGCTTTGGTGATAAGGTTATCTGGCTTATAGGGATATCGTTTTTTATCGCACGCGGGTTTATCAAAACGGGCTTAGGCAATCGTATTGCATTTCTTTTTATTCGAGTTTTTGGAAAAAGTTCACTTGGACTGGCCTATGGTCTAGGTTTGGCTGACGTGTGTCTGGCACCCGCGATACCTAGTAATACGGCCAGAGGTGGCGGTATCATTTACCCAATTATGAAATCTATGGCCATCAGTTTTGATTCTGTTCCAGACAAACCAGAGACGCATCGAAAGCTGGGATCCTATCTGACACTGAATAGCTACTACATGAATTTGATTGCTTCCTCCATGTTTTTAACCGGAACAGCGAGCAACCCGATGTGTCAAAAGTTTGCGGCTAATCTAGGGATTGATATTACGTGGATGTCTTGGGCCGTTGCAGGCTTTATTCCGGGCATCGTTGCTTTTTTTGTTGTTCCACTTGTACTTTATAAACTGTATCCACCTGAACTAAAAAAGACGGGTGATGCACCCAAAATGGCGGCGGAAAAATTAAAAGAGATGGGCCCCATATCCAGAAATGAGTGGTTGATGTTATTGGCATTTTTTATACTTCTGGCGCTTTGGATTTTTGGAGGTTCGCTGTCGATTGATGCAACTACAACTGCATTTATTGGATTGACTTTGCTTTTGCTGACTTCGGTGCTAACCTGGGAGGATGTAAAAGCAGAGAAGGGGGCTTGGGATACCATTGTTTGGTTTGCCGTTTTAGTTATGATGGCCAGTTCGCTGAATGAACTTGGATTTATAGGTTGGTTTAGTGATTTGATCAAGGTACAGATTGGCGGGCTGAGTTGGCAGATTGCATTCCCCGTAATTGTTTTGGTGTATTTCTTTAGCCATTACATCTTTGCGAGCGCCACAGCTCACGTTGCCGCAATGTATGCTGCATTATTGGGAGTGGGTGTATCATTAGGCATCCCGCCCATGTTGTTGGCCATGATGCTTGGGTTTCTGGGTTCCATATATGGCGTGTTAACACATTATGGTCATGGTCCAGCACCCGTATTCTTTGGTAGCGGTTATGTTGATCTTAAGTCCTGGTGGTTGCGGGGTCTGGAAATCGGGATCGTGCTGCTGATTATCTATATGGGTGTAGGTGGTTTATGGATGAAAGTTATTGGTTATTATTAAATAAATGGCTTATGCTATCGACCTTATCAAAGAAAATACTTATGTGCTTAACGGGGTTATTTCTCGCTTTCTTTCTGCTTATCCATTTTCTGGGAAATTTGCAGCTATTTTTACCACAGGAGCAGGCACATTTACAGTTTAATGCCTATTCACACTTTCTCTCTGGAAATATCCTGATTAAAATTGTTTCTTATGTCCTTTACCTGAGTATTGTACTGCATGCTATTGATGGATTGGTCATCATTATAAAGAATAAAAAAACAGGTGGGGATTATCAGTCAGACCGGCGTGGACGTGCGAGCAAATGGTATTCCCGAAATATGGGAATTCTGGGCACGCTTATTCTGATATTTTTGGTCATCCACTTTCAGAATTTTTGGTACGTATATAAGTTTGGAGCTCCACCACTGGATGCAAAAGGAAATAAGGATCTCTATGTATTGGTTATTGCAGTGTTTCAACAATGGTGGTATGTGCTTATTTATGTTTTGTCCATGGTGGCCTTATGTTATCATCTTATTCATGGGATTCATAGTGCGGTGAGAACCCTCGGACTGTATCATCCAAAATTTGTCCATTGGTTTAAGGTAATTGGTACAACCTATTCCATTGTCATCAGCATAGGGTTTGCGTTAATGCCAATTTATATATTTTTTACTGTTAACTAAAGGCGAAGACATGACTTTAAACTCAAAAATACCAGCGGGACCTTTGGAGCAAAAGTGGACACGCTATAAAAAAACTGCAAAGCTTGTTAACCCCGCCAATCGCAAAAAATTAGATGTCATTGTTGTGGGGACAGGGCTGGCGGGAAGCTCAATAGCGGCATCTCTTGGCGAAATGGGCTATCAGGTCAAATCATTCTGTTTTCAGGACAGTCCCCGAAGAGCCCATTCTGTAGCAGCACAGGGGGGCGTCAATGCTGCTAAAAATTATAAGAATGATGGCGATAGTGTCTACCGTATGTTTGTGGATACTTTAAAAGGGGGCGATTTTCGCGCGCGTGAAGCTAACGTCTATCGAATGGCTGAATGTTCGTTGAATTTGATAGATCAAGCGGTGGCGCAAGGTGTTCCCTTTGGACGTGAATATGGGGGATATCTGAACAATCGCTCTTTTGGTGGGGTTCAGGTGAGCCGAACATTCTACGCAAGGGGACAGACCGGACAGCAGCTGCTATTGGGAGCTTATCAGGCCTTGATGCGGCAGGTCGGTAAAAAAACTGTTCAGCTCTTTTCCCGCCATGAGATGTTAGATGTTGTTGTCATCGATGGGAAAGTGCGTGGTATTATTGTTCGCAATTTAGATACTGGAGCGATTGAACGACATGCTGCACATGCTGTTATACTTGCAACGGGTGGATACGGCAAAATCTATTATCTATCTACCTTAGCAATGGGCTGTAACGGATCGGCAATTTGGCGGGCACATAAAAAAGGGGCATTGATGGCATCCCCAAGTTGGATTCAGGTTCATCCGACCTCTTTACCGCAATCAGGCGATTATCAATCCAAGCTGACGTTGATGTCAGAATCCTTACGTAATGATGGTCGCATTTGGGTTCCATTAAAACAGGATGAAAACAGAGCAGCCAATGACATCCCAGAAGAAGATCGAGATTATTACCTTGAACGTCGATACCCCGCATTCGGGAATCTTGCACCGCGGGATATATCCTCTAGAGCGGCCAAGGAGCGGATAGATGCTGGTTTTGGTATAGGCCCTTTAAAAAATGCCGTCTACCTTGACTTTGCAAAAGCAATCAAGGAACAGGGGAAGCAAAAAATTGAAGAGAAATATGGTAATCTCTTTGATATGTACCATAAAATAACGGGCTATGATGCGTATTCTGAACCGATGATGATATCACCCTCGGCCCATTTTTCGATGGGCGGACTTTGGGTTGATTACGAGCTGATGACAACTTTGCCAGGGCTATTTGCACTTGGTGAAGCTAATTTTGCCGATCATGGCGCTAATCGCTTAGGAGCAAATTCGTTGCTTCAAGCTTCAGTGGACGGTTATTTTATTGCGCCTTATACCATCGCCAATTATTTATCGAATGAAATTCACACCGGAAAGATTTCTACAGATCATGCGGAGTTTGAAAAGGCAGAGTTAGCGGTTAAAAAGCAAATTGATGAATTATTACAGATTAAGGGCAATAAAACTGTCGATTATTTTCACAAAACACTTGGGAAGCTGCTGTATGATTATTGTGGTCTAGCTAGAAATGAGCAGGGACTTAAATATGCAATAGCGGAAATCAAGAAGCTTAAGCAGGAATTTTATAGCAATGTTATGGTTAGTGGGCAACTAAATTCATTAAATACGGAATTAGAGAAAGCTGGACGTGTTGCAGACTATTTTGAAATCGGTGAATTGATGTGCTATGATGCATTGACCCGTGAAGAATCCTGTGGTGCACATTTTAGGGAGGAATACCAAACAGCGGATGGAGAAGCGCTGAGAAATGATGCTGAATTTCAATTTATCTCTGCCTGGGCCTGGAAAGGAGAAGGGGAAGAACCAGAATTGATCAAAGAACCTTTGACTTTCGAAGAAATACAACCTACTGTAAGAAGCTACAAATAAAATGAATAATTATGAATCTACATCTTAAAATCTGGCGACAAAAAGATAATCAAACAGCAGGAAAACTGGTGGCCTATGATCTTCAGGGGCTTAATCCACATATGTCTTTTCTTGAAATGTTGGATACCTTAAATGAAAAGCTCATTGTGAGCGGAGAGGATCCTGTTGAATTTGATCATGATTGTAGGGAAGGGATCTGTGGCCAATGCGGTGTAATGATTAACGGTATTGCGCATGGTCCGTTGAAACATACGACCACTTGTCAGTTGCATCTACGTTCGTTCAACGATAATGATATTATTGTGATAGAACCCTTCCGTTCATCAGCATTTCCGGTGAAAAAAGATCTTAAAGTGGATAGGTCCGCTTTTGACCGAATTATTTCACTGGGAGGCTTTGTATCTATCAATACTGGTCAGGCACCAGATGCCACAGTTATTCCCATTTCACATGAACTTGCCGAAGAAGCGTTTGATTCAGCTGCTTGTATCGGATGCGGTGCATGTGTTGCCACCTGTAAAAATGGGAGTGCAGCGCTATTTACTTCAGCAAAGATTACACATATGGCCTTACTGCCACAGGGAAAGGAGGAAAGAAATCATCGTGTACTCAGTATGGTCAAGCAAATGGATGTGGAATCTTTTGGACACTGTTCAAATACAGAAGCATGTGAGGTTGAATGTCCGCAAGGTATATCTGTCCTAAATATCGCCAGGATGAACTTTGAATATAATAGAGCCTTAATCTTTAAGAAGAAATAGCTCTTCTACTATTTCAAAATTTTGCGGTCATGTATTAGGCGATAATTAATGATATTAAACTGTTTAGACAAATATTTCTGTTGTTTTTGTAGCCGATTATCCCGGAAAATAGGGATTTATAAAATATTATACTTTTTAAGTAGGTTT